>CACOSU010000003.1 GCA_902629935.1 uncultured Pelagibacteraceae bacterium | reverse complement strand
ATGAAAATTTAAAACAAGAAATTGACGATAATCAAAAAAAATACGAAAATTTAATTGATGAAGCTGCTGATCAAATATCAAATTTTGTAAAAAAAGCAAAATTAGAAAACATTTCAAAGTAGGTCTGTGAGTAAATCTAAGCTAAGAAGTAAAATTTTAAATCTTAGAAAAAAAAATTCGAATAAAAAACTTAGTCTCAGTCCTGACAGAATTTATCGGTTTTTAAAAAAAAATAAAATTAATTTCAAAAATGTAGGAGGGTATTACCCTTGCAATCATGAGATTGATGACTTGGATATGCTTTATTTTTTAAGAAACAAAAAGGCAAATATTTCCTTACCAATAATTAGAGAAAATAACCAAATGGATTTTTTTGAATGGACAAATAAAGATCCTTTAAAAATTAATAAGTATGGAATTGCTGAGCCAACATCAGGAAAGAAAATTTACCCAGATATAATATTTGTTCCTTTAGTAGCTTTTGATCATGATTTGAATAGATTGGGTTATGGTGGAGGGTTTTATGATCGTTATTTACAAAAAATAGAGAGGATCAAAAAAATTTCAAAAATTGGGTTAGGATTTTCTTATCAAGAATTAACAAAAATACCAATCAATAAGTATGATAAAAAACTTGATTTAATAATAACTGAGAAAAAAATTATAGAATGAGAATTTTATTTTTAGGTGATGTTGTTGGCGTTTCTGGATGCTCTAAATTAACAAGTAATTTATTAAATGAAATTGATAGAAATAAAATCGATTTTGTAATTGTAAATGGTGAAAATGCAGCAGCAGAAGGTATGGGATTAACTGAAGAAGTATGTAAGGATTTCTTTAATTGTGGTGTTAATGTTATTACAACTGGAAACCATGTATGGAATCAGAAAGAAATTATAAAATTTATAGATAAAGAAAAAAGATTACTAAGACCTAAAAATTTATTTGAGCCTGCACCTGGAAAAGGTTTTAATATTTATTCTTCAAAAAATAATATTAAAATTGGTGTACTTAATTTGATGGGAAATGTTTTTATGAAAAAATGTGAAGATGTTTTTCAAGAAACACAAATATTTTTAGAGAAATATAAATTAAAAAAAGACTTTGATTTTTTAGTAATAGATTTTCATGGTGAAATTACAAGTGAAAAAAATGCTATAGGGCATTTATTTGATGGACATGCAACACTTGTAATTGGAACTCACACTCATATTCCAACAAATGATGCTCGAATACTTAATAATGGTACTGGATATCAAACCGATGCGGGCATGTGTGGAGATTATGACTCTGTGATTGGTATGAATAAAGAGAATTCTTTAAATAGATTTTTAAAAAAGAATTCAGTGAAGCATTTTCCTGCTACTGGAGATGCTACTTTATGTGGTGTTATAGTAGATTGTGATATAAAAACAGGATTAGCGATAGATATAAAAAGCTATGTTTATGGAGATCAATTAAAAAATATTTAAAAAATCATGGCTGGACATTCTCACTGGGCAGGAATAAAGCATAAGAAAGGTAAGGCTGATAAGCAAAGATCAAAAATATTCTCAAAATTATCCAAAGAGATTACTGTTGCAGCAAAACTTGGTGATAAAGATCCTGCAATGAACCCCAGACTAAGATCTGCAGTACAGGCTGCTAGATCTGCAAATATGCCCAAAGACAATATTGAAAGAGCAATTGATAAATCTTCCACAGCAACAGGAGTAAACTTTGAAAATTTAAGGTATGAGGGATTCGGACCTGAAAAGATTGCTGTTATTGTTGAAACTTTAACAGACAATAAAAATAGAACTGCATCAAATATTAGAACTATTTTTCAAAAAAGTGGTGGTAGCCTAGGAACTCAAGGCTCCGCTTCTCATAATTTTAAACAATTAGGTATAATCAAAATTGATAGAAAAGAGATATCTGATGAAAAAATTTTAGATTTAGCTATTGAGTCTGGAGCAGAAGAATGTTCTTCCCATGACGAATATCACGAAGTTCAATGTCAAATGAGCGAAATATACAAAGTCAAAAAAAATTTAGAGAAAATTATTGTAAATTTTATTTCAACAGAAATTGAATGGGTCCCACTAAATAGTGTTATAATAAATAAAGATAATAAAGATAGTGTTGTAGATTTTTTAGAAACTCTTGATGAAGATGATGATGTTCAGAATGTTTATTCAAATGTTAATTTAGGTGGTATTTGATGTTGATTATTGGAATTGATCCAGGAATCTCAGGATCAATCTGTTTTTTTGAGGATGGAATAATAAAAGACGTAATTGAAATGCCAACTATGACAGATGGTAAGAAGAATAAAAGACAAGTTAATGGTGCTCAAATATTTAATGAAATAATTAAAAGGACAAACAAAATTGAAAAAACAAATATTAAAGTTATAATTGAGCAGGTTTCCGCAATGCCAGGTCAAGGAGTAACTAGTATGTTTAATTTTGGTCAATCTTTTGGTATTTTAAAAGGAATATGTAGCGCAATGCATTTGCCTGTTTATTATGTTAGGCCTGCTAAGTGGAAAAAATATTTTAACCTTATTAATTCAGAAAAAGATGCTAGTAGAACTAGAGCTATTGAAATTTTTCCATATTTTTCTTCACAATTGTCAAAAAAGAAAGACAACAACAAAGCAGACGCCATTCTAATATCTAGCTTTTTCTACGAAACTTATAAAAAAGAAAAATAATCAATTTAAATTAATAGTCAAAATGATGACACATTTAGGTGTGATGAGTAAGCATGGAAGCAGACATAGCAGCAAAAGCAGTTGAATTAGGAACAAATACTGACTTTTCATTATTCAGTTTATTTTTAAGAGCAGACATAATTGTTAAGTCTGTAATGATTATATTAATATTATGCTCAATATATTCTTGGGCTGTGATTATTGATAAAATACGTTTATTTAAAAAAATAACTAAATCATCAGAAGAATTTGAAGAAAAATTTTGGAACTCTAAATCTGCTGAAACTTTTTATAATAGTTTACCAAGTAAACTCGAAGATCCAATGTCACTTATGTTTCAAGATGCTATGGAAGGTTTACTTAAGAAAAAATCTAGAACAAACATTGGTGAGAGAATGAGTGCATCCCTTGAAGCTGGGATTGAAAAACAAATGACAAAAATTGAAAAAGGATTTACCTTTTTGGCAACTGTAGGCTCAACAGCTCCTTTTATTGGATTATTTGGAACTGTTTGGGGAATTATGAATTCTTTTCAATCAATTGCAATATCAAGAAATACAAGCCTCGCGATTGTTGCACCAGGAATTGCAGAAGCTTTGTTTGCAACTGCACTTGGTCTATTAGCTGCAATTCCAGCAGTTGTAGCCTATAATAAATTTAATAATGACGCTAAAAAATATTCAGAGAAATTAGAAAACTTTTCTAAAAGATTTTTAACAATAATTTAAATCTAAATGGCTTTTAAACTTAATCGCTCTTCAAAAGAACCAATGAGTGAAATAAATGTTACACCTTTTGTAGATGTAATGTTAGTTCTATTAATAATTTTCATGGTTACTGCACCATTATTGACTGTTGGAGTGCAAGTTGATTTGCCAGAGAGTTCAGCTGACTCTCTTCCTGAGGAAACAGAACCTTTAACACTATCAATAAACGCAAAAGGTGAAATTTTTATTCAAGAAGCAAAAGTTGAATACGATAATATCATTGCTAAGGTTTTAGCGGTTTCAAAGAATAGGACCGATACTAGAATTTATGTTAGAGGTGATAAAACAATCAATTACGGAAGAGTCTTAGAAATCATGGGATTGTTATCTGGATCTGGCTTTACAAAAGTAGCTTTGATTTCAGAACCGTACAAACAAAGGTAAACTAAGTGAATAGAAGTATAATTATTTCTTCTGTTTTACATGTAATGTTAATTTTCATCACAGCTATGAGTTTACCTTTTTTAGCAAAGAAACCCCTAGATATTCCGCCTATTGTTTCTGTTGAGTTAATTCAAATAGCAGAAAAAACAAATATTCCTTTTGCACCAAAAGCTAAAAAAACAATAGAAAAAGTAAAAGAAAAAGAAAAAAAACTTGTTTCAGAACAAGCTCCACCAAAAAAAGTAGAAAAAACGAAAACAAAAACTGTAATATCTCCTGAACAAAATAGTAAACTATTAGAAAAAGAAGCACCTGAAGCTATTCCTCTTCCTGAAAAAACTGTTAAAAAGATAGAGACTAAAGAAGAAAAAAAACAAAATCCCGAAAAAGTAGATGATAAGGTAAAGCAAGTATCAGAGTTTGAAAAAAAAGATTTATTTGATCCAAATAATATTGCAGCTTTAATTGATAAATCAAAAGAGGAGAGTGCAAAAGTTTTAAAGACAAATAACGACTTAACACAAGATCAGGATAGAAATGTAGAAAATACAGGACTTACGTTGAGTGAAGAGGATGCACTTAAAGCACAAATTTTTGGATGTTGGAGTATTCCATTGGGATTACCCTATAATGAAAATTTATTAGTAAGAATAAAATTAAAATTGAAACCAGATGGAACAGTTTCAAAAACTGAGATACTAGACCACACTCGAATGAATAAGCCAGGTCAAGGATTTTATAAAGTATTAGCTGAAAGTGCACTGCGTGCAGTTAAATTATGCCAACCATTAAGAGTTCCAACTACAGGGTATGAAAGATGGAAGGAATTACAACTTAATTTTGATGCAAGAGAGATGTTAGAAGGTTAATATATAAAATGTTAAAAAAAATATTAAGTTTATTTTTAATTTTACTTCCTATTAATGCTTTTGCATTAATTGAGGTGGATATTACAAGAGGTAATCTAAATCCCCTCCCTTTAGCTGTTTCTCCTCTATCAATCGATGAAAATTCTAGAAAAAGTTTTCAAAAATTATTAAAAAAAGAGAATATAGGTTCTGAAATATCAATAATTGTTGAGAACAACTTAAAAACCTCAGGACTGTTCAATCCTTTGGACAAAAAGGCTTTCCTTCAAGCCCCTGATATTGCGAATCTTAAACCTAGATTTGAAGATTGGAATTTAATTAAAGCTCAAGCACTTATAACAGGCAAAGTAAACTATGTTGATGACAAGTTAAGAGTAGAGTTTAGGTTGTGGGATGTTTTAGCTGCTAAAGAAATGATGGCTTTAGCTTTCACAACAGTACCTAATAATTGGAGAAGAGTAGGACATATTATATCCGACAAAGTTTATGAAAGGCTTACGGGCGAAAAAGGTTATTTTGATACAAGAATTATTTATGTTTCAGAAGAAGGACCAAAAACACAAAGAATAAAAAAATTAGCAATCATGGACCAGGATGGAGCCAATAATAAATTTTTGACATTAGGAAATGAATTAGTTTTAACACCTCGGTTTAATCCAGCAAGCCAAATGGTAACTTATTTGTCATACTTTAAAAATATGCCTAGAGTTTATTTGTTAGATATTGAAACTGGAACACAAGAAGTAGTTGGAGATTTTCCTGGAATGACATTCGCCCCACGTTTTTCTCCTGATGGTAAAAAAATAATTATGAGTTTTGCCAAAGACGGAAAGTCAGATATTTACACGATGGATTTAGAAAATAGAATAGTTGAAAAAATTACAAATCATCCCTCAATTGATACTTCTCCATCTTATTCCCCAGATGGAAAATTAATTACATTCAATTCTGATAGAAGTGGATATCAGCAAATTTATGTGATGAAAAATGATGGAAGTGATGTAAAAAGAATTTCTTTTGGAAACGGTTTATATGGAACACCTGTATGGTCTCCGAGAGGAGATTTAATTGCATTTACAAAATTACATAAAGGAAAATTTTATATAGGTGTAATGAGAACGGATGGTAGTGGTGAAAGGTTGTTAACTGAAAATTATTATCAAGAGGCACCATCTTGGTCTCCAAATGGAAGAGTATTGATATTTTATAGAGAAACAAAAACTAACTCTAAGGGAGAGGGCTTTTCTGCAAAATTGTGGTCTATAGATTTAACAGGTTATAATGAACGTCAAATAAAGACACCAACAGATGCTTCTGACCCATCATGGTCATCATTATTAAGCAATTAAGAGATTAATTTTTCTAAATTTCTTGATTTTTAGACTTGAAACCTCTATCTAGTTGTGAAAAAGTTAAGAAATTGAAATTAGCAGCAAGGAGCAATTTAATGAGATTAAACAAAATTTTAAAAAACACACTTTTAGTATTATTAGCTTGCATAGCATTATCTGCATGTGCAACAAAGAAAGAAGTTGCAACTGATATACAAGGCCAAATGCAAGGTGATGTTTATACAGGAACTGATACAGTTGAGTATCTTGCAGACGGTGTTCCAGATAGAGTATTCTTTGCAACAAATGAGTCTATTTTAACTACAGCTTCTAGAGAAACATTAAGAGCTCAAGCTGGTTGGTTAAGAAAAAATTCAAGTATCAATGTAGTGCTTGAAGGACATGCAGATGAAAGAGGCACTAGAGAATATAACTTAGCACTTGGAGAAAGAAGAGCTAACGCAGCTAAAGATTATTTAATGACTTATGGTATATCATCTGATCGAATAACTGTTTTAAGTTATGGTAAAGAAAGACCAGTTGACTCAGGTTCAAACCCATTAGCTTGGTCGAAAAATAGAAGATCAGTAACTGTTAAAGCAAATTAATCATTTAAAATTAAAGACCCTAAAACTCCAATTTGATTTAGGGTCTTTTTTTTGCCATTTTTATAATCATAAATCTAATTTAAATGATCCTTGTGCTTAAATTAGTAATTTTAAAATTATTTTTCTTCTTAAATTTAATTTTTATTAATATTTCTTATGCTGATAACCATAATATTTATGAAATATTAGAAATAATAAAAAATGATCTTAAAACCCTTGAAAGAGCAGTTTATTCTGGATCTATAGATTTACAAAAGAGCACTAGTGATAGCTCGGTTTCAGACTTAGATCAAAATTCAGAAGACGTTTTAACTAGACATTTATTAAAATTATCTGAAGTTGAGGATCAGTTTAGAGAACTTACTAATAAATTTGAAGAAATAAATTTTAAGTTGGATAAATTATCTACCCGTGTTTCAAAAATTCAAGCTGATAATCAAATAAGATTTCAAGACATAGAAACTAATATTAGCTCAGGGAATATCGGCAATGTTGAAAATCAGTTAAGTTCAAGACCAAAAATAGAAGAGCAAAAAGTTTTACCTGGAAGTTCACAACCTCAAGATTTAGGAACAATTACATATAAAGATTCAGAAACGAAAGAAAAGACTCAACAGATTCAATCTGTAGATACTACTGCTACTGTTGTAACAGAAACTTTTCAATCTGAAGAAAAAATTCTTCCTCAAGACTTAAATCCAAAGGGGCAATATGAATTTGCAACAAGTTTTTTAAAAGTTGGAGATTATAGCACTGCTGAAAGAGCTTTTAGAGAATTTGTTTTATCTAACCCTGATAATGAGTTAGCTGGAAGTGCACAATACTGGTATGCAGAAACTTTTAGAATTAGACAATTATATACGGATGCAGCTTCTGCTTATTTAGAGGGTTACCAAAAATATCCTAAAGGAAAAAAAGCTCCAATTAATTTGTTAAAACTAGGAGTATCCATGGTTCAAATTGGTGAAAAAGATCAAGGATGTAAAATGATTAATGGTGTAGAAATACAATATCCTAACGCAAACCAGTCTGTAATACAAAAAGCCAAATATGAGTCCAAAAAATTTGAATGTACCAAAAAAGACTCATAAGCCTTTATTAAATAAGTTAAAAGATAAAGATACTTTTAAAATTTATCAAAAATTTGAGAAAAAAATTAATCTTAATCAGGATTTTATTGTTGCAGTTTCAGGAGGTCCTGACAGTTTAGCATTGTGTTTTTTAGCAAAAATTTATTCTATTAATAAAAATCTCAAAGTAAAATATTTTCATGTTGATCATAAACTAAGAAAAGACTCAACAAAAGAAGCTAGATTTGTAAAAGTTCTTCTCCAAAAACTATCTGTTAATCTTGGGATTTTAACTTGGATTGGTAAAAAACCAAAAAGTAATATCCAATCTATTGCAAGAGATAAAAGATACGAACTTTTGATTAACAAGGCAAAAAAATTAAAAATTAAGAATATTTTATTGGGTCATCATCAAGATGATTTAATTGAAAATTTTTTTATTAGAATACTAAGAGGAAGCGGTTTAAACGGTTTAGTATCGTTTGATCAAAAAACTAATCAACAAAATATAAATCTAATTAGACCTTTATTAAAATTTTCAAAAAAGGATCTGGAGTATATTGCTAAAAAAGTATTTAAAAATTATATTCAAGATCCATCAAATAAAAACGATATATTTAAAAGAGTAAAAATAAGAAATTTTATTAAGAATCTAGAATTGGAGGGTCTGGATAAAGATAAATTTGAGTTAACTATTAAAAACTTAAAATTTGCAAACGAATCCATCAAATATTATATAAAAAAAAATATAAAAAATAATTCAACAATTTTTACAAAGAATAAGTTTATTATATTGAATAAAGATTTTTTCAATCAGCCGGAGGAAGTAGTTTTTAGGTCTTTAACACAAGTAATTCAAAGTGTTGGCAAAAAATATTATCCTGTTAGAGGAAAAAAAATTGACTCATTAATTTATCAAATTAAAAGTGATAACTATTTGAAAACTACTTTAGGAAACTGTATTATTAGAAAGGTGAATAACACTATTATAGTATCAAAAGAGCAGTAAAGTTGACTAAATAACTGATATTTTGTCACTTGTTAATTTAATAATAATTCTTATTTTAAAGGGTATGAATTTAAAAAATCTCGCAATGTGGGGAATTATAGTTTTCTTAACTATAGGTCTCTACAATATTTTCAAAAATCCCCAGTCCAATGTAAGAGGCTCCAACCAAATAATATTTTCAGATTTTTTAGATTCAGTTGAGAATGGTGAAGTACTGAAAGTTGAAATTCAGGGTAACAATATCAAAGGTATTTACTCAAATGGAAATTCTTTTTTGACCTATGCACCCAATGATCCAAACCTTATAGAAAAGCTTTCAGATAAGGGTGTGAGTATTTCGGCTGCACCTCTAGATGAAAAAATGCCTTCATTGTTTGGTGTTCTGCTTTCATGGTTTCCGATGTTATTGCTTATTGCCGTATGGATTTTCTTCATGAGACAAATGCAAGGTGGCAAGGGTGGTGCAATGGGATTTGGAAAATCAAAAGCAAAAATGATGAACGAATTAAAAGGCAAAGTTACATTTAATGATGTTGCTGGTGTTGAAGAAGCTAAGGAGGAAGTAGAAGAAATAGTTGAATTCTTAAAAGACCCAAAAAAATTTAGTAGGCTAGGAGGAAAAATTCCAAGGGGAGCTTTACTTGTTGGTCCTCCAGGTACAGGAAAAACTTTATTGGCTAGAGCAATCGCTGGTGAAGCAGGGGTTCCATTTTTCACAATTTCAGGATCCGATTTTGTAGAAATGTTTGTTGGTGTTGGTGCATCAAGAGTAAGAGACATGTTTGAACAGGGTAAGAAAAATTCTCCATGTATAATTTTTATTGATGAAATTGATGCAGTAGGTAGAAGTAGAGGAGCTGGTCTAGGTGGTGGTAACGATGAGAGAGAACAGACTTTGAACCAATTGTTAGTAGAGATGGACGGTTTTGATACAAATGAAGGTGTCATTATTATAGCAGCAACAAATAGACCAGATGTGCTTGATCCAGCTTTATTGAGACCAGGTAGATTTGATAGACAGGTAGTGGTTTCAAATCCAGATATAATTGGAAGAGAAAAAATTTTAAAGGTTCATGTAAAAAAAATTAAAATGGCACCAGATGTAAATTTAAGAACAATTGCTAGAGGTACACCAGGTTTTTCAGGAGCTGATCTTGCAAATATTGTAAATGAGGCAGCTTTGTTAGCAGCAAGAAAAAATAAAAGAATTGTTACATTACTTGAATTTGAAGAGGCAAAAGATAAAGTTATGATGGGTGCTGAAAGACGTTCGATGGTCATGACTGAGGATGAGAAAAAATTAACTGCATACCATGAAGGAGGTCATGCTTTAGTCTCGTTTAATATGCCAAGTTATGATCCAATTCATAAAGCTACTATTATACCAAGAGGTAGAGCTCTTGGTATGGTTATGAATTTACCTGAGAGAGATAAACATGGTTACTCGATAAAATATCTTAAAGCAAGATTGGCAGTTTGTTTTGGTGGTAGAGTTGCTGAAGAATTAATTTTTGGAAAAGATAATATATCTACAGGAGCAGGTGGTGGAAACGGTTCAGATATTAATCAAGCTACTCAACTTGCAAGAGCCATGGTAACAAAATATGGTATGAGTGAAGAAATGGGCCCAGTAGAATATGGAGAAAATCAAGAGGAAGTTTTTTTAGGCAGATCAGTTACTCAAACTCAATCCGTTTCAGAGGAAGTAGCTCAAAAAATAGACAAAGAGATAAGAAAATTAGTTGATGAAGGATACAATCAAGCTAAGAAAATTTTAACAGAAAAAATAGATGATTTGCATAAAATTGCTAAAGCTCTCATAACTTATGAAACTTTAACTGGTGAAGAAATTGAAAATATAATTAATAAAAATTTATATCCTAAAGACAAAATCTTGGAAAATCCAGACACAAAAGATGATCAAGATTCAGCTTTGGGTGCAATGGGTTTAAAACCAAAAATTGTTCACTAACAAGAAATGCAAAGATATTACACAAGAGCGTGTAATTTCTATTTTGGTAATCAGTCTAAAATTTTAGTCAAAAAGAAAAAATCATTTCCCTTACATCAGATTAACGAAATTTCTTTTGATCAAGTTGAGATTATTACAAGAAAATCAAAAAAAAAAATTTCTATTAACCAAATTAAGTATTTACCAAAAAATATAAAAAAAAAAATAAACTTAGATATAAAAAAAATTAAATCAAAAAAAAAAAATTTTTCTGCCTTTAATTTCAAAAAAATTCCAAATATTTTAGGTGTTTTAAATCTTACTCCTGACAGTTTTTCAGATGGAGGGAAATTTAATAAAAAAAGTAAAGGTGTTAGTCATGCTATTAATTTATATAAAACTGGTGCCTCATTAATAGATATTGGTGGAGAATCTACAAGACCAGGATCAAAGGCAGTAAATAAAAAAAAAGAGTGGGATAGAATTAACAAAATATTAAAATTAATTGTAAAAAAAATACCAATATCTCTAGATACAAGAAAATCTGAAATTATGGAAAAAGGTATTAGATTAGGAGTAAAATTAATCAATGATGTATCAGGGCTAGGTCACGATCCTAAAACAATAGATATTTTAAAAAAGTATAATATTCCATTTGTGATTCAGCATTCTATTAGTACACCAGAAAATATGCAGAAAAACCCAAAATACAAAAATGAATTGCTAGAGATATACGATTTTTTTGAGAAAAAGATTAAGTTAATAAGATCCAAAGGAATTAAGCATAATAATATAATCTTAGATCCAGGAATTGGATTTGGAAAAAATTTGAAACATAATATGAATCTTATAAGAGGTGTTTCTATTTTTCATTCATTAGGTTTTCCTATACTAGTAGGAAATTCAAGAAAAAGATTTATTAAAGATATATCAAAAAAAAATGATAGTAAAACACGGATCGGTGGAACTATGGCTTCTTCAATTTATTTAATGATGCAAGGAATTCAGATTTTAAGAATTCATGATGTTAGTGAAGTTATACAAGGTATTAAAGTTTTTAATCATATAATCAAAAATTAATGGTAAAAAAATATTTTGGAACAGATGGAATAAGAGGAGCAGTTAATAGCCAACATATAAATGGAGATATGTTCTTTAAATTTGGACTTGCTAGTGGAACATACTTTAAATCTCAAAAAAAAAGAAAACAAACAGCAATAATTGCGAAAGATACGAGATTGTCTGGATACACACTTGAACCAGCTCTTGTCTCAGGTTTGGCTTCAGCTGGTATGCATGTTTATACCCTAGGACCCCTACCAACTAATGGGTTGGCTATGTTAACAAAAGAGATGAAGGCTAATATGGGTATAATGATTACCGCCTCTCATAATCCACATTTTGATAACGGTTTAAAATTGTTTGGTCCTGATGGAATGAAATTATCAGATAAAATAGAAAAAAAAATTGAGAGTCTCATAGATAAGAAAATCTCAAAAAATCTCTCGCATTCTGAAAAATTAGGAAGAGTTAAAAGATTAGAAACAGGTACCAAAAATTATATTAAAATATTAAAAAAAAATTTCACAAAAGAGTTCAATTTAAGAGGACTAAGAATAGTAATCGACTGTGCAAATGGTGCTGGTTATAAGGCAGGTCCTGAATTATTGAAATCATTAGGAGCTAAAGTCATAGCAATAGGTGTTAAACCAAATGGTTTAAATATTAATAAAAAATGTGGATCAACTTTTCCAAGAAAAATTAGATCTGCTGTAAAAAAATATAAAGCACATATAGGAATTTCTTTAGATGGAGATGCTGATAGAATCATAATGTGTGATGAGAAAAGCAATATAATAGATGGAGATCAAATTATAGCCGCTTTAGCAACAAGATGGAAAAATAAAAAAATGTTAAAAGGGGGAGTTGTTGGAACATTAATGTCAAATTATGGTTTAGAAAAATATTTTAAATCAAAAGGAATAAAATTTTTAAGGTCAAATGTTGGAGATAGATATGTAAAAGAAAAAATGCAAAAATATAATTTTAATTTAGGCGGTGAACAATCAGGACATATTATTTTAGGTAAATTCGCAACTACAGGAGATGGTTTGCTAGTAGCTTTAGAGGCCCTTTTTGCTTTAAGAAAAGGAAAAAAAGCAAGTGAATTTTTTGAAAAATTTAATAAAACACCTCAACTATTAGAAAATATCGAAGTCAAAGATAAAAATATTATTAACAAACCAGAGATTAAAAAAATTATAAAAAATGCAGATAAATTAATTAAAGGTAAAGGAAGAATTTTAGTAAGAAAATCAGGAACAGAAGCTAAAATAAGAGTAATGGGAGAAAGCGAAAACAAAGCTCTTCTATATAAATGTGTGAAAATGATTACGAAAAAAATTAAATAAATTGAAACCTAATTCTAAAATTTTAATTATTGCAGGATCTGACTCATCTGGTGGAGCAGGTATTCAAGCTGACATAAAAACTATTACTGCTCTAGGCTCATATGCAATGACAGCAATAACTGCAGTTACATCGCAAAATACCATGGGTGTAAAATCAATTGTTGGGATTAATCCAAAAGAAATTTTTAATCAAATTATTTATACCTGCAAAGATATAAGACCTGATGCAATAAAAATTGGTATGCTTCATTCTTCAGAGGTTGTAAATATGGTACTGAAAGCTTTGGATGTAATTAAAGTTAAAAAAATTGTATTAGATCCAGTGATGGTTGCTAAAGGAGGAGCTAAACTGATAGATAATAAAGCTATTCAATTATTAAAATTAAAACTAATTAAAGAAGTATCGCTTATTACGCCCAATATCCCTGAGGCAGAAATTTTGACTAAAACAAAAATTATAACAAAAGAGGATATGATTTTTGCTGCTTATAAACTTATAGGGTTAGGAGCAAAAAATGTACTGATAAAAGGTGGCCATTTAAAACATAAAAATGTAATAGATATTTTAATAAACACAAAAGATATTAAAATCTTTAAAAGCGAACGTCACAAAACAAAGAATACTCATGGTACAGGTTGCACTTTATCTAGCTCAGTCACAACTTTTCTTTCATGTGGAAAAACAGTAAAGAAATCTTGTGAGCTTGGAATTAAGTATGTAAATTCAGCAATTAAATCAAACCTTCAATATGGAAAAGGTCATGGCCCAATTAACCATCTCACTTCCTTAAAAGTAAAAAGAAAATTTAAATAATGAAAAATATTGCTGTTGTTGGATCTCAATGGGGTGACGAAGGTAAAGGAAAAATTGTTGATTGGTTATCCGAACAAGCTGATGTGGTAATAAGATTCCAAGGAGGTCACAATGCTGGCCATACTTTAGTGATTGATGGTGTTACATATAAATTGAGATTGCTGCCATCTGGAATAGTTAGAAAAGGTAAAATATCAATTATTGGCAACGGAGTTGTATTAGATCCATGGGCTTTATTAGAGGAAATAGAAGAAATAAAATCTAAAGGCGTAGAGGTAAATGTAAATAATTTTATTATTTCAGAATCTGCAAATTTGATTTTGCCTTTTCATAGAGAAATGGATGAGATTAGAGAAGATGCGGCAGGAAAAAGCAAAATAGGAACCACAAGACGTGGAATTGGACCAGCATATGAAGATAAAGTTGGAAGAAGATCTATAAGAGTAATGGATCTAAGATCTGAAAAAAATTTAGATCAAAGACTTAACTCTGTATTAGTTCATCATAATGCAATCAGAAAAGGTCTGGGAAAAAAAATTTTTGAAAAAGATCAGCTTAAATCTGATTTGCTTAAAATAGCACCTAAAATATTAGAATTCACGCAGCCAGTTTGGCTAAAGATTGATCAATTTAAAAAACAAAAAAAGAAAATTTTATTCGAAGGAGCACAGGGGATTTTACTTGATGTAGATCATGGAACTTATCCTTTTGTAACTTCATCTAATACAGTTGCATCAAGCGCGGCGACAGGAACCGGTTGTGGACCTAATTCGATAAATTATGTTCTTGGCATTACAAAAGCTTATACAACAAGAGTTGGAGAGGGCCCTTTTCCTACAGAGTTAACAAATGATATCGGTGAACTTTTAGGAACACGCGGAAAAGAATTTGGAACTGTTACAAGCAGAAAAAGAAGATGTGGATGGTTTGATGGTGTTTTAGTGAGGCAAACTATTAAAGTCTCAGGGATTGATGGAATTGCTTTGACGAAATTAGATGTACTTGATGAATTAGATGAAATTAAAATGTGCGTTGCTTATGAGCTTGATGGTAAAAGATTAGATTATTTACCTGCTGCTGTAGAGGACCAGATAAAAATAAAACCAATTTACGAAACTTTTCCTGGATGGCAAGTTTCTACAAGTGGAGCAAAAAATATTGACTCCTTACCTGAAAATGCGAAAAAATATATTTTTGCAGTAGAGGATTTCATTGGCGCAAAAATATCAAGTATATCAACTAGTCCAGAAAGGGACGATACTATTTTAATTGAAAACCCTTTTGAAGTTTAGTTTACAGGTAAAAGATTTTTTGATTTAGCTAAAAGAAGCATATGCGTTTGTAGTTTTTCAAATGCTTTGTTTTCTATTTGTCTAACTCTTTCTCTACTAATTTTATATTTTTTACTTAAATCTTCTAGTGTAGTTGGGTCATCGTTAAGTCTTCTTGAGTATAAAATTTCTCTTTCTCTATCGTTAAGAATTTTAATAGAGTCTTTTAATAAATCTTTTCTTTGCTCCATTTCCTCGTGGTGAGCAAATTTTAAGTCATGATCAAGTTCTTTATCAACCAACCAATCTTGCCATTCATCGCCATCTTCCCCAACTTGGGCATTTAAGGAGAATTCTTTTCCAGAAAGTCTTCTATTCATTGAAACGACTTCTTCTTTACTTACGTCAAGCTTATTAGCGATATGATTAACGTGCTCATCTCTTAAGTCTCCTTCAGTTTCTGGGGAAATTTGATTTTTAATTTTCTTTAAATTAAAAAATAATTTTTTTTGAGCAGTAGTAGTTCCAATTTTTACAAGACTCCAAGATCTTAAAATATATTCTTGAATAGAAGCTTTAATCCACCACATAGCATAAGTTGCCAATCTAAAACCTTTTTCTGGCTCAAATTTCTTAACAGCTTGCATAAGACCTACATTTCCTTCAGAAATCATTTCATTAATAGGCAAACCATATCCTTTGTAGCCCATAGCAATCTTTGCAACTAATCTTAAGTGACTAGTGACTAGCTTTTCTGCAGCTTTAATATTACCAGTCGTTTTCCAATTTTTTGCTAGCATATATTCCTCTTCTGCAGCTAACATTGGAAATTTTTTTATCTGCTCTAAATATGCAGATAGCCCACCTTCATTTGAAAGAGATGGCAGATTGTTACTTATTGTTGTGCTCATAGAAGTGTTTATTTAATTAATTATACCTAATTTTCAATAATTTATTCTTCAGTGTTTCTAAGCATTTTTAGAATATTATTTAGATCTTGTGGCAAAAGTGAGGAAAAAACTATCTCTTTCTTAGTTCGTGGATGTATAAATCCTAAAGTTTTTGCATGCAGGAATTGTCTATTTAATTTAGTAATTGAATTTTGGATATCTAAATCAATATTTTTTAACTTTTTATATTTTTTTTTATATTTATCATCGCCAACTAGACTATTACCTTTATAATTCATATGAACTCTTATCTGATGTGTTCTTCCTGTTTTTAATTTACATTCAACTAAACTTAAGGTTGGTACTTTATGATTTTCAAAAATTTCAAGTGTTTTATAATTTGTTATAGCTTTCTTACCTTTAGAACTACTAACTTCCATAAGTTGTCTATTTTTTGAACTACGAGTTATAAATGTTTCAATTCTTCCTGAGGAGGGTCTTAATTTTCCCCATATTAAAAGTTGGTACTCTCTTATAATTGTATGATCACTAAATTGTTTTGATAAATTTTCATGAGTTTCATTGTTTTTTGCAATTACAACTAAACCAGATGTATTTTTATCAATTCTATGAACAATACCAGGTCTTAACTCGTCACCTATATTTGATAAAGAATCCTTATCATAATGCATCAATGCATTAACAATTGTCTTATCATAATTTCCAGCTCCTGGATGCATGATTATTCCGGCAGGTTTATTAATTACTAATAGATCATCATCTTCGTATATTATTTCTAATTTAAATTCGTAAGGTTTAAGGGATGCTATTTCAGGCTCTGGTATCTTAAGATTTATAGTATCACCAATTGAGACTTTTTTTGATGGACTTTTAATTATTTCATTATTTAGTGTTAATTTTTCTTTTAAAATTAAATTTTTAATCCTGGTTCTACTAATTAATTCCTTTCTTTTGTTAATTAAAACATCAACTCTTAAATTCTTCTCATCCTCTTTGACTATAAAATTAATGTTTTTTTCCATAAAATATAATATTAATACTATATGCGCTTGTAGCTCAACTGGATAGAGCGCCTGACTTCGGATCAGGAGGTTCTGGGTTCGACTCCTAGCAGGCGCACCAATTTATTCTCCCATGTTTATCAACGTTCCTTTTTCTCTTGCTTTATCGAAAGAGTAATAAAATACGGATATTGATAAAATTAAATAAAACCCATTAAGATATACTGCATTTATTATATTTTCATAATTGACTGTTCCATTAACTAAAATATTTCTAGTTTCCTCAAAAATATATACTAATGGCAATGCGAAAGCGATTGATTGGAATATTTCTGGTAATATTTCAACTGGGTAGTATATACAGCCAAAAGGTGCTAACAAAAACATTGTTGACCATGCAATATTTTCAAAAGATGGTCCAAATCTTAGCAATCCTGCTGACACAAGTAGTCCAAGAGTAATTCCAAATAAATATAGACTTAAGAAAAGAAAAGCCAAAGGAAGACCAAGTTTTAACAATGAAATTCCAAACAATGGAGAAGTTAACAATATTGCTGGTATTAAACCAATAAAAGCTCTAATTAAAGCTGTTAAAACTAAAGAGATAATTATCTCACTAATTTTCATAGGAGCGATAAATAGATTTGTAAAATTTCTACTCCAAATTTCCTCCAAAAATAACATATTAAAACCAATACTAGTTCTGAATAAAAAATCATAAAGAATTGCACATGAAAGAATAACTCCTACTGCACCACTATAATAAGTACTGTGTGCTGCAAAAAAATTGGAAATAAATCCCCAAAGAGTAATTTGAATTGAAGGCCAATAAATTAAATCTAGTATTCTTGGAAAAGATCTGGTTATTAAATAAAAGTGTCTTAAAAAAAGACCATAAATTCTAATTAAATTCATTTCTATTTTCTCACAATTTCTAAAAATACTTCTTCTAAATTTTTTCTTCCATATTTTATAATTAACTCTTCAGGAGTTCCTCTATCTACTATTAAACCATCTTTCATCATTAAAACTGATCTGCATAATCTTTTCACTTCTTCCATATTATGTGAGGCAAGTAAAACTGATATTTTTTTTTCCTTCTTATAATCTTCCAAAAAAGATCTTACAAAATCTCCTGTTTCAGGGTCTAATGAAGCAGTAGGTTCATCTAACAAAAGTACTGTGGGGTCATTTATTAAAGCTTTAGCAAGGCTTACTCTATTTTTTTGTCCAGAAGATAGTTCTCCAGTAATTTTGTTTAAAAGTTCTGTTAACCTAAGTTTATTCGCAAGATGATCTATTCGATCATTTAAATTTTGAATGTTATATAACTTTCCATAAACAATTAAATTTTGTTTAACCTTAAGTTTTTTGGGTAGTTCGATGTAAGGTGAAATAAAATTCATTTTATGAAGTAGCGAAATTTTATTTTTTTCAATATTCTCTCCGTTGATTAAAACCTCACCACTACTTGGTTTTAACAATCCTAAAATCATTCCAATAGTTGTAGTTTTTCCACACCCGTTAGGTCCCAATAAACCAACTATTTCATTTTCATTAATTTTAAAATTTATATTAGTTACTGCTTCTTTATCGTTATATTTTTTTGATAGATTGATTACTTCAATAGAATTTGTCATTAATATTTAGAGGCCCTCTTTAATCTATCGTTAATTGTTTTGCCAAGACCTTTGTTTGGTATCTTTTCGACTGCAATCATTTTAAAACCATCGTTTTTAATTTTTCTTAAAGTTGAATATAGATTTTTTGCAGCTTCCTTTATATTTTTTACTTTGGATAAATAATAATAATTTTTTAATTTTGATTTTCTTTTTTTTATTAATAAATAAGCTTCATCTTTTTTTGGTTTTTTAACATTGACTCTTAAAGGTATTCCAGGTGAGTAGTGCAGTGGAAATAAACCAGGTGATAATTTTTTTTTTGAATTTATTTTAATTAATAATTTTTTTTTTAAAACATTTTCAATTTTTTTAGTATCTAGGCCCCCATATCTTAAAAGTGACGGTTTTTCTAAAAGATCTAATATTGTGGACTCAACTCCAATTTTACTTTTTCCTCCATTTAAAATATATTTAATTTTTGAACCAAATTCTTCTTTTACATCGGATGGTTTAACTGAGCTTAATCTTGATGATATATTTGCACTAGGCGCAGCTACTGGATAATCTAAATTTTTTAATAAATTTCTAAACAATTTATGATTAGGAAAACGAACAGCAATACTTTTTTTTTTATTGGTGACAAATTTTGATATTTTTGAGTTATTTTTTAATTTCAAAATATAAGTTATTGGGCCTGGAGAAAATTTTTTGTAAAGTTTTACTAAATTATCATTGATATCACAGTCCTCCATAAGTCTTTCGATATCATAATAATGGACAATAAGTGGATTGTTTAACGGTCTTTTTTTAAGACTAAATATTTTCTTAACAGCACTATTCGAGTACGCGTTTGCAGCCAGCCCATAAACAGTTTCTGTTGGTACTGCAACACAATGATTATTATCTAAATATTTTTTTGCTTTTTTGATATTTGATTGAATAAATTTCATGTATTAATAATTATTATTATATGAAAGATAAAATATTACCACTTGATTATGATCAGTATTCAGTTGAGGAGCTTACAAAAAAAGCAAATAAGATTATAGAGTCTCTAGAGAAGGAAGACGATTTAAACAATTCAGTTGATAGTTATCAAGAACTTCTAAAATTAAATAATTTTATTGAAAAGAAATTTCATAAAAATTTTAAGTCTATTGGGGAAGAGACAAATAAAAAGATTAAAGAGATAACTAAAAAAAATGAAAAAACAGCTTAATAAAATAGCCAAAGATACAAATATATTTCTCAAAAAATATATTAATTCACAGAAATATTCTCAGTTAATGTCACCCATGAAGTATGGTTTATTTCCAGGCGGAAAAAAAATAAGATCTAAAATCTTAATTGACTTAGGGTCATTATTTTCAATTGATTATAAAACATTGATAATAGTTGGGTCAGCTGTTGAATGTATTCATGCTTATTCACTTATTCACGACGATCTACCCTGCATGGATGATGATGACATAAGAAGAGGGAAGCCTTCAACTCATATTAAATTTGGTGAGTCTACAGCAGTTCTAGCGGGAAATTCATTACTAACTTTAGCTTTTGAAATTTTATCAAATCCTAAATTGAAATTAAATGAAAAGATAAAAATTAACTTAATCAAAAAATTATCAGAATGTTCAGGTCATTTAGGAATAGCTGGGGGTCAATATTTAGATTTGAGCTATGAGAAAAAGAACATATCAAGGAATAAAATTTTAGAAATGGAAATAAAGAAAACAGGAATGTTATTTAGTTTTTGTTGTGCGGCTCCAGCAATAATTAAAAAAAAAACTATACAAGAAATTAAATTTTTTGAAAATATTGGATCAAAAATTGGTCTTTTATTTCAAATAGCTGATGATTTAATTGATTTGAAAAGCAAATCTAAGGAAGCTGGAAAAAAAACAGGAAAAGATCAAAAAAAAGGTAAGGCAACACTTATAAATTTAATAGGCTATGATGACTCAGTCAAGTATTGTGATAAGATAATAAAAGATATTAATAAGAATTTAAAAAAATACGGTTCAAAATCTGAAAAAATAAATGAAACATTGAACTATATATTGAATAGAAAAAAATGAAAAAAAATTATCAATTTTTAAATGATATTAACTTTCCATCTGATCTAAGAAAAGTTTCTGAAGATAATTTACAAAAAGTAGCAGATGAGGTGAGGGAGGAAATGATAAGTGCTGTTTCAGAAACAGGAGGCCACCTTGGTGCTGGTTTAGGAGTGGTTGAATTGACAGTCGCACTTCATTATGTTTTTGACACACCAAACGATAAATTAATATGGGATGTTGGTCACCAATCTTACCCTCATAAAATTTTAACTGGAAGAAAAGATAAGATTAGAACTTTAAGGCAAGGTGATGGTTTATCAGGTTTTACAAAAAGATCTGAAAGTGAGTATGACCCATTTGGAGCAGCCCATAGTTCAACATCTATTTCATCAGCATTAGGAATTGCTGAGGCAAATAAATTAGAAAATAAGTCTTCCAATGTAATAGCCGTCATAGGTGATGGAGCAATTAGTGCAGGTATGGCTTACGAGGCTATGAATAATGCTGGAGCATCTAAGACAAAAATGATTGTTATTTTAAATGATAACGACATGTCAATTGCAAAACCAGTTGGAGCAATGAGAACTTACTTGGCAAAATTATTTACGGGTAAAATATATTTTAGTCTTAGGGAGACTTTAAAATTAATCACATCTGCATTTTCAAAAAGATTTAGTGCCAAAGCAGGAAAAGCAGAGGATTTTTTCCGTTCAGCAGTTACTGGAGGTACATTGTTTAGTTCACTTGGTTTTTATTACGCGGGTCCTATAGATGGTCATGATTTATCAAGCTTAGTTCCAATTTTAAAAAATGCAAAAGAATCAAGACATGAGGGTCCTATAATGATTCATATCAAAACTCAAAAAGGGAAAGGTTATTCTTATGCAGAAAAAGCAAATGATCATTATCATGGAGTGTCAAAATTTAATGTTAAGACTGGCGAACAAGTAAAGAGTAAATCAAACCTTCCAGCTTATACAAAAGTATTTGCAAACACGTTAGTTAAACATGCCAAAAAAGATAGCAAAATAGTAGGAATAACAGCAGCGATGCCAGGAGGGACTGGCATGGATATTTTTGGAAAGGAGTTTCCAAATAGAATGTTTGATGTAGGAATAGCAGAACAACATGCCGTAACTTTTGCAGCTGGTCTAGCAACCGAAGGATACAAACCATATGCTGCAATTTATTCTACATTTTTACAAAGAGCATATGATCAAGTTGTCCACGATGTTGCTATCCAAAGTTTACCAGTTAGATTTGCGATAGATAGAGCAGGATTAGTTGGTGCTGATGGATCAACACATGCTGGTTCATTTGATATAACTTACTTATCAACTTTGCCTAACTTTGTAGTAATGGCAGCAAGTAACGAAGCTGAACTAGTTAAAATGATTAATACTTCAGTAGATATAAATGACAGACCTTCTGCAATCAGATATCCAAGAGGAACTGGAGTAGGTGTTGATCTTCCATCAATAGATGAAAAAATTGAAATTGGTAAAGGGAGAGTCGTTCAACAAGGGACACAAGTTTGTGTATTAAACCTCGGAACTCGACTTGAGGAGTGCAAGTTAGCCGTAGAGGAATTAAAAGCAAAAGGAATTTCAACAACTTTGATAGATGCCAGATTTGCCAAGCCTTTAGACGAAGAGCTTATACTAAAATCTGCTAAGGAACATGAGCTTATGATAACAGTTGAAGAAGGATCAATAGGTGGTTTCGGTTCTCATGTTAAAAATTTATTAGCTGAAAGAGGAGTTTTTGACAAAGGTTTAAAATTTAGATCAATGACTTTACCAGATGAATTTATTGAACAAGATGATCCAAAAAAAATGTACGATAAAGCTGGATTAAATAGTTCTCAAATTTCTAAGAAGATTGCTGATATTTTGTTTCAAAAGGAGACAATAAGAGTTGTGAAAAATTAATTTAAACTAACTACACTGGGCTTTATTCATTAAGTAGTGGTCAAGTAAAACACAGTTCATCATGGCTTCACCAATTGGCACAGCTCTAATTCCTACACAAGGATCGTGTCTACCTTTAACAGATATTGAAGTATTTTTCCCAAACTTATTTATAGTTTTTCTACTAGTTAAAATTGACGATGTTGGTTTGACAGCAAAAGATGCAACAATTTCTTGGCCTGTAGAAATTCCACCAAGAATTCCACCAGAGTTATTTGAATTGAATTTTAATTTATTTCCTTTTGAAGAAATTTCGTCTGAATTTTGTTCTCCACTTAATTGTGCTGAGTTCATTCCTGCACCAATATTTACACCTTTAACTGCATTAATACTCATTAAACCTGAAGCTATGTCAGTATCCAATTTTGAATAAATTGGAGCACCAAAACCAACCGGGATACCTCTTGCTCTTATTTCAATCACTGCTCCACATGAGGATCCTGATTTTCTTACACCAAGCAAATATTTTTCCCATAATTTAATCATTGATTTATCAGGACAAAAAAATGGATTTTTTGAAATTACTTTATCGTTCCATTGATTTGTATCACACCCAAGAATTCCTAGCTGAGTTACTGCACCAATTACTTTAAATTTTTTACCTAATTTTTTTTGAAGTACTACTTTTGCTATTGCACCGGCCGCAACTCGTGCTGCAGTTTCTCTAGCAGAAGATCTACCCCCACCTCTATAGTCTCTAATTCCATATTTTTTAAAATAAGTAAAATCTGCATGACCTGGTCTGAACTTATCTTTAATATTACTATAATCTTTGGATCTCATATCTTTATTGTAGATTATGAGAGAAATAGGTGTTCCTGTAGTTTTACCTTCAAATACTCCTGATAATATTTGAATTTTATCATCTTCTTTTCTCTGAGTTGTAAATTTAGATTGTCCTGGTTTTCTTTTGTCTAATTCTATTTGAATATCTTGCTCTTTAAGATTTATGTTTGGAGGACAACCATCAACAATACAACCAATTGCAGGCCCATGAGACTCTCCCCAAGTTGTGAAACGAAATAGCTTTCCAAAAGTATTAAATGACATTATTTATATTATATAGATTATTTTGTTTAAATTATGAATCAAAAAAACTCTTTAGATCTTAATAGTTGCTTTCTTGATATAGACGATCCAATTCAATTATTTCATGAATGGATGGAGGAAGCAAAGAAAACTGAGCCAAATGATCCAAACGCTGTTGCTTTGGCCACATCAAATAAAAATAATATTCCTTCAGTTAGAATGGTTTTACTTAAAGATTTCAACAAAGATGGATTTGTATTTTATACAAATTTAAATAGTCAAAAGGGAAATGAATTAAAAGAAAATCCATATGCTGCGATGTGTTTCCATTGGAAAAGTCTCCTAAGACAAATAAGAATTAATGGAAAGGTGTCATTAGTTTCTGATCAGGTTGCAGATGAATATTATTCATCTAGAGCGTATGAAAGTCGAATAGGAGCATGGGCTTCTAAGCAAAGTGAAGAATTAAATTCGCGAGTACAATTGTTAAAATCTATACAAGATTACAAAAAAAAATATAGCAACAAATCAGATGTACCAAGACCAAGTCATTGGTCTGGATGGATTTTATCTCCAATTAGTATTGAATTTTGGCTAGATGGAGAGAACAGAATTCACGAGAGATTAAAATACAATAAAGATAACTCTGGGAAGTGGATAAAGTCTTTATTAAGTCCTTAAAAATTTCTTGATAAACTAAATGATGTTAATCTTTTAAGAATATTTTTTTCTTCAGAGTCATTAAATACACTAAGAGAATTTGAGGCTAAATTTATATAGTGCTCTGCTTTTTGATAGCATTCCTTAATTATTTTATACTTATTTATAAGAGCAATAATTTCATTAAAGTCATTTTTTGTTCTTAACTCTTTTTTAAACATATTTGATAAAATTTTCTTTTCATCATTGCCTAATTTTTGAAAAAGTAAAATTATTGGTAAGGTAATTTTTCCTTCAAAAAAATCTTGACCAATTTTTTTGCCAAATAGTTTGACCTCAGCATTATAGTCTAGTGTGTCATCTGCTATTTGAAAAGTTAATCCCAAGTTTCTTCCATAAAATTCTAAAGCATCTTTTTCTTTATTTTCTACATTTGATAAAATTGCACCAACTTTAGTTGATGCTGCAAATAACTCAGCAGTTTTAGCTGAGATTATTTTTAAATATGTTTCTTCCAGCATATCAACTTCACCTTTGTGTTGAAGTTGCAAAACTTCCCCTTGAGCAATTTTAGATGAAGTGGAGGATAACAATTTTAAAACTTCTAGGTTTCCGTCTTCTACCATCATTTCAAAACATCTACTTAATAGATAATCTCCTATTAAAACTGACGAATGATTATCCCAAACTTTATTTAAAGTTTCTTTCCCCCTTCTAACAGTGCCTTCATCAATTACGTCATCATGCATCAAAGTTGCGCTATGAATTAATTCAACACACGCAGCTAAATTTATATCTCTAGAGCCTTTAGAGTAACCGCATAATTTTGCACTACCCAAAGTTAGTAAAGCTCTTAGTCTTTTTCCTCCAGTTTCTATGTGATAATCTGTCATTTTTTGAACCAGCTGTACGTCACTAGATAATTTTGATTTTATTTTTTCTTCGGTTAAAACCAGTTTTTCTTCAACCGAGTCTTTAAGCTGAAAATATGAATCATTTATCTGATTTTTGAGCTGAACTACAGTTCCCATAACATTTTTAAATTAGTATAATTTGTTCATATATATTACTTATCAATTGACGCACCATTTTCTTCAATTATAAGTAGTCTTTATATTCAATAAATAATTCTATAAAACTTAATTATGTTCTCTTTTTTTA
Source organism: uncultured Pelagibacteraceae bacterium (assembly GCA_902629935.1). Lineage (GTDB taxonomy): Bacteria > Pseudomonadota > Alphaproteobacteria > Pelagibacterales > Pelagibacteraceae > Pelagibacter. The sequence continues at coordinate 136,100 of CACOSU010000003.1, read as the reverse complement.
AAAAGAAAAAAATTGTTGCTCACTTAAAATTAAGTGGAGTTATTGGTAACGCTGGAAAATTTAAACAAGGTATTGATTTTGCAGGTCAAGAAGAACTAATTAAAAAGGCTTTTTCTCTGAAAAAAGCTGCATGTGTTGCTATATCAATCAATTCTCCAGGGGGATCACCAGTTCAATCTCATCTAATCTACAGTTTTATTAGACAACAAGCAAAAAAACACAAAAAAAAAGTTATTGTATTCGCTGAAGATGTGGCAGCTTCTGGAGGTTATTTGATTTCTTGCGCTGGAGACGAAATTTATGCGAATTCAAGTTCAATAATTGGATCTATAGGAGTTATATATTCCTCTTTTGGATTTACTGAGTTGATAAAAAAAATTGGGGTTGAAAGAAGAGTCCATACTGCAGGTAAAAACAAAAGCACACTCGACCCATTTTTAGAAGAAAAAAACGAGGATATTGAAAGATTAAAAAAAATTCAATTGGATCTTCATAAAGACTTTATAGATGTTGTTGAAAAAAGTAGAGGATCAAAATTAAATAAATCTGATGTCGAACTTTTTTCAGGTGAGTTTTGGTCAGGAAGTAAAGCAAAAAATTTAGGATTGATTGATGGAATAGGTAACGCGCATGAGATATTAAAAGAAAAATTTGGTGAGGATGTAATTATTAAAAAATTTGAAAAATCAAAAGGATGGTTAAGTCAAAAACTTTCTTCTTCTAGCAATCAAGTAGATAAAATAGCAAGTATTTTAGATGAAAGATCAATTTGGCAAAGATATGGTTTCTAAAGTAAAAAAAGAAAAAAAAAAAATTCAAACATTCCAAGAAACAATTTTAAATCTTCAGAAATTTTGGAGTAAAAAAGGATGTGTTATTCTTCAGCCTTACGATATAGAGGTTGGTGCGGGAACTTTTCATCCAGCAACTACACTAAGATCACTAGGAACTAAACCATGGAAAACAGCTTATGTACAACCATCAAGAAGACCTACGGATGGAAGATACGGAGATAATCCAAATAGATTGCAACACTATTATCAATTTCAAGTTTTAATTAAACCCTCTCCTGAAAATATAAAAAAACTTTATCTAAATAGTTTATCTACTATAGGAATAAATCATAATGATCACGATATAAGGTTTGTTGAAGATGACTGGGAAAGTCCAACATTAGGTGCAGCAGGTTTGGGATGGGAAGTATGGTGTGATGGAATGGAAATTACTCAATTCACTTATTTTCAACAGATGGCTGGATTCGATTGTAAACCTGTGTCAGTTGAAATCACTTATGGATTAGAAAGAATTTGTATGTTCACTCAAAAAGAAAAAAATGTTTACGATTTATTATGGAATGATGAAGGTGTAAAATATCACGAAATTTTTCATCAAGCTGAAAAAGAATTTTCAGCATACAATTTTGAACACGCGAATGTAGAAACACTTTTGAAAATGTTTGAAATGCATGAGTCTGAGGCAAAAGATTTGGTAGAAAAAAGAATTTCTTTACCAGCATATGATCAATGTTTAAAAGCCAGTCATGTGTTTAATATTTTAGATGCAAGAGGTGCAATCAGTGTTGCACAAAGAGCAGGTTATATTGCTAGAATAAGAGATATTACAAAATCTGCAGCAGGCGTTTGGTTAGATAGTCAAAAATAATGTCAGAGTTTTTTTTAGAATTATTTAGTGAAGAAATGCCCTCAAATCTTCAACAAAATTTAAGGGAAGATTTACTTAAACGTTTTAATGATTTTTTTTTAGAAAAGTCAATTTTATTTAAAAAAAGCTTATCATACTCAACACCAAACAGATTAGTTATATTGTTTAAAGGTATTCAAAAAAATGTTGTGCTAAAATCTGAGGAGATTAAAGGTCCAAATATTAAGTCACCAGAGGTTGCACTGGAGGGGTTTGTTAGGTCAAATAAAATATTAAAAAAGGATCTCTACCAAAAGAACACTGACAAAGGGGAATTTTATTTTTTCAAGACAAAATCAAAAAAATTGTACACACATGAATTACTAGAGGAATTTATCCCAATATTATTAGGTAAAATTCAATGGAAAAAATCAATGTATTGGGGAACTTTTGACCTAAATTGGGGCAGACCATTAAAGTCAATTCTAGCTGTATTTGATAAAAAAAAATTAAATTTTAATTTTCATCACTTAACATCTTCTAATTTGACTTTTATTGATAAAGAATTTGAGGAAAATAAAAAGTCTTTCTTAGAATTTAAAAATTATAAAAGTTTTTTTAAAAAAATTAACATTATCGTTGATCACAATGAAAGAAAAAAGTTAATAGAAAAAAAATTCAATAATATATTAAAAAATAAAAATATTAAGATTAAACATAATCCGAGATTACTTAATGAGGTTGTAGATTTAACAGATCAACCAAATATCCTTCTTTGTGAATTTGATAAGAAATTTTTAAATATTCCAAAAGAAATATTAATTATTACTATGCAATATCATCAAAAATATTTTCCTATATTTGATAATAAAGAAAATATTACCAATGAGTTTTTAGTGGTTGCAAACAAAAAAGATAAAAAGGGATTAATTAAATTAGGAAATGAAAGAGTAGTTGAAGCAAGATTAAGTGACGCAGAATTTTTTTGGAAAAAAGATAAATCTCAAAATATGGTCAAAAAAGTTACTGAATTAAAATCAATGAATTATTTTAAAGGATTAGGAAGTTATTTCGATAAAGCCCAAAGAATGAGAAAATTGGGTGGAATGATATCTGATGAACTTTTAATCAGTAAAGAAAAAGTTGAATTGTCAGCATCAATTTGTAAAGTTGATTTATTATCGGAACTAGTGGGTGAATTTCCAGAACTACAGGGTATAATGGGGGGTTATTTTGCTAACGCACAAGGTTTTGATAAAGATTTAGCTTTGGCAATAAGCGAGCAATATTTACCTACAAGCTCAGGTTCAATAGTTCCAAAAAAACCATTTAGCATAGCCCTTTCTTTGGCTGATAAGATAGATACTTTAGTTGGTTTTTTTGGTTTAAATCAAAAGCCAACAAGTTCTAAAGATCCGTATGCTCTAAGAAGATTAGCATTGGGAGTAATAAGAATAATAGTTGAAAATAAAAAAGACTTTAAAATAAAAGATCTAATTAATTATTCTTCTAGCCTGTATTTAGATCAAGGTTTTGAAATTGATAACCAATTTTTACAAAATGAATTATCAGATTTTTTAATGGATAGATTAAAATACCACATGAGGGAGGAAAATATAAGAAATGATATAATTCAAGCGTCAACCAGTTCTTTTAACTTAGATCAATCTGTTGTTATTTTTAATAAAGCTAAACATTTGAATAAAATTATTAACAAACCAAATGGTTTAGATATTATTGCAAGTTATAAAAGAGCTTCAAACATTTTAGACAGTGAATTAAAAAATGGTAAAATAGAATTATCAAATACAACTGACCCTGGTATTTTTAAAACTGAGTTAGAAAAAAATTTATTTAAGAAAATTAGTGAATTAAGGAAATATTTTTCAGGTATTAATAAAGATGAAAATTATGTTCAAACATTGGACAATTTAGCTAGCGTTAAAATAGAGGTTTTTGACTTTTTTGATAATGTAATTGTTAACGAAGATGATCAGGTCATAAAGAAGAATAGGTTGGAACTAATCCAAATGATGTGTAAAACGTTTAACAATTATGTTAATTTTTCTCTAATTGACTCCCGTTAATGAAAAAACTTATATTAAACTTTAAATCTAAGGATAGTAAAAAAATTAAAAATCCTAAAAACTTTTTAGGAGGAAAGGGTGCTAATCTTTCTGAAATGGGAAGAATGGGTCTCCCTGTGCCTCCAGGTTTTACAATATCAACAAAGGTTTGTGAAATTTTTTACAAGGATAAAAAAAAATTAAATAAAAATTTAACTTCCCAAATTAAAAAAGAATTAAAATTAATTGAAAAAGATGTTTCTAAAAAATTTGGAGACTTAAAAAATCCACTTTTATTGTCTGTACGTTCTGGTGCAAGAGTATCAATGCCTGGTATGATGGATACTATTCTGAATTTGGGCCTGAACGATAAAACAGTTAAAGCTTTAGCAATTAAAACTTCAAATGGAAGATTTGCTAAAGATAGTTATAGAAGATTCATTCAAATGTACGGTAATGTAGTTATGGGGGTTGAAGGTTATCATTTTGAGGAATTAATTGAAAATTATAAACTTACGAAAGGTGTTTTGTTAGATACAGATTTAGATGAAAGTGATTGGGATGGACTAATTGAAGACTTTAAAAGAACAGTAAGAGAAAAGGCTAAAAAAGATTTTCCTCAAGATGTTTATGAACAATTACTAGGAGCAATAAGTGCAGTATTTTTATCTTGGGAAAGTAATAGAGCAAAAGTATATAGAAAACTAAATCAAATTCCAGCGGAGTGGGGAACTGCTGTAAATGTTCAATCAATGGTTTTTGGAAATATGGGTGATGATTGTGCAACAGGAGTTGTCTTTACAAGAAATCCATCAGATGGATCAAATGAAATATATGGTGAGTATTTAATTAATGCGCAAGGTGAGGATGTTGTGGCAGGTACTAGAACACCACAATATATAACAAAAAAAGCTAAGAGAGATGCCAAAGTAAAAAAATTATCAATGGAAGAATCTATGCCTAAAGTCTTTAAAGAACTTCAAAAAATTTTGAAAAAATTAGAGATGCATTACAAAGATATGCAAGACGTAGAGTTTACAGTCGAAAATAATAAATTATGGATGCTTCAAACAAGATCAGGAAAAAGAACAGCAAAATCAGCAGTCAAGATTGCAGTTGATATGGTTAAAGAAAAATTAATTTCTAAAAAAGAAGCTGTATTAAGAATTGACCCAAACTCTTTAGATACACTTTTGCATCCTACTTTGGATGAAAAAAGTTCAATTAACGTAATAGCAAATGGATTGCCAGCATCACCAGGTGCAGCTAGTGGCAAAGTTGTATTTACATCAGAAGAAGCTGAAAGATTAACAGCAATGATGCAAGATACAATTTTGGTAAGAGTAGAGACCTCTCCAGAAGATATACAAGGAATGCATGCTGCTAAGGGAATTTTGACAGCAAGAGGAGGAATGACAAGTCATGCGGCTGTTGTTGCAAGAGGTATGGGCAGACCGTGTGTTTCAGGATCGAGTGAAATCGATATAAACTATGAAAATAAATCTTTTAAAACTTCATCAATGGAGATTAATGAGGGAGACATAATCACTATTGATGGCTCAACCGGAAGAATTATTGTTGGAAGTGTTTCAACTGTGAAGCCTGAAATATCTGGTGATTTTTCTAAGTTAATGTCTTGGGCAGATAGCTTTAGGAAATTAAAAGTAAGAACAAATTCTGAGACTCCAAAAGATACCAAAACAGCAAAAGATTTTGGTGCAGAGGGAATTGGATTATGCAGAACTGAGCATATGTTTTTTGATGAAGAACGAATTTTGTCTGTAAGAGAAATGATATTATCTAAAACGAAAAATGACAGAGCAATAGCATTACAAAAACTGTTACCGCATCAAAGAAAAGATTTTATAGATATCTTTAAAATCATGAGCGGATTACCGGTAACAGTTAGATTATTAGACCCACCATTACATGAATTTTTACCACGTACAGAAAAAGAAATTAATGAGGTTGCTAGTATAGTTAATTTACAAGTTAAAGAGATTGAGTCAAGAATTGAAGAGCTACATGAGCAAAATCCTATGTTAGGTCATAGAGGATGTCGTTTGGGAATATCTTTTCCTGAAATTTATGAAATGCAATGTAAAGCAATATTTGAGGCTTTGGCTTACCTAAAAAAAAATAAAATTAAATCTGCATTTCCTGAAATAATGATACCTTTAGTATCTACAGAGGCTGAGATTAAAATAATGAAAGAATTAGTAATTAAAACTGCTAGTAAAGTTCAACAAGAAAATAAATTGAAAATAGAATTTTTAGTAGGAACGATGATTGAATTACCTAGAGCAGCAATAAAAGCAAAGGAAATTGCTAAACATGCAGAATTCTTTAGCTTTGGAACAAATGATTTAACTCAGACTACTTTTGGGATTAGTAGAGATGATAGTGGTAAATTTTTAAATGATTATTTAGAAAATAAAATATTTTCTGTTGATCCTTTTGTTTCAATAGATGAAGGAGTTTCAGATTTAGTTGAAATAGCAGTAGAAAAAGGACGAAAACAAAACAAAAATCTAAAGTTGGGTATCTGTGGAGAGCATGGAGGAGATCCACATAGTATATCTTTTTGTTCTAATGCTGGATTGGATTATGTTTCTTGTTCGCCTTATAGAGTTCCTGTTGCAAGGTTGGCTGCCGCTCAAGCTGAAATTAAAAAAAAATTAAATTAAGTAGGGGGCGTTCTGTTTCTCGTCCCAAGTAGGATAATTAGCATATTTACTTACTAAATGGAATTTCTTCGTTGAGAACTTCGTTGAGAGGAACATCTATTTTGTCCTCACTTTGTCTTTTGACTTCGTTGATTTCGTTGAACCGAATAATTTCTTATGTTCAGACACTATCATTTCATTACTCTCGTCTAGGTAGTTTGATTTGATAATCGTTTCAGATGTATTGGAGTTTCTGGCGATTACTTGAAGAGGGGCATTTTGGTTATATCTTTGAGTAATGAATGTATGTCTGATTGAGTATAATGGACGAGTTGAACCATTTCTTACATACAATCCTAATTCGCTAGAAATTCTTGTAAAATTTTTTCTAATTCTTTCATACAATTGTTGTCTATCTCTTACATTAGGAAATAGCAGATAATCGTCTTGTTTAGGATTTGGATTTCTTTTTTGTATTTCTGGAATAAAAATATTTTTAGTAAAATATGGGTGACAAGTTAATGTATGTCTTGGTTTAGTTTTTGTTCCAAATAAAGTGAATACTAGAATTGGTTCAGTAGGATTTTCTTTATCAGTTATAAAGTTAAATTGGTGTCTTTTAATCTTTAATGGTTCAACACCTGGTCGGAAACCAGCACTTCTAATTAAGTTAATATAATCTTTTAATTCTAGGAAGAATTTATCTTTTGTTTCGTTATATTCTTCTCGGCATTTATTAGTAATCATATTCAACTCATTAGGTTGATACATTGGACGAACTTCATTTACTTTCTTTAAGGTCACAACTTCTTTTAAATCTGGAAGTTTCTTAATCACAGCATTGTTAAATGCTCTTTTAAACATCAATGATATTGTGTTCGTATATTTTGAGATTGTTGTATCTTTAATTCCTTCTCGTCTTAAATTTTCTACAATATCACTTACAGCACTTAATAATTGGTCGTGGTTTAAATAATCAACATCTTCAAAATATGATTTCATAAATCTATCATATTGGGATTTTTCTTTTTGACCTGTATTAACCACACTTCCTTTATTTTTATATTTTGTAATTCTTGTTTTTAAATAAGGTTGAGCAATATCTTGGTCAAAAGTTCTTTCTCTTTTTGGTGTTATGTTTTCATTCTCTAACCACCAATTTTTGTAAATCTCTTTTGCTTTCTTCTCTGCTTCTTTTCTATTTTTTACTTTTAAACTTTGTTCTTTATTTCCATTTCTAGTATGAACTTGTCCAACATAAAAAGAACAATAGTAGTTTTCACTACCCTCATATTTAAATATTTTTAATGAGTGTGTTTGTGGTAGTTTTTTAATTGTATCTTTTTTAATTTTAGGCATTGTTTTTAACCTCACTTTCATTGCTATCAAAAATGGAATCTTCCTCAAGGGCAAACCAATAGGTTAGTGGTATTTCTTTACTTGATAACTTCACAACACCACTATTACCAAACTTTTGTATCTCTACTTTGTAGTCAGAAATCAAAAATTTAAATCTATGAAATTGAAATCTTAACTTAAATGAATGATTAGTTTTTTGATTTAAAATGTGAGTTAAAGTAGTTGAACTATCATATTGATTTCTAGTAAATAACTTTAAGGCAATATTACCTTCGTCATTTTCTATCGCTATGTCTGGTTGTTTTATCTTTCTATTTAATCTGTAAATTTCTCTTATATCGTCAGCAGTTAAATCAAACTCAATATCATTATCTTTTTCATTAAATTTTTTTATTGTTTTATCTACAACAGGATAGTTTGGTTTAAGTATAATGTTGGTGTCTGATGTTGGATAAACAATCTTTAATTTATCTTCTTTTAATAAAAGTTTATTTTCTTTAAGAGTAATTTTTGGATTTTTAAATAAGTCAATTAAATTTAAAAATTCTTTTAAATCATATATACAAAATTCATTTTTAATTTCTGTATCAAAATCATAAAACGCTACAAAACTTCTATTAGTTTCACAAGTTGCTTGTCTTCTTCCTTTTTTAAATTCAATATGTGAAGATATTTCTGAAAAGTTTGTAAGTATCTGTAAATCTCTATCTGTAAATGTGAATGTTTTGGTCATAATAAATAATCCTAGTTTTTAATGTCTAATGAATGAGTGGCGAAAGTTATTCGCCACTCTTTAAAAATAATTAAGCAGCGTTCTTAATTATCTCTTTCGTCTTTCTCTTATTTTCTTTTTTCTTGGCGTCTTTATCTGCTTTCTTCTTTTTCTTATTCAAAGAGTTGATGTATCTCTCAATACTCTTTTGAACTTTCTCTTTGTTATCATCAACGACTTTGATTACTTTGTATTTCTTCAAGTCTTTTTTGATGGCAGTTAAAGTTTGAACAAACTCAGCAACGGACACTTTTCTTTTATCAACTTCTACATTTAAGAAGTTAAGCAACCAATTAGGGTCAGGTGTATTTGTTTTACCTAACTCTTTCGCTATCTTGTTCCAAGAAACATCTGGTTCAAGTATCTTTCTGACTTTCTTAAATTCTTCGTCTGTCAAAGTTGATAACTCATAAAGAGTTGTCCAATTACTTGGTAGATGACCTTGTTTGTAAATCTTAAATAGATTGTCAGAACGACCAATCGCTAAGATTTTACTTTGTGTTGAACCATTCCATTTAAATTTCTCAACTAACCTAGAAAAATCTGGTGGTGATAAATTTACTTTGGCGTCATACACATCTCTAGCAACGAAATACATTGCTTTCTTACCAACATAGATATTTGTTTTAATTTGCTCTATGTAATTGGTAAGCGTTTTCTCATTTACTTGAAGAGTTTGAATACTATTCTGTAAAGGGTCAAACGATTTGGTTTTGGGTTGATTTGCTTGAATAACTTTAGAGAGATTTTCTCTATCATCTTTCATAGCAACATTGTTATTACTCATACTATCCTTTCTGTTATGGGTTTGAGTTATTTGTTCGGTGGAACAAATTCGGTTAATTCAGTAGATTTAATTTTCTACCTTCTTTGTTAAATCTGTGAAAATCATTTGCTTCTTCAATTAAGTAATTTTCATAATCATCAATTTCTTTATTGAAGAGATTTGTGATTTTGGAAACACTATGATTGAGATATTTAAGACACTCACAAATCTCTTCTTTGGCGGAAAGTTTGTTTAAATAATTTGTCAAACAATCGTTTTGAAATCTTAATCTGCTTAATGCTTCAGTATTAGTTGTTATCGTTAATTCTCTTTTCATTACGCTGCTTTCTGGTGCTTAACAATTACTTCACTCATTGAATTAGCGTAATCTGGTATTGTATTAAGAGTATTAAAGTTGGCAGTTTTCATCATATATCTGTTCATCATTACATTTTGAGAAAACTCACTATTAACTTTAATGTCGTATCTTTTTTCTGCTAAAGGATTTCTTTTTGAAAACTTTCTTTCAGCAATCAAACTGCTTTCTCTTTGTTTTTCAGTTTGTCTTAATGGTTTGTTTAATGTTGTATAACAATATGTCATTATTTTATTCTCACTTTCTTTTTTGTTTTGTTTTTCATTATGAATACATAATAAAGCAAAAACACTTCATTCTCATTAAACGCTGATGCTATGAGTGTCAGAGGAAACTTTTTTGTTTCTGTCTTTATTGTTTTTACGATTATTAAGTTCATACTAGTAATATAAACTAACTAGCGAAAACTACCTTAAACGCTGACACTATAAGCGTCAGAGGATACTTTTTAATTAACTGATATGGATATTTCTAAATGGAAAGTATTAAATTGAATAGTCACCAGGAAAAACACCTTTACATACATTCTCTAAAAGTGATTGTGCCTTTTTAATATTTTTTGAAATTACAATTGCTTTTGCTTTGACTACACCTCGTTCTTCATTATGAAAACGACTTAACTCTCTTCTTTTTATTGTGCCTTTAATGAATTTTTTTCTACCTGTTTTTTTGTCAATAACTTCTCTATCTTTTAACCAAGATTTAACTCTGCTTTGTCTTGCTCTAATGTGTCTATCTACAATATGCCAAATATCCTCTAGTTTAATTTTCTTTTTTCTCACATCATATTTTCTCTTTGTTTGCCAAGCATAAAGAAAGTAATCAAATGGTGCTATTTTAAGATTTTGTTTCGCTGTTATTTGAAATCGTTGATTAGTTTGTTTTTGTGCTATCTTACCTTTTACTACTTTACCAATATCTCTTTGTATTTTTTGAACGGTGTAATCTAAAGGTATTTCAACAAGTAATGAATTAGGTGTTCTCTTGCCTTGATATAGTTTTATTTTACTTTCAAACTCTTTTGTAAATAGATGTTGATGAGATTTAATCCAAGTATTGAATTTTTGAGTTTTAACCGAATTTAAATGCCAATCTTTGTAAAAGTTTCTATTAACTTTCTTACTTAATACTTCATCTCTTAAACAAGTTTGAAGATATAGAAACCACAATCTTACTGGTTGTTGTTCTCTAAAGGTTAATTTCATTTTCGTTAAAATATCTCTTTCCAGATGAATATAAACTAAAAAAATATTAACTTCCAACACTAATATAGTCAAAAGTTAAGGTAATTCCCTTGTGTCCTAAAGGTTTCCTGTTAGCGTGTTCTCATTGATTGATAAACTTGAACACCTAAAGAAAGGAGTAATTTATGTCTAAAGTTTATGTTTATACTAGAAATAGTAATGCTGAAGCGTTTGAAAAAGGCAGTAGTAGAGAAACACAAATCAAAAAATGTAGAAACTATGCCTCTATTAAAGATTTGATAGTTGATGAAGTAATAGAGGAACAATGTAGTGGTCAAATACCTTTTGAAAGAAGAGAAAAGGCATATGAGTTATTAAGAAAACTTAAAACAAATGACCATATTATTTGTTCTCATTTAGATAGATTTTGTAGAAACACTTTGTCTTTACTTCAAACTATTCAGAAATTTAAGAAGAAGAAAATCTATTTACATTTCGTTGATTTGAATTGTGAAACAACTGGTTCAGACGCTATTGGTAATGTGTTCTTAACTATGTTGTCTTGTTTTGCTCAATTTCAGGCAGAACAAACTTCACAAAAAATTAAAAGTTATAAGGAAAGAATGAAAACTGAAAATAAGTTTTCTGGTGGAAAGATGACTTTTGGTTATGACAAAGATGAGAATGGTTTTTTTGTTCCTGTAGAAAAAGAACAAGAAATAATTAGAGAAATGGTTTTGATGAGAAAGAAAGGTAAGAGTTATCGGACAATCTCGTCAGAAATTTCTAAATCAACTCGTAAAAAGTTTCCTTTGTCTTGGACACACAAAATAATTCAACGAGAATTACAAGGAGTTGCTTAATGAGTATAGAAATAATTCCTATTTGCTACGATTGTAATGAAGAGTTGTCTAATTGGGATAGATTTCTGAATAGAAAATATCCTAACACTCTTGGTTATACCTTGTGTTCTCAATGTGAAAAAAGAAGAGAAGAGAAAATCATAAAAGAAATTTCTCAAAGTGTTGCTGATGATTTGGATTTTTATGATTTTAAGAAAGGGGGTAAATTGAAATGAAGTTAATTAAGACGATAGTATTTTTGTTTCTATTAACTTTTACAACTCACGCCTTTGGTAAATCAAACGAGTATTATCAAATGGTAATAACAAATGTTTTAACTAATTGTAAAACTGACGAATGTAGAAAATCTATTTTTGAACAAGAAGTTCATATTGCTTTCTTTAATTTAATGGACGCCATTCTTAATCAATTACAATTTGAGTTAAGTCAAAAGAAGAAAGAGAAGTTATGGTCAAACGAATTATAATTTTTCTTTTCATATTCATTCAATCAGTAAATGCTGATGAATGTTCCTACAAAACAGAAACGATTACAGAAAATGGAGTAATCGTTTCAACAAAAGAAATCAAAGTGTGTAATGAAACCGTTCATATGAGTAATGGTTTCTGGCACGACTTAATGTATTCGGAACAAGGTAATGAATTGTTTTGGAATGCTGTGATTTTTGTTTTCTCAATAACAGGAGGTTAAATGAGAATAATACTAATAATGATTATTGGGTTAATGATGAGTAATTGTACCAATAGTTCATATGTTAAGAATAAGAAAACAATTACAAGTCCAGATGACTTACAAAAATTCATTAACTTGTATTGTAATAAAAACAAACAGACAGATAGAGTTATCAAGGTGTGTGGAAATGGTTGGAGTAAGGATTTAAATATTTCCGAATCCAAAGCAGTGTTGAGTGCCAAGATAAAAATAGCGGATATTACTCAACACTCATTAGTAAGTAATGAGGTAATAACTCATAAAGAAAATGGAAAGGGTATTACTAAAACTTACGACTTAACTGCTGATAGTAAATTAGAAGAAGTATCTATCGCTGGTTATAAAATCGTTCATAAGAAAGTTTTAAAAGAGAAGAATGGTTGGCGAACAATGGTTCTTTTAGAATATAAAATCTCTTAAATCACAAAGGGGCAGTTTTAACGATACAAAGTTTAAAGATATGAAGACTTTGAAGAATACTGCCCCATTGCTAGAAGTGAATGAATAAATTCGTTCTTATTACTATTTATTCGTTTCTAAAATGTAAGATTTCATCATATTCTCAATCACCCACGATTTAGGTTGTAATCTTTTCTCGGCAACTTGTTTAAATTGCTCATAGATTTTAGGGTTAATTGTTAAATTCACTTTAGTTTTGAATTGTCTTATTGGTGTTTGTGTATTGTTAATAAACATATTTTTATCCTCTAGTTATTTGTTTTGAATTTATTCATTCTAGGGAGAGATTATTCTTTTACTTCGTATTTTGCTTTTATTTCGTTAATCAATTCAGAAATGAATTTACCAGTTTCTCTAATAGTATAACTATCTGCCTCTCTACCAGAAATCTTTTTAATAAATTCCTCTGTATCGTGTGAGAATTTGTATAGACGATTTGCTTGTAATAAATCCTCTAACTCACTTCTTGCTTGTTCAATATTGTAATGGTTCTTTTGCTCTTTGAATTGCTGTGATTTCATTATTTGTCTTACATCATATAAACCACCAACATTGTGCTTTGACATTTGATTAACTTGATTTTCAAAATCTTTTTGTTGTTGTTGTTTTGCTTTTGAGTTTTCTAATGCCTTTCTTCTCATCTGCTCAACATTCATTGGTATTAAACTCATATTTTTTTCTCCTGTTTTGCTTTGGTCATTTGTTCTTGTTTGACTTTATTGAACTCCTCAACAATGTCCTCAATCTTTGTCATTGCCTTTAGTCGTTCTTTTTTTGAAATGTGTCTATCTACTTCGGACATCATTGTTCTTATTTTTTGTGTTATCATATCGGTAATCTTCCTTTTGGTTCTTCGTTATACTTTTCAAAAATTTCTTTATTCTTTCCTGTCTGAATTAAGTATTTCTGTATTCTTGCTAATATCTTTTTACTTCTTATATTTTGTAAGTTTGTTTCGTCTGTCGTTTTAATTGTGTAAAGACATAACCTAACAATCTCACTCATATAATAATGAGAGATTTTAATTACTCCCTCACTACCTTGTTTTCTCGTTATACATTTATTCATTTTTTCCTCTCTTCTATAAAATTCCATATTGAAATTCGTCATTCTGTGCTGTGTCTTTTTTATTTTCTCTCACAGCGTAATTAACATTAAAAAATTTACTCGTTGGTTCATCATCAACTTTTTGAAACCACAATCTAAATTTTCTGTTGTGTCTGTCGTCTAATTGCCACCAATTAAACCACATCAAATCTCTTAAATGACAAAGTTCAGTATGAGGTTGGTAATACTCATCTGGCACTTTTAAAATCAAATGAGAGTGAGTGTTGTTAATCACTCTTTGATGATTATAAGCAAATTGTATTCTCTTCTCTGGATACTTTCTAAAGTATCTAAAAAGTTTTTTATTCACTTTAGCGTTAAGCAAATCTAGTTTTCGTGTAAGTTCCTTAAAACTAATATTCATATAAGTGTTCGCCACCACAATGTAATCGGTGGCGAACTTATTATCTTTTTTGAGAAGAGCATTCTTTAACTCTTCTTTAGTCATTTATCGTAAATCGCCAATCTCTCTAGCGTCTTCATAAACATATCTTTTTTCTTTTATGTCTTTATGACCGACGATACTTTCATTTTCAGGCAACTTCTCTAAAGCAGTTGTTCCCCAAACAAACCAAGTATTAGGCATTCTTTGATATTCACTTTCGTGTTCAGCATTAAAATCTTTATTAGTGTTATAAAAATTATCTAATGCCTCTTTGAAAGTTTTACCTTCACAAGAAATTGTTTTGAACTCGTCTTTTCTTAATACAAGATTAAATTTCTTAATTCGGTTTAATTCATCAAAGTTATTTGGAATTGTAGCGTCTAAACATTCTTTGAAAAAATTATTCCACCAAATATCTTTTCTATCGTATGACACATATACTATTTCATCTGTATATTCGTTGGCATAGATAAAAACATCGCTAATATCATAAGTAGAATACCCTGCTTTATTTTTTAGGTAATAACATCTTAATGATTGGTCACTATCTTTATATTCTTTGTGTATCTCTTTACCCAATCTTTCTGCTACTTCACTATATCTGTATCTTCTATCTAACGAAACTTGTGATGTTCCCCAAGGCAACTTATAAGTTTTCGCTTGTAGTTTTTTACTGATTGTGGATTTGAAAAATGCCTCTGCTAACCCAAATGTTTTTTCATCATCTCTTCTAACTAGCAAGTTATTAGCAGATTGTTCATTGATTTCGTCAGCATCTTTTTCGTTCCACTTTTTGTTATACCAATCAATTGAATTTACATACTTTCGTAAATCTTTAATTGTCTTTATATCTTTTGTAATTATATTCATTACTTTTCCTTCTATTCATTTCTGTTCGTGCTCACTCAAACAGCGACCAAACCTATTTCTAAATAGAAATAAGTTTATGTTAATTAACTTTAATTGCCGTGAGCATTTTAAAGTGAAAATATTATCTTCTCATATCTTCATTTATATTTATAAAAATTAGGTAGTGATTTTAACGGAGTGATATAAACTTATTTTAGAGATTTCTTTTTACCGATAAATGTTTCACTTATACCACTCCCGCTAACCTATTTTTTTTACTATTTAAAATGAAGTAATCTCATATCTTCATTAGTATTTATAAAAGAAGAAGTTTTACGCCAGAGATTATCTTGTGGCGTATAACTTTCGTAAAGTTTGATTATCTTTACGCTAGTGGCGTAAAGGTCAGTTTAAGAGTAGAAATGTTCTATTTGTAGAACTTGTTTTAAGATGTGTAGGATAGGGTTAAATCACTTTTGAGTAGTATGTATCATATCTACTCTGGACGGGCAGTTTTCGTGTTTATAACTTCGTTGAAACTTCGTTGAAAACTTCGTTGAAGTTATAAAAAAATTATTATTGAAAAATAAAGGGTAATTGTTTTTTAGGGGCGTTCTGTTGCCAGGTGCCCCGAACCCCGTTTGCTTAATTAACTAGGTTAATTAGGCAGCAAGTGCATAACTTTCGTTAGCAATTATAAAATAGCCCGTTACGGTGGAACAATCCCGAACGAAAGAATAACCTTTAGTCACCCGTCGAATCTAGTTCACCCCCATAAGTTGTAATGGTGGAGGTGGTGGGTACTGCCCCCACGTCCGCAATGGTTATTACGAAATTCGTTTATCGTCGTAGTTGGAAAACCAACGTTATTAATATAAAAGTAATTACAACAGATTCAATAACAATCATGAAATTAACTAAAGAACAACAAGAAGAAATAAAAAATCAACAATCTCAAAGCAATCAAACAAAGAGAGTTACTGCTCCTGAGCTTGAAAAAATCCTATATGAAGCAATTCCAGCTTTAGATCATGGTTTTGTAAGAGTTGTTGATTATATGGGTGATGACACATCCATAGTTCAATCAGCCAGAGTATCGTACGGCAAAGGAACTAAACAAGTTTCAACTGACAAAGGTTTAATAAAATATCTAATGAGACATTGGCACAGCACTCCATTTGAAATGTGTGAAATTAAATATCATGTTAAGCTTCCAATATTTATTGCAAGACAATGGATTAGACATAGAACTGCAAATGTTAATGAGTATTCTGCAAGATACTCTATTTTAGATAAAGAATTTTATTTGCCATCACAAGAAAATTTAGCTGCTCAATCAACTAGTAACCGACAGGGTAGAGGAGACGTTTTGGAAGGAAAACAGGCAGAGGAAGTTTTAGAACTTTTAAAATGTGATGCAGAGAGAACTTATGATAATTATGAGACTATGCTTAATGAAAGGTTTGATGGTTCAAAAATCGATGAAAATAAAAAGGGATTAGCAAGAGAATTAGCAAGAATGAATTTAACGCTTAATACTTACACTCAGTGGTATTGGAAAACAGATTTATTAAACTTGATGAACTTTTTAAGATTAAGAGCAGATAGTCACGCTCAATATGAAATAAGAGTTTATGCTGATATAATGCTTGATACTTTAAAAAAATGGGTTCCTATTACATATGATGCTTTTATGGATTATAGGGTAGGTGGAACAGAGGTTTCTGCAAAAGGAAAAGTAATCATACAAAAACTAATTAAAGGTGAAAATGTAGAAGTTGAAAGTTCAGGGCTGTCTAAAAGAGAGTGGAATGAATTAATGGTTGCTTTTGATCTTAAAGATAAGTTGATTTAACCCTTTCAGCAAAATTTAAATATATTTTTGAAATTTCATGTTCAGGGTTAGCCTCCACTATTGGCTTTCCTGCGTCTCCAGTTGTACCAACTTCAGGGTTAATTGGTATTTCACCTAAAAATTCTTTTTTAAATTCTTCTGCTGTCTTTTTTACTCCTCCTTCACCAAAAATTTTATATCTCTTTCCATCGTCTCCAGTAAAAAAACTCATATTATCTACTAAACCTAAAATTTTAACTCCAAGTTTATCAAACATTCTAATACCTCTTTTAACATCTAAAAGAGCCACTTCTTGCGGAGTTGATACTATTATTGCTCCATCCATTTTTATTTCTTGTGAAAATGTTAGTTGAGTATCACCAGTACCAGGTGGCATATCAACTATTATAAAGTCTAAATCCTTCCAGTTTACTTTTTGAGTAAATGTTTTAATTGCACTTGTTACCATCGGACCACGCCATATCATGGGAGTTTGTTGATCAGTTAAAAAACCAATTGACATACATTGAATATCATATTTGGTAATAGGTTCTAATTTTTGACCATCACTTTTTGGTTTTTCATTTATATTGAACATTTTAGGTATTGAAGGTCCATAAATATCAGCATCTAATAGACCAACTTTACATCCAACTTTTTTAAGAGCTATAGCAAGATTCGTTGCAAATGTAGATTTTCCGACGCCGCCTTTTGCACTTGAGATAGCTAAAGTAAATTTTGTTCCTAGAATTGGATTTTTAGTGAATTTTTTAGGCTGTAGCTTCTTTCTCATTGCGGCACTTAGTTCTGGCTTTTTATCAGTCATAAAACTATCATTACTTGTTTTTTCCAATAAAGACACTATATAAGTTCGCATATGTCAGACGATTTCAAAGAAAGAGGAGGAAGTCCATGGGGTGCGCCTCCTGGAAGTGGCAGCGGCAATGGATCAGGTAGAGGACCGACACCACCAAATATTGATGAATTAATAAGAGACCTGCAGGATAAAATAAAAAAATTTTTACCTGGAGGTAAAAGTTCAGGTGGGAAATCAATAAGCTTAATTTTATTAGTTTTAGCTTTTGTATGGCTGGCAAGCGGCCTTTATAGAGTTCTTCCAGATGAGCAAGGGGTTGTTCTTAGATTTGGTAAGTTTGTTAAAACTACTCAACCAGGTTTGAATTATCATATTCCTTTTCCAGTAGAGACTGTTCAAACACCAAAGGTTACAAAAGTTAATAGAATGGATATAGGTTTTAGATCTGAAAGAGATAGTGGTTTCTCAACAGGTGGTGGTGTTGCTGATGTACCACAAGAAAGCCTGATGTTAACTGGTGACGAAAATATAGTTAATATAGACTTTTCTGTGTTTTGGGTAATTAAAGACGCAGGAAATTTTTTATTTAAAATCCAAGATCCAGAGGGAACTGTAAAAGCTGCAGCAGAAACTGCTATGAGAGAAGTGATTGCTAAAAGTGCAATCCAACCAATTTTAACTGAGGGAAGATCTAAAATTGAGGTTGAAACTCAAGCTATAATTCAAACTATTCTTGATGATTATGAGAGTGGAATTCAAATTACACAAGTACAAACCCAGAAAGCCGATCCACCAGATCAAGTTATTGATGCATTTAGAGACGTGCAAGCTGCAAGAGCAGATATGGAAAGATCAAAAAACGAGGCTGAAGCCTATGCAAATGACGTAATTCCAAGAGCGCGAGGAGAGGCACAAAAAATTTTACAAGCAGCAGAAGCTTATAAAAAAGAAGTTGTTGCAAAAGCAGAGGGTGAAGCAAGTAGATTTATTGCTATTTATAGTGAGTATAAAAATGCAAAAGCTGTAACTCAAGAGAGAATGTATTTGGAAACTATGGAAAAAGTTTTAGCAGATATAGATAAAGTGATTATCGAAAAGAATGCGGGCTCAGGAGTTGTTCCTTACTTGCCTTTACCTGAATTAAAAAAGAAAGCGACAAACTAAAATGAAAGCTGGAAAAGTATTAGTAGGAATATTAGTTGCAATTGGAGTTGTAGCTTATTTATCAGTAATAATAGTTAAAGAAGTTAACCAAGCAATTATTCTTCAATTTGGTGATCCAAAAAGAATAATCATGAAGCCAGGATTAAATTTTAAAATTCCTTTCATCCAAAACGTTGTATATTTAGATAAAAGAATTTTAAATTTGGACGCTCCACCCGAAGAAGTTATTGCATCAGATCAGAAACGTTTAATTGTTGACGCATTTGCAAGGTTTCAAATAATAGATCCACTAAAATTTTATATCTCAGTTGGAAATGAAAGAGTTGCAAGATCAAGATTATCAACAATTATAAATTCCAGAATTAGAAACGTATTGGGACAAGAAGAATTACAAACATTATTATCTAAAGATAGATCCAAACAAATGGCTTTAATTAAAGAAGGAGTCAACAATGAAGCACAAAACTTTGGGATTAATATTGTAGATGTAAGAATTAAAAGAGCAGATCTTCCTCAAGCAAACAGTGATGCTATTTATAGAAGAATGCAGACTGAAAGGGAGAGAGAAGCAAAAGAATTCAGAGCTAAGGGTGCAGAAATGGCTGTCACTATAACTTCAACTGCAGATAAAGAGGTAACAGTAATTTTAGCAGATGCTCAAAAACAATCTGAGATTATGAAAGGAGAGGGTGACGGTTTAAGAAACAAAATATTTGCTGATGCTTTTGGTCAAGACCCTGAATTTTTTGCTTTCTATAGAGCCATGCAAGCTTATGAAAAAGCGTTAATTGGTGGTGAAACTTCATTAATCTTGTCTCCAGATAGTGAATTTTTTAAATTTTTTGGAAATATAAAACCTGAAATCCAACAGTAAATCTTAAATGCGTGAGCTAGTCATAGCTTTTGGTTTATTCTTGTTTATTGAAGGAATTTTATACGCCTTATTTCCAGCAAAAATGAAAAGTATGTTGAAGAAATTAGAACTTGTTAAAGATAGTCAATTAAGATCAGGTGGTCTGATTTTTGCAGTGATAGGTTTTATAATTATTTATTACATTAAGAGCTAATATGAGAAAAATTAAAATAATATTTTTAACAATAGTTCTATCATTAACTTTTTCATTTAGTGTAAATTCTAAACCAGTACCTGCTTCATTTGCAGACCTTGCAGAAAAATTAATGCCATCTGTGGTCAATATTTCTACTACAACAACTGTTGTAACTAATACCAATCCATTTCCTTTTCAATTTCCTCCAGGATCTCCTTTTGAAGATATGTTTAAAGAATTTGGGACACCTCAAGAAAGACAATCAGCTGCACTAGGTTCTGGATTTATAATTGACGAGAAAGGAATTGTAATTACAAATAATCACGTAATTCAAGATGCTGACGATATTATTGTTAGAGTAAATGGCGATCAAGAATTTAAAGCAAAGGTTTTAGGCGCTGACCCGCTTATGGATATTGCTGTTTTACAATTAGAAACAGACGAAAAGTTTATCCCAGTATCATTTGGAGACTCTGATAAAGCAAGAATAGGTGATTGGGTTTTAGCAATTGGAAATCCATTTGGTCTAGGTGGAACTGTAACCGCTGGAATTATATCAGCCAGAAACAGATCAATTGGTTTATCAAGGTATGAAGATTTTATACAAACAGACGCTTCTATTAATTCAGGAAATTCAGGTGGCCCTCTATTTGATATGGATGGAAATGTAATTGGAATTAATACAGCAATTCTTGGACGTAATGGTTCTATCGGAATTGGATTTTCAATACCATCAAACAGTGCTCAAATTGTAATTAAACAATTAATTGAATTTGGTGAAACAAAGAGAGGTTGGCTTGGTGTAAGAATTCAAGATGTAACTAAAGAAATTGCTGAAGTTGAAAAATTAGACAAACCTCGGGGAGCATTAGTTGCTAGTGTTGCAGAAAATAGTCCATCAGAAAAAGCAGGAATACTAGCTGGCGATATTATTTTAGAATTTAATGGAGAAAAAATAAACCAAATGAAAGAACTTCCAGCTATTGTAGCAAGAACAGAAGTTGGAAAAAAAGTTGAAGTTAAAGTTTGGAGAGATAAGAAAGAGATTACTAAAAATGTTATTTTAGGAAGGTTAGAAACTTCGGATGATTTTAAAGTAAGCAAAAATCAAGAGACTCAAAAACAAAATAATGAGGAAATAATTGAAAGTTTAAGAATTGCAGTAAGACCGTTAACTAAAGAAGATATTAAAAATAGAAATTTACCAAATCAGACAACAGGACTTGTGATCACAAAAATTGCAAACAACAGCCCTTTAGCTAATTCAATAGAGCTTAATAGTATTATTATTGAAGCCCAAAAGAAAAAAGTTAGATCAGCTAATGACTTAAGAGATATTACTAAAGAAGTTCTTAATTCAAATCAAAAGACAGTTTTACTCGCAATCTATAATAATCAAAATCAAAGAAGATACATTGGTGTTAAGCTAGACTAATAATGGATTTAAAATCCAAGATAATATTAATATCTGGACCTACAGCATCAGGAAAATCAAGTTTTGCAATTAAAGTTGCAAAAAAAGTTGATGGAGAAATTATTAACGCAGATAGCATGCAAGTATACAAAGAGCTTAAAATCTTGTCGGCTAGACCTGATCCAAAAAAGCATCAGAAAATAAAACATCACTTATATGGTTTTCATAGTGTAACAAAAAACTTCTCCACAGGTGATTGGCTTAAGCTAGTAATTAAAAAAATTAAGGTAGTTCAAAAAAGAAAAAAAACCCCAATTCTTGTAGGAGGGACAGGTTTATACTTTAAAGCTTTAACCAATGGTTTAGTTAAAATACCAAATATTTCATTAAAATTAAGAAATCAAATTAGAAATTTACAAAAAAAACTTGGACAAAAGAAGTTTTATGAAAAACTATTAAAATTAGATCCATCCTCAAGAGTAAAAATAAATCCTACAGACACTCAAAGATCTATCAGAGCTTATGAAGTTAAAAAGTTTACAAAAAAATCTCTAAGTGAATGGTTTAAAAACACAAAATCAAACTTTGTGGAAGATGATTTTTTCAAAGTTTATATTGATTTTCCTAGACAAGAATTAATTGAGCGTATCGATGTAAGAACAAGAGAGATGATAGAAAATGGAGCAATAAAAGAAGTCAAAGATTTCATAAAGCTAAGGGTTAGAAAAGATAAAAGTGCTAACAAAGCCATAGGAGTAAATGAAATTAGAGAATATTTAAAAAAACAAAAAGATTTGAATGAGACTATAGAAAAAATTGCTATAAAAACTAGACAATACGCCAAAAGGCAGAGCACTTGGGCTAGAGGTAACATGACTAGTTGGATAAAGCTTAAGCCACAGGACATAAATAAATATTTAAAAAAAATTTAAAATTTTCATTCTTAAACTTGACCAATGAGTACAACTTCAGCTAGATTGCATAATGTCAAAATTATTAACTGGAGCAGAAATTGTATTTAAATGTCTTGAAGACCAAAAGGTAGAACATATCTTCGGTTATCCTGGTGGTGCAGTGTTACCAATTTATGATGAATTAAAAAATCACCCTTCCATTAAACATATTTTAGTTAGACATGAACAAGGTGCGGGACATGCAGCTGAAGGTTATGCAAGATCATCTGGAAAACCAGGGGTAGTTTTAGTTACATCAGGTCCTGGAGCCACTAATGTTGTTACAGCTTTAACTGATGCTTATATGGATTCGGTCCCATTGGTTTGTATTTCTGGTCAAGTTCCAACACACCTAATTGGAACAGATGCTTTTCAGGAATGTGATACCACAGGAATAACAAGACCTTGTACGAAACATAATTGGTTAGTCAAAGATATAAATGATCTTTCTAAAGTTATGCATGAAGCTTTTAGAGTTGCAACAACAGGAAGACCTGGACCAGTTTTAATTGATATTCCAAAAGATATTCAGTTCGCAAAAACAAAATATAAAAAACTAAATAAAGAAAAAAGTTTAAATGGAAAATCTCACAATAAATTTTCACAAGTTCAAATTGATGAATTAATAAAATTAATAAACAAATCTAAAAAACCAATAATTTATAGTGGTGGAGGAGTGATTAATTCTGGACCAAAAGCAAGTCAGGTTTTAAGAGAATTTGTCGAACTAACTGGATTTCCAATAACTTCTACACTTCAGGGTTTGGGCGCGTATCCTGGAGATGATAATCAGTTTTTAGGAATGCTTGGTATGCATGGCACTTATGAAGCTAACAATGCAATGCACGATTGTGATCTTTTAATAAATATTGGTGCTAGATTTGATGATCGTATAACTGGTAAGATAGACGAGTTTTCGCCAAAATCAAAAAAAGTTCATATAGATATTGATCCATCTTCAATTAATAAAATAATCAAAGTTGATCTTGCAATAGTGGGAGATGTATCAAGTGTAATAAGTAAAATTAATAAAACTATCTCAAAAAATAAAAATGGTCATAGCAAATCAAACAAATCAAATATTGCTAAGTGGTGGGAACAAATTGAAAAATGGAGAGAAAAAAATTCTCTAAATTTCACGAACAGCACTGAGAGTATTAAACCCCAATATGCTGTTCAAAGACTTTATGAATTAACTAAGGAACAAGACGCTTATGTTACTACCGAAGTTGGGCAACATCAAATGTGGGCTGCACAGCATTATAAATTCAATAAACCAAACAGATGGATGACATCTGGTGGCTTGGGAACTATGGGGTATGGATTGCCAGCAGCGGTTGGTGTACAAATTGCCCATCCTGAAAAACTTGTAATTGATATTGCTGGAGAAGCTTCAGTACTGATGACTATGCAAGAAATGTCTACAGCAGTTCAATATAATCTTCCTATAAAAATATTTATCTTAAATAATCAATACATGGGAATGGTTAGACAATGGCAGGAATTACTTCATGAAAAAAATTATTCTGAAAGTTATTCTGAAGCATTACCAGATTTTATGAAAATGGCTGAAGCGTATGGGTGTAAAGGAATTAAAGCAGATAACCCTGCTGATCTTGATGATAAAATTCAAGAAATGATTGATTATAATGGACCAGTTATATTCGATTGTCATGTTGATCCAAACGAGAATTGTTTCCCAATGATCCCATCTGGAAAACCTCATAACCAAATGATATTGGGTCCAAATGATCAAGAGGAAAATAAAATTAAAGGAAAAGGCAAGGCCTTAGTATAATTATAATGCCTAAATCAAAATCAGCTTATAGCGTAGCTACGAAAAAAGAAAAACCAGATACATATATCTTTGTGGTTTGGGTAGATAATGAGGCTGGAGTTCTTGCAAGAGTAGTTGGTCTCTTTTCAGGTCGAGGTTATAATATTGAGTCATTAGCGGTTGCTGAGGTTGATGCAATTAAAAATATTTCTAGAATAACAATTGTTACTACCGGTACACCCCAAGTGATTGATCAAATAAGACTACAATTAACCAAATTAGTGCCTGTTCACAAAGTTGCAGAGTTTAAAAGAGAGGATAAGGACGTGATATTTAAGGAAATGGCTTTATTTAAAATATTAGGAAAAAGAAATAAAATTGAAAAATGTTTAAATGCTTGTAAAAAATTTAATCCCATAATATTAGATGAAACAAAAAATTCAGCAGTAATTCAAATAACTGCACTTAGAAGAGAGATAGATTTGATGAATAAAAAATTAAAGCCTTTGGGACTTATAAGTACTTCGAGAACAGGGGCAGTTGCTATGACTAGAGGTGCTAAAATATTTAATTAATTTAATAGGAGAGATGATATGAAAATGTTTTATGAAAAAGATGCAGATGTAAATCTGATTAAAAGCAAAAAGGTTGCAATTTTTGGTTATGGTAGTCAAGGACATGCTCATGCACTCAACTTAAAAGATAGTGGCGTAAAAGATATAGTTGTAGCCTTGAGAGAAGGTTCTTCAAGTGCAGCAAAAGCAGAATCAAAAGGATTAAAAGTTATGAATTTATCTGATGCTGCTGAATGGGCTGATGTAGTTATGATACTTACACCAGATGAATTACAAGCAGAAATTTATAAAAATCATATTGAACAAAGAGCAAGAGAAGGAACAAGTATAGCTTTTGCTCATGGTTTAAATATTCATTATGATTTAATAAAAGCAAGAAAAGATCTTGATGTTTTTATGGTTGCTCCAAAAGGCCCAGGCCATTTGGTCAGAAGTGAATATGAGAAAGGAGGCGGAGTACCTTGTTTATTTGCTGTACATCAGGATGGCTCAGGAAAAGCAAGAGACTTAGCTTTATCGTATGCATCAGCCGTTGGAGGTGGAAGATCAGGTATTATTGAAACAACATTTAAAGATGAAGTTGAAACAGATTTATTTGGTGAACAAACTGTATTATGTGGAGGTTTGGTTGAATTAATTAAAAATGGTTACGAAACTTTAGTTGAAGCAGGATACGAACCAGAGATGGCATATTTTGAAACAGTTCATGAGGTTAAATTGATTGTTGATTTAATTTATGAAGGTGGAATTGCAAATATGAATTACTCAATTTCGAATACTGCTGAATACGGTGAATACCAATCAGGACCAAAAGTAGTTAATAAAGAGGAAACTAAAAAAAGAATGAAAGAAGTTTTGTCTGAAATTCAATCTGGAAAATTCACTAAAGAGTGGATGGATGAATGTAAAAGTGGTCAAAAAAATTTTCTTGCAACAAGAGCTAAGTTAGCAGAGCATCCAGTTGAAAAAGTGGGTGCAGAACTAAGAGCTATGATGCCTTGGATTGGTAAGAAAAAATTAGTTGATAGTGATAAAAGTTAAATTTTATAAGTAAATTATTGCTACAATAATTCAATTATTTCACTTATACTTTTTTAAATAAATTTAAAAAAAGAGGGAAATATGAAGACTAAAAATATAGTAAGAATACTTTTGTCATTAGTTCTAGTATTTGGATTTTCTTCAGCATGGGCAAAAACCATTAAATGGTCTATGCAAGGAGATAGTTTAACACTAGATCCACATGCACAAAACGAAGGCCCAACTACTCAGGTTTCAAGACAAGTTTATGAGGCTTTAGTTCAAAGAGGATTGGATATGAAAATAGGTCCTGCATTAGCAACAAAATGGAGAACTACGGATCCAAACACTTGGATATTTGATTTGAGAAAAGATGCAAAGTTTTCTGATGGTACTGGAATGACATCTGCTGATGTTGTCTTTAGTATATTAAGAGCTAAGCAAAGAACGTCAGATTTTAAAGAGTATATAAGCACAGTATCTGATGTTACGGCAATTGGTGATTACTCAGTTAAGATCACAACAAGTAAACCAAATCCAATACTTTTAAACCAATTATCAAATATTTTCATCATGTCTAAAGCTTGGTCAGAGAAAAACTTTGCTATGTCTCCACAAAATTGGGATGCAGGACAAGAAACTTTTTCAGCTACTAATGCTATGGGAACTGGTCCTTTTAAAATCACTTTAAGAGAGCCTAACACTAAAACAGTGTTTAAAAGAAATAAACACTGGTGGGGTGAGATGAAAGATAAAAAAGTTACCCAAATTGAATTACTTCCTATTAAAAATGCAGCTACCAGAGTTGCAGCTTTATTATCGGGAGAGATAGATTTAGTTACTGATGCACCAGTTCAAGATTTAAAAAGAATTGGATCTTCTTCTGGTCATAAAGTTGAAAGTACAGCTCAAATGAGAACAATTTTCTTGGGTATGGATCAAGCAGCTGACAAGCTTAGAACTGGAAATACAGGAGATAATCCATTTAAGAAAAAAGAGGTAAGACAAGCACTTTATCAAGCAATTGATATTGAAGCAATTAAGAAAAAAGTTATGAGAGGTTTAAGTGAACCTGCGGGTATTATAACTTTCCCTGGTGTAAATGGTTACACAGCAGATCTTGATAAAAGATTACCTTATGATGTTGATGCTGCAAAAAATCTTTTAGCTAGTGCTGGATATCCTAATGGTTTTGATGTTGAACTAAGATGTCCAAATGACAGATACGTAAATGACGAAGCAATTTGTACAGCTGTTGTTGGTATGTTAGGAAAGATCGGCGTTAATGTTAATTTGTTTGCACAGACTAAAAGTAAACACTTCAAAGAGCTAAAAGACAATCAAGGTGATTTCTATATGCTAGGATGGGGTGTTCCAACTTTGGATAGTCACTATGTTTTCCATTACTTATATGAAAGCGGAGCTAGCTGGAATAAAGTAAATTTCAGTAATTCAGAAGTAGATGCTGCAATTAGAGTTATGGAAGGTGAAGTTGATCTAGATAAAAGAAACGCTGCAATTGCAAAGGCTTGGAAAATTGTAAAAGATGATATTTCATATCTTCCTTTACATCACCAAGTAATTTCCTGGGCAGCTAAGAGCAATGTTAATGTTCCTATCAGACCGAATAACGAACCGTTATTCCGAACTGCTAGCTTTAATTAAATTAAATTTTTACAAGCCCTTTTTGTAAAGGGCTTGTAAAATTAAACTTTCACAAATTGATTAAATATTTTTTTAAAAGACTGTTTCAATCAGCCTTGGTAATGCTAGTTGTTGCCTTTGTATCTTTCTCTTTATTCAATTTTGTTGGAGATCCAATTAACAATATGGTTGGAGAGGAAACTTCAGATGAAGAAAGAGCTGAATTGAGAGATACACTGGGATTAATGGATCCAATTCATGTTCAATTTACAAGATTTGTTATAAATGCCTCTAAAGGTGAATTTGGTATATCTTACCAATTAAGACGACCTGTTTCTGAGCTAATAGTGGAGAGACTTCCTGCAACTATTGAACTAGTTGTTATTTCTGCATTAATTGCTCTAATTTCAGGGACTTTATTAGGTGTTTATACTGGTATTAATCGGAAGGGATTTTTAAGTGATGTTATCTTAGCCGTTTCGTTACTAGGAGTATCACTCCCTACATTTGTAATTGGTATTTTGTTTATATACCTATTTGCCGTTATTTT
The DNA here is from genome assembly GCA_902629935.1 of uncultured Pelagibacteraceae bacterium. Lineage (GTDB taxonomy): Bacteria > Pseudomonadota > Alphaproteobacteria > Pelagibacterales > Pelagibacteraceae > Pelagibacter. The sequence continues at coordinate 108,099 of CACOSU010000003.1, read as the reverse complement.
AGGAATTTTACCATCTTTTGGTAGAGGAGAAGTTGTTGATCTTGGTTTTTGGACCACAGGTTTTTTGACAATCTCTGGACTTAAAGCAATTATACTTCCTTCAGTTACTCTAAGTCTTTTTCAAATGACATATATAATTAGATTGGTAAGAGCTGAGATGATGGAAATCTTGCAAACTGACTATATAAAATTTGCACGTGCACGTGGAATTGACGAAAAAAGTATAAAATATAAACACGCACTAAAAAATGGATTAATACCAGTAATTACTATTGCAGGAATAAACATTGGAACTTTAATTGCATTTTCTATTATTACTGAAACAGTTTTCCAGTGGCCTGGAATGGGTTTCCTATTTATACAAGCAGTACAATTTGTAGATATTCCAATTATGTCTGCATATTTGGTTTTTATTGCTTTTGTGTTTGTTATGATAAATTTTATAGTTGATATTTTATATTATTTTATTGATCCAAGAATTAGAGTTAAAGGAGATGTTGCAAGTGGATAATAATTCTTTAACCACATGGGTTAGAATAAAAGACAGTGATATTTATCACAGTTTTATAAAGTCACCAACTGCAATAGCGTCTTCAGTAATATTATTTATAATTTTTTTCTGCTCTTTTTTTGTAGAATTAATAACACCTTATAATCCTTTTGATCCATCCTCGTTATCACTTATGGATGCTTTCACACCACCTTCTTGGACTGAAGATGGACTTGCTAAATTTATTTTAGGAACAGATGGTCAAGGTAGAGATATGTTATCAACAATTTTATATGGATCTAGAATTTCACTTATAGTTGGATTTTCAGCAATAATTTTCAGCTTAGTGCTTGGTGTTGGGCTAGGATTAACAGCAGGTTTTTTCGGTGGCAAATATGAAATGATAGTAATGAGATTAACTGATGTTCAGTTAACAGTTCCAAGTATTTTAATGGCATTATTAGTTGATGGTATAGCAAGAGGATTGATATCAAGAGAAATGCACGACGAAATGGCAATCTATGTTTTAATATTTGCAATTGGAATTTCTGAATGGCCGCAATTTGCAAGAGTATCTAGAGCCGCAACATTAGTTGAAAAGAATAAGGATTATATCTCTGCATCAACAATTATTGGTGTTCCTAATTTAATAATTATGTTTAAGCACATTTTGCCAAATATTTTAAGACCAGTATTAGTTATAGGAACAATTGGTTTAGCATTAGCAATAATAGCAGAGTCCACATTAAGTTTTTTGGGAGTTGGTGTACCACCAACAACACCTTCTTTAGGTACTTTAATAAGATTGGGTAATGATTTCTTATTTTCAGGAGAATGGTGGATTACTTTTTTTCCAGCAATATTTTTGGTTATTTTGGCATTTTCAATTAATTTGTTAGGAGATTGGATGAGGGATACACTTAATCCAAAATTAAAAAAATGAGTTTTTTAAAAATTAATAACTTGAGCGTGGATTATCAAATGAGAAAAGAAACTGTTTATGCAGCTAAAAATATAAATATTGAAGTAAACAAAGGTGAAATATTAGGTTTAGTTGGAGAGTCAGGGTCTGGGAAAAGTACTGTAGGAAACGCAATAATAAATTTAATTGATGAACCTGGTAAAGTTTCAGGTGGATCTGTAATATTAGGAGATCTAAATATTCATAAAAATTCTGAAAGCTTAGTTAATTATAGAGGAAATAAAATTGGATTGATATTTCAAGACCCGCAAACATCTTTAAATCCAATTCTTACAGTTGGCGAACAGTTAATAGAAACAATTCAAACGCATCTCCAGTTGAGCAAAGAAGAGGCGAAAAATAAATCAATTAACTTATTAAAAGAAGTTGGAATTAAAGATGCTGAGAAAAGATTTAATAATTATCCTCATCAGTTTTCAGGAGGAATGAGGCAAAGAGTAGTAATATCACTCGCATTGTGTTGTGAGCCTGAGTTACTTATAGCAGACGAGCCAACAACTGCTTTAGATGTTTCAATTCAATCACAAATTCTTGAATTAATTAAAAGATTAACAAAAGAGAGAAATCTTGCAGTAATTTTAATTACACACGATATGGGTGTTATAGCTGAAACTACTGATCGTGTTGCAGTAATGAAAAGTGGAGATCTAGTTGAAATAGGAATCACTAAAGAGATTTTAACTAATCCACAAAAAAATTATACCAAAAGTCTAGTAAGTTCTGTACCACCAACAAATAAAAAAATATCAAGATTTGTAATTATCGAAAATGAAAATAAAAACGATAAACCAAATAATATTAAAATTTTAAACAGATGGCAAAAAAGAGAAATTAAAACTCAAGATTTAGTGCAAGTAAAAAATCTAGATAAAAGTTTTGATGATAATTTTTTTACAGAAAATTCTAAAAATTCTATAATGGCAGTTAACGATGTTTCGTTTGAAATAAAAGAAGGAGAAACTTTTGGTTTAGTGGGTGAAAGTGGGAGCGGTAAATCTACGATTGCTAAAATGATTGTAAATTTATTCAAACCATCTTCTGGCGATATATATTTTGATAAAGTTTGTATAACAAAAATTAAACAAAAATCTGAACTGATGAAATTCAGAAAGCAAATACAAATGATATTTCAAGATCCTTATTCTTCTTTGAATGGTAGACTTAAAGTTAAAGATATAATTGCAGAACCAATTAAACTTCATAATCCGTTAATTTCGAATTCTGATTTAAATAGATATATTTTTGATTTATTAGAGTCGGTTGAATTAATTCAAAAATCTGCAGATAGATATCCTCATGAATTTTCAGGTGGACAAAGACAAAGAATCTCAATTGCAAGAGCTTTAGCAACACAACCAAGACTTTTAGTCTGTGATGAACCAACTTCTGCTTTAGATGTAAGTATTCAAGCGCAAATTTTAAATTTATTAAAAGATCTCCAAGAGCAATTAAATTTAACAATATTGTTTATTAGTCATGATCTACCAGTTGTGAGACAGATGTGTGATAGAATTGGTGTCTTAAAAGACGGTAAATTGTGTGAGGTTACAAATACTGAAGACTTATTTTTAAAGCCACAAAACGAATACACAAAAGAACTTCTACGCTTGATGCCAAAAATAGAGTCTATTTACAATTAATTTAACAGCATCCCAAAATGGTCTATTTTAAATATAAAATTTACTTATTATTTTGCAATCTCTCTTATAGATTGTATTATAGATTTTCTAAAAATTAGGAATATGAGCAATAAAGATAAGGTATACATTTTTGATACTACAATGAGAGATGGTGAGCAATCACCAGGTGCATCAATGAGTGTTGAAGAAAAAATTCAAATATCAAGAGTATTTGACGATATGGGAATTGATATTATTGAAGCTGGTTTTCCAATTACATCACCAGGAGATTTTGAGGCTGTCTCAGCAATCAGTAAAGGTTTAAAAAATTCAATTCCCTGTGGTTTAGCAAGGGCAAAAAAGAAAGATATTGATGCATGTTATGAGTCACTAAAATTTGCAAAAAGATTTAGAATTCATACTTTTATTTCTACTAGCCCAGTCCATATGAAGCATAAACTTAATATGAGTGATGAGCAGGTTATAGATGCAGTAAAAGAAAGCGTAACTTACGCAAAAAAATTTACTGACGATGTTGAGTGGTCTTGTGAGGATGGAACAAGAACAACTCTAGATTTTATGTGTAAAACAATTGAACTTGCAATTAAATGTGGAGCAACAACTATTAATATTCCTGATACAGTTGGATATTCTATTCCTGAGGAATTTGCAAAAACAATTACACATATAAAAAATAATGTTCCTAATATTGATAAGGCAATAATTTCTGCACATTGTCACAATGATTTAGGATTAGCGGTTGCAAACGCATTAGCTGGATTATCAGCAGGTGTGAGACAAATTGAATGTACAATAAATGGTATCGGTGAAAGAGCTGGGAACGCTGCCCTTGAAGAAATTGTGATGGCAATTAAAACAAGAAATGATTTAATGCCATATGATACTGGGATAAAAACAGAATTAATTAGTAAAGCATCAAAAATGGTTTCAAATGCAACTGGTTTTCCTGTTCAGTTTAATAAAGCAATTGTTGGTAAAAATGCTTTTGCACACGAGTCAGGTATTCATCAAGACGGAATGTTAAAGAATAGAGAAACTTATGAAATTATGTCTCCAGAAAGTGTTGGTGTAAAAAAAACATCATTAGTCATGGGAAAACATTCAGGAAGGCATGCTTTTAAAGACAAATTAAGTGACTTAGGATACACAGATGTAACAGATGACGTTATACAAGAGGCATTTGGAAAATTTAAAATCTTAGCAGATAAGAAAAAACAAATATATGATGAAGATATAATCGCTTTAGTTGATGATAGCTTAATTGTCGATAATAAAATTAATGCTATAAATTTAAAATCATTAAAAGTTTTTGCAGGTACTGGAGAACCTCAAAGAGCAGAAATGACATTAGATGTTTTTGGAGATATTAAACAAACTACTCAAACTGGAGACGGTCCAGTAGACGCAATTTTTAAATGTATAAAAGAACTTTACGAGCATGATGTAAAATTATCTTTATATCAAGTACACGCTGTAACGGAAGGTACCGATGCTCAAGCAACTGTAAGTGTAAAAATTGAAGAGAATGATAGAACAACTGTAGGACAATCTGCAGATACAGATACTTTAGTAGCTTCTGCAAAAGCTTATTTAAATGCATTAAATAAAATGCTTATTAAGAGAGAAAAAAAATCTCTTTCAGAAAATATTGAACATCAAAAGGTAAAAGGGGGAGTTTAAATGGGATTATTTGATAGTGTAAAAAAAATATGGAGCCAGGATATGGCAATTGATCTTGGAACAGCAAATACACTTGTTGTTTTAAAAGGTCAAGGAGTTGTTCTAAATGAACCTTCTGTTGTAGCAATAGTTGATCAAGGTGGAAAAAAAAATGTATTGGCTGTTGGAGATGAAGCTAAAACAATGCTAGGAAGAACGCCAGGAAATATAAGTGCAATTAGACCCTTAAGAGACGGAGTAATTGCAGATTTTATAGTTACAGAGGAGATGATTAAACATTTTATAAAAAAAGTACATAAGGGGAGCACATTCGCAAACCCTAGAATTTTAATTTGTGTACCAACTGGATCAACACCTGTTGAAAGAAAAGCAATTCAAGACAGCGCTTTAGCAGCAGGTGCAAGAAGAGTTCAATTAATTGAGGAACCAATTGCAGCAGCCATTGGGGCAAATCTTCCAATTTCTGAAGCCACGGGCTCAATGATTGTAGATATTGGAGGTGGTACAAGTGAAATCGCAGTTATGTCTTTAGGAGGATTAGTTTATTCGAAATCTTTAAGAGTAGCAGGCGACTCAATGGATACAGCAATAGTGGATTATATGAGAAAAGAATACAATTTATTGATAGGCGATACCACTGCTGAAAAAATAAAAAAAGAAATGGGAACAGCTGTACCGACTGGAACAAATACCTATCCAGTTAAAGGAAGAGATTTGAGATCGGGCACACCAAAGGAAGTTAATATTACAGAAGAGGATACTGCTGAGGCATTAAACGATATTATGAAGCAAATGGTTGGTGCAATCAAAGATGCATTAGAAAATACACCTCCTGAATTGTCTGCTGACTTAGTTGATATGGGTTTAACTTTAACAGGTGGTGGTGCTTTGTTAAAAAATATAGACAAAAGGTTTTCTAAAGAAACAGGTTTGCCAGTTCATATAGCAGATGATCCATTGTCTTGTGTTGCTGTTGGTACAGGTAAAGCTTTGGATCAAGAAGAAACTTTTTCTACTATGCTATCTGAATATTAAAAAAAATGGCTACCGGCAGAGATGATTTTGTAATTGCCATTAGATCAGCTTTTTTAAAAAAAAAAGATAAACAAAAATTTTCTTTACTAACTTTGATTTTTTTATCAATTTTTGTAATAGTCTTAAGTAATTTTAATTTTAAAGCAATTCAAATAATAAAATTAGCAATAAATGAAATAATTTATAGATCTTCTTATATTTCATCAATCCCAGAAAATAAAATCAGAGAATTAATATTTGAAATAGATTCACATATGGATTTATATGAAATTAATAAAAAAGAATTGATAAAAATAGAAAACAATGAGCAAATTAAATTACTGAATAATTTTTTAACTATAGAAAATAAAAAACTTAGAGATTTACTTGATGAAAGCATAAGTTCAGAGGAAATATTTGCTAGAGTTTTAATTGATAAAGATAGTCCATATTTAAAATCTATTGTTTTAAACAAAGGTACAAAAGATAAAGTAAAACTTGGAATGGCTGTAATTGATGAAGTTTACTTGGTGGGTCAAATAATTGAGGTTAATTATACTAATTCTAGAGCATTGTTATTATCTGATCTAAATAGCAAAATACCATCTGTTTTAGAGCCAGATGATATCCAGGCTGTTGTTTCCGGGACTGGTAATGATTTTGGAATAATTGAACATACTCAACAGGATTTCGAAGAAGATTTTAAAAATAAAGAAATTATTGCATACACTTCAGGTCTAGGTGGATTATTTAAACCTGGTATTCCAATTGGAAAAATTGACAACATATCAGAAGGAAAAATTAATTTTTTTTCCGATTTTACTCAATTGAATTATGTAAAAATAGTTTCTTTTAAATATGGTGGGGATAAATAATGTCTTCACTTAACAAAAGTCCTTTTTTAAGAATATTCTTATCTTATATACCTTTGATTATTTTATTTTTTTCTGTATTTAACGAATTTGATTTTAATTACCTAAAACTTGATTATTTTGCTTTTAATTTTGTACATTTATTAATTTTTTTTTGGACTTTAAGAAACCCCGATAAATTGGGGTACATGTCAATTTTTTTTGCAGGTATTATTAACGACGTTGTTGTAGGAATACCAATGGGAATTAGTAGTTTTTGTTATCTAATCCTCTGTACAGTAACAGCATATATAAGAAATATTACTTTAACACCAAATTTTATGAAGGATTGGATTTCATTGTTGTTTACAATTTTATTAATAAATTCAATTCAAGTAATTATTTTAGATTTAGTTTTTTTAATTAAAGTTGATTATACAAACTATTTAATTAACTCAGGATTTACATTTTTATTTTACCCAATATTTTTTTTAATCTTTAATTTTTTAAACGAAAGAATTTCATATCAAGCAAATGATTAAATCTAGTTCAGGAATAAGAAAAGCTGATGTAATTAACAGGAGGATGTTCATTATTGGGGCTGCAAAAATTATAGTATTTGCTGCTATCGTTGCTCGTTTATTTTCCCTACAGATAAATGAAAATAAAAAATATCTCACACTTTCAGATAAAAATAGAATAAGAGAATGGAAACTTCCACCTACAAGAGGAAATATTGTTGATTATTTCGGAAATATAATTGCTGGCAACTTGAAAGTTTATCAACTGCATATTATTCCAGAGCAGGTAGAAAATTTCAATTATTTATTGGTTAGGTTAAAAAATCTTTTAAATCTTAGTGAGAAAAAAATTGCAAGAATAAATAAATTAAAAGCAGAGTTAAAACCATGGGATAGTATAATCGTTTCAGAAAATTTAACCTGGAGTCAATTTGTAAAAATTAACAATTATTTATACGACTTAGTTGGTGCTAAACCAGTTATGACAATCTCAAGAAATTACCCATTTAAAGATGTATATACTCATGTGCTTGGATACGTAAGTCAACCTAGCGAACAAGAAATTCTAAATAATCAAACTGTCCAGGAAAGATTTGTACCAGGTATGAAAATCGGAAAATTAGGTTTAGAAAAGAAACTTGAAAATTATTTAATAGGTACAAATGCAATTCAAAGATATGAGGTTAATGCTTACGGTAAAAGAATTAATCAGTTAGAGCACCAAAAAGGTAAGCAAGGAGCAAAAATACGTTTAACCGTTGATACAGAGATACAAAAAACATGTGGAGAATTGTTAAGCGATAAAGCAGGATCTATAAGTGTAATGGATATTTATACTGGAGACATAATTGCAATGTATTCATCTCCATCCTATGATCCAAATTCATTTCTTTTTGGAATAAGTAAAGATGAGTGGCAACTAATTAGAAATAATCCATTAAAACCCTTAATAAATAAAACTTTATCAGGTCTTTACTCTCCAGGATCAACAATTAAACCAATAGTTGCTTTATCAGCTCTAGAAAATAATGTCGTTGATACTAAATTTAAAGTTAAGTGCACAGGGAAGATTGAATTATATGGTCAAACATTTCACTGTTGGAAAGAAAAAGGTCATGGCTGGGTTAGCCTAAACAATGCAATGAAACAATCTTGTGACACTTATTTTTATGAGGTTGCAAGACTTTTAGGGGTTGATAGGCTGAATATTACAGCTGAAAAGTTTGGCTTAGGAAAAAAAGTACTTGGTGATTATTTTGATAATGAAAAAAAAGGACTTTTTCCAAACACAAAATGGAAAAAAAATAATCTTGGTCGAGGCTGGGTTTTAGGAGAAACATTAATTACAGGCATTGGTCAAGGATACATACAGTCTACACCTTTGCAGCTTTGTATGATGACTGCACAAATTGCGAATGGTGGATATGCGATAAAACCAAAAATAATAGTTGATGACAAGCCTATAAGCTTAGAAGATGCAAAAGCGTTAATGCAAGAAGATATTTTAGAAGGTTTTGGTAAGAAACTTTTTAAAGATGAAAAAAATATTAAGATAATTCAAGAAGCGATGTTCAGTTCTACAAATGAAAGGTTTGGAACATCTTATAGGTCCAGAATTGATGATCCTAAATATCAATTTGCAGGAAAAACTGGTACCGCTCAAGTAAAAAGAATTAGCAAAAGAGAACGTGAGCTTGATTTGGAATTAGAACAAATACCATATAAAGATAGAGATCACGCATTATATGTAGCTTATGGTCCTTATGCTAACCCAAGATATGCACTTAGCATAATTGTTGAGCATGGTGGATCTGGAAGTAAGGCAGCAGCACCAATTGCAAAAAAATTATTCAAATTAATAATTGACAGACATGATTTAAGAAACAAACAACCAAATTTTGAGGAAATTAGTATTTAAATGTTTCAACATGACAGATTAAATAATGAGATTACAATTTTTCAAAAAATTAAAAATCTAGATTATATTTTACTAATTTCTGTAATTTTACTCTCTATTATTAGTTTGTTTGTAATGTATTCCACCGACGGAGGTGAAATACTTTTTCATACTAAAAACCATTTTGTAAAACTTATGGTTTTTTTTCCTTTAATGATATTTTTAGCTTTTTTTAACATAAAATTTTGGCACAGCATTTCTTATATAATTTATTTACTTGTAATACTTTTGTTAATTTACGTTTCGTTTTTTGGAATAAAATCTTCTGGTTCACAAAGATGGATGAATTTATATTTGTTTGTACTACAACCATCTGAATTGATGAAAGTTGCAATTATATTGTGTCTTGCAAAATATTATCACAGATTGAAAATTGAAAGTGTAAATACATTTACAAGTATTATAGTTGTATTAACAATTATAATAATTCCAATTATATTTGTAATCTCACAACCTGATCTAGGCACCTCAATATTAATAGCTCTTAGTGGATTAATTATTCTGTGGTTGGGAGGAGTAAAAATTAAATATTTTATTTATTCTTTTTTTACTTTCTTAATTTCACTCCCTTTTATAATTTCATTTTTAAAACCTTATCAAAAATTAAGGATACTGACTTTCTTAGATCCAGATAGAGACCCATTGGGAGCGGGATATCAAATAATTCAATCTAAAATAGCTATAGGGTCAGGTGGACTAAATGGAAAAGGTTTTTTAAAGGGAACTCAAAGTTATTTAGATTTTTTACCAGAAAAACATACCGACTTTATCTTCACATTATTTTCGGAAGAGTTTGGCTTTATAGGATCGGTTGGTCTTTTAATATTATATTCTATCATAATTTTACGAATTGTTAGAATAGGATCAATTTCAAGAAGTAATTTTGCTAGACTTTTTTGTTTTGGATACGCTTTTGCTATTTTTATTTATATTGTAGTAAACTTATCAATGGTTCTGGGATTACTACCTATAGTTGGTTCTCCACTTCCAATAATGTCATATGGTGGTTCATCTATGTTAGCAACAATGATTGGTTTTGGCATAGTATTAAGTGCAAAAATTAATCATAAACAAATAATTGCATAATAAAAACTTAAATTTGCATAATTTGTCACTTTAATATTTTAATTTTTTAAATGTATAAGAATTTGGTGAATAAAAATTTTAAAATAGGAATTGTTGGAGCTGGGATACAGGGTATATCTAATGCTTTATTCCTTCAAAAAAAAGGTTTTGATGTAACGATATTTGATAGAGATAATCCAGGTAGCCAAGCTGCTTCTTATGGCAATGCAGGTCACTTCTCACCTTATGCATCACTTTCTTTAAATAGAACAGATGTTCTGGCTGATGTACCAGCAATGTTGCTCAGTTCTACTGGTCCGCTTGCACTGAAATGGAACTACGTTCCTAAAATGATTCCATGGTTTATTAAGTTTATAATGAACACAACTAAAATTAAAATGATGCATACAGCAAGAAATATGCATCAAATTTTAGATTTAGCTTTACCTGCATACGATGAATTATTTGAGGATATAGACTTAGAAGGTTTAGTTGAAAACAAAGGTATTTTATATATATGGAATGATAAAGATTTAAAAAGTAGAGAATTAGAGATAAAAGTTAGAGATGAACTAGGAGTTAAACAACAATTAGTAAATAAAGCTGAAATTCACGATCTTGAACCACATATCAAACCATTCTATCATGCAGGTGTATTTTATCCTTATGCAAGACACGCAAGAAATCCAAAAAGAATACTTTTAAAATTATTTGAATTATTTTTACAGAAAGGTGGAAAATTTAATAGAGTTAACATTAAAGATATAAGTTTTGATGAGGAAAAACCAGTCTTTAAGAGTGAAACCCAAAGTTACGCTTTTGATAAAGCAGTAATAGCCTGTGGTGCTTTTTCAAAAAAATTAACTGATAATCTTGGTGAAAAAATACCTTTAGATACAGAGCGTGGGTATCATGTACATTTCAAAAATTGTGATCATTTATTAAGCAGGCCAGTAATATTTTCTAACCGTGGATTTGGAATAACACCAATGGAACAAGGTTTAAGAGTTGTTGGAACTGTAGAGTTCGGTGGTTTAAATAATCCATTATCTAAATCAAGAATAAAAAATTTAATAAACAACGCGAAATATATGCTTGGGGATTTACCTGATCATGAAGATGAGTGGTTAGGATTTAGACCAACTTTACCTGACTTTTTGCCTGTTATGGGACCATCAAGAAATTATAAAAATGTTTATTATTGTTTTGGACATCATCATTTAGGATGGACTTTGGGACCAATTTCTGGAAAGATTGTTTCTGGAATGATAGCGAACGAAAACACAAATTTAGATTTAAAACCTTATAGCTCGCTTAGATTTAGTTAAGTGACAAAAGAAAATAATTTTTTAGCATACGTATATTTATTTTTAACAGTAACTTTCTGGGCAGGAAATTTTGTAATAGGTAAACTTGCAAGTTTCTATCAAGTCCCGCCTTTCTCTTTAAATTTTTATCGTTGGTTCTTTGCTTGGCTAATTTTAGCACCTTTCACAATTCCTGAAATTTTAGAGAAGAAGAATTATATAATTAAAAATTACAAGCTTTTCATTGTTTTAGGAGTAACTAGTATAACAATATTTAATTCTATTGTTTACTATTCATTAAATTTTACTCAAGTTATTAGTGGAGTCTTAATGATTTCTACTATACCTGTGATGATCATGTTGTTTTCATCAATTTTAAAAATTGAGAAGACAAACATATTTCAAATTATAGGAGTAATTTTTTCTTTTGCTGGTGTAATTGTAATTATTACTAAAGCAAATTTAGAGATATTAAAGAATTTAGATTTTAATAAAGGTGATATTACTATGGTTATAGCAATGTTTTCATGGGCATTATATTCTACTTTATTAAAAGGTAAAAAATATGAATTAAGTCAAATATCTTTACTTCAAGTAGTTATAACTTTTGGTTTGATATTTTTAATACCAATATATTTTATTGAATATCAAATTGGTTTTAGAATTAATTTAGAATTACCTTTTATTTTAATTTTATCATATGTAGTTTTATTTCCAGGTCTGGCATCTTTTCTTTTATGGATAAAAGGAATATCAATGATTGGGGCTAATCGATCTGGTGTTTTTTTACATTTAATGCCAATTATAAGTGCAGTAATGGCGATGACTTTTTTTAATGAAAAATTTATGTTTTATCATATTTTAGGTGCTTGTTTTATTATTACAGGAATACTGCTATCAAATAAGAAAGTTAAAAATGCTTAAAGTCGCTATACTAGATGATTATCAAAATGTTGCACAACAATTTGTAGATTTAGAAAAACTTTCTGGAAAATATGAGTTTAAGATTTTTAGTGAACCTTTTTTAGATGAGGCAGATACAATTGAGCAGTTAGCAGATTTTGAGGCTCTTTTAATAATGAGAGAGAGAACTCCAATTACAAAAAATTTAATTGAAAATTTAAATGACTTGAAATTTGTCATAACAAGTGGATTACGAAATAAATCTATTGATTTAGAGGCTGCAAAGAAAAGAAAAATAATAGTTTGTGGAACAGATATAAATATTAACCCAACACCCGAATTAACTTGGGCATTAATTCTTGGTTTAGCTAGAAATTTTAAAGAGGAATTTGATAATATGTACCAAGGATACTGGCAAACGACTTTGGGTGTTGAGTTAAAAGGAAAGATTCTAGGTTTAATTGGGCTAGGTAGAGTAGGGTCAGAGGTTGCTAAAATTGGAAAAGCTTTTGGTATGCAACTAATGGCCTGGAGTGAAAATTTGAATCTTGATACCTGCAAAGACCTTGGTGTTCTCCCTTGTAGCAAAGAGGACTTAATAAAAAACTCAGATGTCCTATCAATTCATGTTCAGGGAGGCGAAAGATACAAAGATTGTATAAAATTAAAAGAATTAGATCAGATGAAAAAAACAGCATTTTTGATTAACACCTCTAGGGGCCCTATAGTTAATGAGGATGATTTAATTATTGCTTTATCAACAAATGTAATTGCTGGAGCTGGCATAGATGTTTATGATAAAGAACCTTTGCCTGAAAATAATAAATTAAGATTTTTACCAAATGCATTACTTACCCCACATATAGGTTATGTAACCGCAGAAAATTATAGTATTTTTTATAACCAAATGGTCGAAGGATTAGAGGCATGTGTTAATGGTAAGCCAATAAGAGTTATTTCTTCTTAATCAATGTCAAAATCAAAGTTTTTAAATTTTTCTAAAAAATATCCTTTTTTAAAAAAGTTATATTTTACTTACAATGTTTATATCCGAAATTTCAAATTTTTAAAAAATGGTTCTCAATTTCAAGAAGACAAATTTATTTTACAAAATTTTCCAGAAAAATTTAAAGGATCATATTTAGATATTGGATGCTTTCACCCTACCAGGCATAATAATACTTATTCTTTATATAAAAAAGGATGGAAAGGAATTAATATTGACATGAATCCTTTATCAATTGAGTTATTTAACTTCTGTAGATCAAGAGACACAAATTTAAATTTAGCTATTTCAAACAATAATTCAGAAAAAACAGTTTATTTTTTAGGAGATCTAAATACTCAAAACACTTTAGATTATAATCAACTAAATTATTTAAAAAATCATCATAATGTAAAAGAAGAAGATATTTTAGAAAAAAAAATTCAAACACAAAATATTAACTCAGTACTAGAAAAATTTAATTTAAAAAATATTGATTTTATGAACCTTGATGTTGAGGGACATGAAATTGAAATTTTATCTACTATAAATTTTAGTAAAATTAATATTAATTTCTTATGTGTAGAAATGATAAACCATAATGAAGATTCAATTGAAAAAGGAAAAAAAATACATTCATATCTAACTGAAAATCAATACAAGGTAGTAAAAAAATTTGATTTTAATTATATTTATAAAAAAATATGAAACTGCCAGTTGTCAATCATGATGATTATTTTGCCAAAATTGGTGATGATCATAAATTCCCAATTAATAAATTTGGAGAATTAGCTAGTTATTTAATTAAAAATAAAATTGTAGATAAATTTCATAAACCATCAGCTTGTTCATTTGAAACATTAAGCTACGCACATTCAAAAAATTATATTTTGGATATTCAAAACAAAACACTAAATAAAGAGGGAATAAAAAAAATTGGATTTCCACTCATTGATAGCGTTGTTCAAAGATCGTTAGTTGCTACAGGTGGTACTGTTTTAGCATCTAAACTCGCTATCAATTATGGTATTTCATGTAATACTGCAGGTGGTAGTCATCACGCAAGCTATGACGGAGGAGCAGGATATTGTGTATTTAATGATGTAGCAGTCGCATCGCATTACTTACTTAACAGAGGTTTAGCTAACAAAATTTTAATTGTAGATTTAGATGTTCATCAGGGAAATGGAAATTCTGAAATTTTTAAAGATAATAGAAATGTATTTACATTTAGTATGCATTCAAAAACTAATTATCCAGCAAAAAAATCTAATAGCGATTTAGATGTGGAGCTTGAAGATAATTTAGAGGATAATGCTTACATTAAAACACTTAAACACTATCTGAATGAGTTAAATCAAGAAAATTTTGATTTTATTTTTTATGTAGCTGGTGTGGATATTCATTTTAATGACAGATTAGGTAAACTAAAAATTTCTGATGAGGGTATTAAATTGAGAGATGAGCTAGTGATAGAAAACTTTTTTTCTAGACGAATACCAATTTGCGGGGTTTTAGGTGGTGGTTATAATAAAGATTTTAATAAACTTGTTGAATTACATTCAATATTACATCAGTCTTGTGCTAAATATATTGGATCATGACAAAAAAAATAAATCCAAAATTAACTGCAGAGCAAAAATTAATTTTGTTTGAAGAGGGAACTGAGCGTGCTGGTTCGAGTGAACTTAATCATGAAAAAAGAGAAGGGAGTTTTCATTGTGTAAATTGTGGAGAGAAATTATTTGATTCAAAAACAAAATATGAGAGTGGATCAGGCTGGCCTTCTTTCTATGAATCCTTGCCAGATGTATTTGAAACAAAAACAGATCATCATATAGGTTATGCAAGAACCGAATATCATTGTAAAAAATGTGGAGGTCATCATGGTCATATTTTTGATGATGGTCCTGAGCCCTCGGGAAAACGTTTTTGTAATAATGGTAATTGTTTAGTTTTTAAACCAAAAAAATAGATTATCTTGTGTTAATTATTTAATAGATCTTGAAGTTTATTTTCTTTTTCTAGTGCTCTTACTTCATCATAACCACCAATATGCTGGTCATCAAAAAAAATTTGTGGAATTGTCTTTTTTCCACCAGCTTTTTTAATCATTTCATTCATTGCTCCATCAATTTTTGAGATATCAATTTCATTATATGGTGCGTTATTTCTAGTTAATAATCTTTTTGCAGCTTCACAATAATTACATAGTGGACCTGTATACATTGTAATTTTTTTCATAGCCTATAGATAGTCACCTTTTTTAATTTTACTAGTTATTTTTTTTCGGGAATATTCAAACTTTTTTCGATGTTTAATACTTTTTTGATTTACTCTTTTTCTCCATAATCTGAAAGAAGATGGTTTAAGTGATCTTCGCATTATTTTTATAACATCAGATTCTCTCTTTCCTGTTTTTTTTTCAATTTCCTCAAAAGTTATCCGATCTGCCCAAGCCGCCCAAATGATCCAATCTGGATCGTCCATTTTGGGTTCTGGATTTTTGACTTTAGTAACCGGCCTGTGACCTTTTTTTTTCATAAATCCTTTATATTTTAAAAAAAAATTTAATGCATTTTTTTTAGCCTCTGATATTATGTATTAGATAGTCCTTCTTAGCCATCTTTAGCTCCCGGTTTTTAAGGACTATCTTCTTTTATGCTCCCCCTGGATTTTATACTTTATCTTCAAATTATAATTTTTCTATTCATCACACCTGGAACTCCTAGAGTTGTAATTATCTCTTATTCAATGAATTATGGAGTCGGAAAATGTGTTTGGTCAGCATTAGGTGATGTAACTGCAAATTTAATTCAGGCAACTTTAGTTATTTTTGTAATTGGATCTTTTTTTTCTGAGAACTCAATAATCTTAAATATATTTAAATGGATAGGAGTAATATATATTTTATATCTTGCTTACGATATCTATAAATCACTTCCAAAAACTATTTTAAGTGAAAGTGAAATAAAAAAAAGCAACTTGTCTTTTTTTCGAGATGGTTTCTTAGTTGCTGGAACAAGCCCTAAAGCTTGGATGTTTTTTCCTTTTATTTTTCCTCAATTTATTGATTTTAACTCAAATTTATTGGCACAATTTATAATTTTAATTTCAACTTATATTGTTTTAGATTTTTTATCTTTGATAGGTTATGCATTGCTTGCGCAAAAATTAATCAAATGGATTACTGCAAATCCAAAAACTATTAATACAATTTCAGCGAGTGTTTTAGTAATTATTGCCTGTATTATTGGCGTAATGCAACAATATTAGATCTAATCGCGGTTTTATTGTTACTTGCAATAAATTAAATTTATTATTTAATAAATTTATAATTAATTAATTAAAGAGGAAATAAAATGAGGTTAAATAAAATACTTTTAAGTTTTATTTCTGCATTAGTAATTTTATTTTCAACATCAATTGCATCTTTTGCAAAAGTTGTTGGTGATAAGATTATTTTAGGTGCCGCAATTTCCCTAACAGGTAAATACTCATCTAATGGTGTTCATACTCAAAATGGTTATAACATGGCCGTTGATAGAATTAACAGTATGGGTGGTGTTAAAGTTGGAGGAAAGACTTACAAGTTTGATATTATTTATTACGATGATGAATCAAACCCTAAGAGAGCTGCACAGCTTGCAGAAAGATTAATATCACAAGATGGTGTTGAGTTTATGCTTGGCCCTTACAGTTCTGGTTTAACTAAAGCGATTGCACCAGTAACTGAAAAATATGGTGTTCCAATGGTTGAAGCAAATGGTGCATCTAGATCTTTGTTTACGAAAGGTTACAAATATCTATTTGCAGTTTTAGCTCCAGCAAATCTATATCTTGATGTTGCTATAGATCTAGCAGTTGAAAAGAATAATGGAAAAGGAGTTACTGTTGCTATGGCGTTTGAACAAGATGCATTCTCCCAGGACGTAAGACTAGGTGTTTTAGATGCAATTAAGAGAACTGGCTCTAAAAAAGTAATAGACGATAAGTTACCAAAAGAGCTAAATGACATGGCCGCTACCCTAGTAAAAGTGAAACAAATGAAACCAGATGTTTTAGTTGTTTCAGGTCACACTAAAGGTGCTCTTACTGCAATCAGACAAATATCTGAGATGAAAGTTGATGTTCCAATGTTAGCAATGACACACTGCGATGCAGCTAAATTATCAAAGCAACACGGTAAAAACTCACAGTATGCTTTATGCGCTTCTCAGTGGCACAAAACACTTACCTATAAAGATGATTTCTTTAAAGATGGTATGACTTATGATGCAGACTTTACTAAAGAGTTTGGTTATGCACCTCCATATCAAGCAGCAGAGTCTTCAGCTGCTCTATTGGTATTTAAAGATGCATTTGAGAGAGCTAATTCTTTTGATCAAAAGAAAGTAAGAGATGCTCTTGCAGCTACAAACATGCAAACTTTCTATGGAAATATAAAATTTGCTGAAGGTGGTCAGAATGTTGACAAACCAATGGTACTTTTCCAAGTTATGTGTGATGATGCAGGAAAATGTGAAAACAAAGTTGTTGCTCCAACTAAATGGGCATCAGCTAAGTTAATTCACCCAATTCCTTCGTGGTCTGAAAGATAAATCAATTCTATAAATACCCCCTTATATAATTTATATAGGGGGTATTTTTTTAAAGGGTTCAATATGGATTTCATGGTCTTCCAATATCCAATGATTTCTGTTCAAGCATGCTTGGATGGAATTCTTCTTGGAATTTTATTTGCATTGATTGCTTATGGTATGGCTCTTCAATGGGGAGTAATGAATATTATCAATATTGCTCAAGGTGATCTTGTTATTTTAGGAGGATACATTGCTTATTTTATGTATCTATACGGTATTCATCCAGCCTGGGGAGTAATAGTCGCTCCAGTAATAATGTATTTTGTTGGTATAGTAATTTACAAACTTGTAATTAATAAAGTAGTAGATAGGGATTTATTTATCTCTATTTTAGCAACTTTTGGGATAAGTATTCTTTTCATGCAATTAATGAATTTCGCATTTGGAGCTGATGTTGTTCTTGCAAACTCAGATTACGGAACAACTATGTTATTTAATAATAATGTTGTGTTACCGAATTCAAAAATATTTTCAGCTTTTATAAGTATTTTATTTGCAATTTGTTTAGTTATTTATATGAAAAAATCTAAGCTTGGTCGAGCAATTAGAGCTACAGCACAAAATGCAAGAGCTGCAAAGATTTTAGGAGTTGATACAGAAAAAGTTTATGCAGCAACATTTGGAATTAATGCAGCGCTTTGTGGTGTTGCTGGCGCATTAATATCTATAACATTTACAATACATCCTTATATGGGTTTACCTTACACAATAAGATCTTTTATGATCGTTATAGTTGCAGGCCTTGGAAATTTACCAGGGGTTGCTATGTCAGGTATGGGGTTAGGCGTATTTGAAGAATTTGCAGATTATATTTTAGGTACAGAATTTAGAATTGGTTCTGTATTTTTACTACTAGTATTAATTTTAGTTTATAGAAGATTTAAACTTTCAAGAAAAAGAGAGTATTTAAAATGAAAAAAGTTGAAATTACAGACGATACTGGAAATAAAATAAAGGTTGATATTAAAAAATTTAAAAAACACTTAGACGAGTATCACTTAGAGGGATTAAGTATACACGAAGAGAATGGACATTACTTTACAGTTAATCAAAAATTTAGAAATAAAATAAATAGTTTATATGAAAAAGAATAATTTAATTTTATATTCTGGTATATTAATTTTTGGTTTAGCTGCTCCATTCTTGTTTCCTGCTTTTAAAGTTCAGTTATCAATACTGTGTGTATTGATTGTTCTTGCAACTACTTGGAATATTCAAGGTGGTGAAATGGGATATAATTCATTTGGAAATATTCTCTTTTATGGTCTTGGAATGTATTTATGTGCCTCCGTACAAGTTGGGATGTTTTTCCCACTAGCTGAGTGGACTGAAAGTGGTGGTGAGAAAACATTCGTACATACTCCTGCTCAATTTTTTCAAGGGATGGCTGTTGGGCTTATAGTAGCAGCAGTTGTACCAACCATTGTAGCAGGTTTAATTGGTTACTCCATTCTAGGACTTCGAGGGCATTATTTTGCAATTTGTACATTAGGGTTGGGAGTTGCAGCAGGTGAAATTTCCGGTGGAATTGAAATCATTGGAGCCGGACAAGGTTTCACAACACCACCATTTCCCGAAGTTGGTAGTTTAGATTCAAGAGGTGAATTTTTTTATTTTCTAAGTTTTTTTGTTTTAGTTCTAACCTTCATAACTGTTAAAGGAATTTACACTACTAGATTTAAGTTAATACTTAATGCTATCAGAGATAATGAAGATAAAGCCGAAGCTATGGGAATTGAAACAATGAAATATAAAATCATTGGATGGATGATCTCAGCTTTCTTCTGTGGATTAGCTGGTGGAATAATGGGGGGATTAGTTGGATACATTGACTCTACTGATGTTGCATTTGATGGTAGAGAGATGGGAGTCTTCATGGTGTTAATGGCAATATTGGGTGGTAAAGGTACACTTTGGGGTCCAATTATTGGAGCAACTGTATTTCATATTTTTAAAGAAGGTTTTTGGACTTTCTTCTTAGGATGGCAGTACGTTGCTTTAGGAGTATTAATTGTAGTAATCGTAATTTATTTCCCAGAAGGAATTATGGGATGGTTGAGGGAAAAATATCCAGAGCGGTTCGGCGAGGTAGTTGATGAAAAAGATCGTAAGGCACAGGTAGAGCTTAAATGAGTATTTTAGAAGTTAATAATGTAAGTAAATCATTTGGTGGCGTTAAAGCTAATGTTGATATTTCTATGAATGTTGAAAAAGGCAAGATAGTTGGTTTAATTGGCCCAAATGGGTCAGGCAAAACAACTTTATTTAACTCCATTGTAGGAACTTATCCAATTGATCAAGGGTCTATTAAATTTAATGGTAAAGAAGTTTCAGAATTGCCAGTGCCTGTTATTGCAAAATTAGGTCTATTAAGAACATTCCAGCAAACTAGAATTTATGGAAAATTAAATTGCATTGAAAATATGCTTATCAGCCACAAAGGTAGTGATGCAAATTTAATGAAGATTTTCTCAAAAATTCCCCAAGAATTAACAGAAAAAGCTGAGAATTTATTAAACTTTGTTGGATTATATCAAAAAAGAAAACTAAGAGCCGGCGATCTTTCGTTTGGCCAACAAAAGTTATTAGAACTAGCAATGGCTTTAATGAATGAACCCGAAATGCTTTTATTAGATGAGCCCACTGCAGGTATTAATCCGACATTAATTAATGGAATTATTGATAGGCTTATTAAGGTAAATAAAGAATTTGGGATTACTCTTTTAGTAATAGAGCATAATATGAGAGTAATTATGCAATTAGCAGAAAATATATTCTGTTTAGCTCATGGTAAAATGTTAGCAAATGGAACACCTGAGGAAATTAAAAATGATAAGCGTGTAATCGACGCCTATTTAGGAGCACAGTAATGTCAAATCAATATGAAGTTTTAGGTAAGGCTCCAACTGCAGATGATTTAAAAAAGTTATCTCCTAACGAAATTCATTTAACAATTAAAAATTTAAATGCAGGTTATGGTAAAATGGAAATTCTGCATAATTTTGATTTATTCGTAAATAAAGCTCAATCATTATGTTTGATTGGTCCAAATGGCGCTGGAAAGTCTACTATTCTTCACTCAATATATGGTTTTACAAATATTTTTTCTGGTCGAATTGAACTTGAAGGAAAAGAAATTACAAATCTTACACCTGCTGAAAAATTAAAGTCTGTTGGTATAGCTTATATTTTGCAGGATAATTCAGTATTTCCAGATATGACGGTGGAAGAAAATTTGTTAATGGGAGGATACATTAAAGAAAAAACAGATGAGTCTTATGAAGAGGCTGAAAGAATTTTTGAAAAATACGAAAGGTTAAGAAATAGACGAAACCAACCTGCGAAGGTTTTGTCAGGTGGAGAAAGGAGACTATTAGAAATTTCAAGAGCCTTAGTAATGAAGCCTTCAATACTTTTAGTAGATGAACCATCAATAGGACTTGAACCAAGATATATTGAAATGGTTTTTGAAATATTGAGAGATCTTCAGGAGAGTGAAAAAAAAACAATTATACTTGTAGAGCAAAATGCAAAAAAAGGTTTAGAGTTTGCTGATATTGGATACGTTCTAGTATCTGGTCAAACTGCAATAGCTGGAAAAGGTGACGATTTACTTCAAAACCCTGATGTTGGAAGACTCTTTCTTGGTGGTTAATGGTCAGCAAAAAATATTATTTTAAAGGATACAGGTCTATCCTTGCTTATGATAGTCCAGCAATTGCTCTTACCTGTTGCTTTATTGCAATTGGAGCTCTTTTTAAAAACCTAGGTTTTAATATTCAAGAAAGTATCTTTTCTACCGTTTTAACCTATGCTTTACCTGGCTCTTTAGTTATGGCTGAGTCTATGTTGATAGGAGCATCACTATTGAATATTTTTTTAGCTGTTTGGTTTGTTAACGCCCGTCTCTATCCTATGGCCGTATCTCTGTTTCCTTTGATGATGCATAAAAGTCAACCTAAGTGGAAATATTACTTTTCATGTCATTTTATTGCTGTATCGGCGTGGTTAATAATGAAAAGTAATTATAAAAAAATACCAAAACAACATAGGATTGATTATTGGATTGGAATAGGAAGCGCCACAGTCAGTGTATCTGTGATCGGTACATTTATTGGATTTTCTTTTTCTGAATATTTAAACAAAGATATGATGATGGGTTTAGCTATTCTTAATCCAGTTTACTTTCTATGCATGATGGTTGGGGCCGCAAAAACTACTCAGATTACTTTGTCAGTTGCGCTTGGCTTAATTTTAGGTCCAATTATTTATTTATTATCACCTGAATGGTCTATTTTACTAGCAGGTATTATAGGTGGAACTGTAGCTTATTTATTAGGAGAATATAATGTCAGTTAATATCGTATATGCAATTTTAGTTACATCTTTAGCAACTTTTTTATCAAGATTTTTAGGTGCTATTACATCTCAAGGTATAAAGGAAAAATCGAAATTATTTAAATGGTTTAACTGTTTAGCTTATGCAACTTTAGCAGCATTAATTGCAAGAACCATAATTTTTCCTGCTGGCATTTTGATGGACGCAAGCTATTCTAGTAGATTAGTAGTTGTTTTATTATCTATATTTGTATTTTTTATTTTCAAGAAAAACTTCGTTTACCCAACTATTTTCTCAGCTATTTGTATGACAGTTATAACTAATTACGTTTAATTAAAATTGATTTATAGAAAAAGATAAATTAAAATTTATAATGGAAAATATTAAAGGGATAAAAATAAATAAACATAATAAATCTGATAGAATTATAACAATAAGTTTGGAAAACGAGATTATTGATAAATTAATCTTCCCTTTTAATAAATTTGATTTAACTGCATTAGAACTAAAACCGTTTACAAGATTTACCATTGCTAAAAGTTTGGATGATTTAACAGAAAATAAACTAAGTAAGTTAATGAATTCAATAATTAGGGATAGATCAACTGGTTGCTTTATTATAGGTCCACAGAATATTTCTTCAAAAATAAATGATAAATTTTTAGTTAAATTGTCTACTGCAGTCGCACATTTGATTGGTTTGCCTAATTATGATTCCATGGCTGGAAAATATTATGCAAGATTTCACATAAAGCATGAAGATAAAAGCGACTCATATTTAAGAAAAGCATATAGAAATATGGATTTACATACAGACGGAACTTACGTGAAAGAAATTACTGATTGGTTAATAATGACTAAATTAGAGGAGAAAAATGTCAAAGGTGGCGAGACAGTAATGCTTCATTTAGACGATTGGGAGCATTGCAAGGATCTAGCAGAAGATCCAATTGGAAGACAAAACTTTGTTTGGGGCTCCCCTAAAAGCAAAAATATAGATTATAAAGTAGAGCACCCAGTATTTTTCTTTGATGATAATATGAGACCTAATATTTCTTATATAGATCAATTTCCTGAGCCAAAAAATATGAAGCAAGGTAATTTTTTACAAAGATTGTCAGATGCGCTTGAGGGGAGTGAAAACAAAATAATCACTAAACTTCCTGTAGGTTCCTCTGTAGTTGCAAATAATTATTTTTGGCTGCATGGAAGAAAGCCTTTTTTTGAAAATAAAGAATTAAGTAGAGAATTACTAAGAATCAGAGGTGTTTTTTAAAATTATCCTTATATTAGTTAGGTTTTTATAAATCAGATACAATTAAAGCTAGAATGAATAAAAGCAAGTAAATTTAGGCCTAATTTAGTGATATATTTGCAACAATTAAATTAAAATTTTACAAGTTATCATTTTTTGTTCATTTCATTAATTTATTCGTTATAAATGTCGATAGTTAACTAAACAATTAAGATAGGTTTAAAAATGAAAAAATTAATTATTGCAATAAGTTCAGTTTTTATGTTTTTAGCAACTAGTGCTATGAGCATGGAGCTGAGACCCGCTATAGGTATTTCTGGAAATTACGGTGCATTCGCTGCAACTGGTATTGAGGAAAACTTTAACGAAGCTGGATCTTCTATTGATACAACAACAAAAGAGTACGGTGCATTTACAGCTGAGTTTGGATCTATTTTCGTTGAAATGGCACTTTCTGATGTAGTTTCTATTGGTGTGGATTACGTTCCACAAACACTTGAGACTCCTCAAAACATTTCACAAGAGGATCAATCTAACCAAAACACTGTAGAGGCTCATATCGAGGATCTGACTACATTATATGCTAAGATAAACGTACCACTAGGTGGAACTTATCTTAAAATAGGATACGTACATGCAGATGTTACATCTATTGAAAACATGAATTCAGGTAATTCATATGGTAACGACACAACAAGTGGTTATACAGTTGGCTTAGGTTATAATCATGAAGTTGCTGGAGGTGTTTCAATTAGAGCTGAAATCTCTGCATCTGATTATAGTGACGTAGAAGTAAATAACGGTAATACAAACAAAAACGTAATTAAAGTGAAAGATATGATTGGAGGAATAGGTAAAATTTCAATCGTTAAATCATTTTAATACTTAAAATAATTCAAAAATTTAAAGCCTCCATTTATGGAGGCTTTTTTTTTACACGCTGATATAATAATTGCATGATTTTAGGTTTTATTGGAGTTGGAAAAATAACTTCATCTGTTGTGAATGGCATTTTTAATTCCTCAATTAAATTTAAAAAAATAATTCTTTCTCCAAGAAATAAAAAAATTTCCAAAAATTTAAAAAAAAAATTCAAGAAAATTGATATTGCTAAAAACAACCAAGATTTAATAGATAAATCTAATTGGGTTTTTTTAGCAATTACACCAGATGTTGGAAATAAAATTATAAAGGATCTTAAATTTAAACCAAGTCAAACTATTGTAAGCTTTATATCTACAATAGCTTTATCTGAATTAAGAAAAGCGGTCAAAGTAAAAGCAAAAATTGTTAGAGCAATACCATTGCCCCCAATTTCACTGAGAAAAGGTCCTGTGCCTATTTGTCCTCCTGATCAAAAAGTAAAAGCTTTTTTTAATAATTTAGGAACAACTGTAGAAATTAAAAATGAAAAATCCTCTATTAATTTTTGGTCAACTTCAGGGATGATGGCACCTTTTTACGAGGTTTTAAGAGTAATGACTGATTGGCTTGTAAAAAGAGGAGTAAAAAGAAACAGTGCTCAAAAGTATATTACTTCTTTATTTTTAGCATTGTCTCAAGATGCAGTTATAAATTCAAAAGAAAATTTAAAAAAATTAGTAAAAAACTCTCAAACCCCAAAAGGATTAAATGAACAAGGTGTCAAAGAATTAACTAGAGCTGGATTTTATAAATCTTTAGAAAAAACTTTAAATAGTATTCACAGAAGACTAAAAAAATAGATCAAATGTCCAAAAATATTTTAGAGATTAATAATTTAAGTAAATATTTTGGTGGTTTGGCTGCAGTTTCAGATTGTTCAATAAAAGTCAAAAGAGGAACAATCACTGGTATCATTGGACCAAATGGATCTGGAAAAACAACTTTATTTAATTTAATTGCTGGAAACTTAAAATCATCAGGTGGAAATGTAATTTTTGATGATGAAAACATTACAGATGTACCATCATATGAATTATTTTCTAAAGGATTGTTAAGAACATTTCAAATTGCACATGAGTTTTCAAACTTATCTGTTTTAGAAAATTTAATGATGGTTCCTGGAAATCAATCTGGGGAAAAAATAATGACAGCATTATTTAAACCAAGTTTAGTTGCACAAGAAGAAGCTGTGGTTAAAGAAAAAGCAAGAGAAGTTGTTGAATTTTTAAATCTAGGGCACTTATCAAATGAGCTTGCTGGAAATCTTTCAGGCGGACAAAAGAAATTATTAGAACTTGGAAGAACCATGATGGTTGATGCAAAATTAGTACTATTAGACGAAGTAGGGGCTGGAGTTAACAGAACTTTATTAAAAGATCTTGGAACTGCAATAGAAAAGCTAAATAAAGAAAAAGGTTATACTTTTTGCATGATTGAACATGATATGGATTTTATTGGTAGATTGTGTGATCCAGTGATTGTAATGGCTGAAGGATCAGTTTTATTTGAAGGAAGTGTTGAAGAGGCAAAAAAAGATGAAAAAGTTATCGAAAGTTATCTTGGCAGAGGATCAAAATTAAAGGATACAAACTAATGGCATATTTTGAGGGAATAGAAATGACAGGTGGTTATGGTAATGGTCCCGATATCATTAGTTCTTGTTCTGTAAATGTAAATAAGGGTGAAATAGTTTCTATTCTAGGCCCTAATGGTGCCGGCAAATCGACTGCTATGAAAGCAATGTTGGGTTTACTTAATTTAAAATCTGGATCAGTAAAGATTGATGGCAAGGATATTTCAAATTTATCTCCTCAAGATAGAGTTAAACAAGGCATTTCATTTGTGCCACAGACTAAAAATGTTTTTGCAGGAATGACTGTTGAAGAAAATTTAGAAATGGGTGCATTTCTTGTTGAAGATGAAATAATAAATATAATTGAAGAAATTTATGAATTGTTTCCAATTTTAAGAGAGAAAAGAAATCAGGTGGTTGGTGAACTTTCTGGTGGTCAAAGACAACAAGTTGCGTTAGGTCGAGCATTAATGATTAAGCCTACTGTATTAATGTTAGATGAGCCAACAGCTGGGGTATCTCCAATCGTTATGGATGAATTATTCGATCATATTGTAAAAGTAAAAAGAACAAACGTTGCTATCTTAATGGTAGAACAAAATGCAAAACAAGCCTTAAGCATTTCAGATAGAGGTTACGTATTAGTTACTGGAGAAAATCGTTATTCAGGAAGTGGAAAAGAATTATTAGACGATCCAAGAGTAAGAAGTTCTTTTTTGGGAGGTTAATATGGATTTTATAAATGCAATAATTCTTTTATTAAATTATATTTTTATTCCAGCATTAACCTATGGTTCACAGTTAGCGCTAGGTGCGATCTTTGTTACTCTCATTTATGGAATTTTAAGGTTTGCTAATTTTGCAACTGGTGACATGATGTCTTTTGGTACCATGGCAACAATATTATTTACATGGTATTTTCAATCTTTAGGTGTCTCTTTGGGTGTTTTGCCGACTGCTCTATTGGCTATTCCATTTGGAATTATTTTTATGATTCTTTATATGCTTTTAATAGATAAATTTGTCTTTAAATATTATAGATACCAAAAGAGCCCTCCAGTCCAATTTGCAATGGTAAGTATAGGTGTAATGTTTGTAACGCAAGCTGTAGTAAGAATAGTCATTGGACCTGCTGATAGAAGATTTTTTGACGGAGAAAAATTTATTATCAAAGCTCGTGAATTCAAAGAGATAACAGGATTAAACGAAGGTCTTGCATTAAAATCTACGCAAGTAATAACTATTTTTGTAACAATAGTTTTAGTATCTCTTTTATTCTGGTTCTTAAATAGAACCAAAACTGGAAAAAGTATGAAAGCTTATTCTGATAATGAAGACCTTGCTTTGCTATCAGGTATTGATCCAAAAAAAATAGTTTTAGTTACATGGGTCATTGCTGGTATTTTAGCTACAATTGGTGGAGCTTTGTATGGTTTAGATAAAAGTTTTAAACCATTTACTTATTTTAACAATATGCTTCCTATTTTTGCTGCTGCAATTGTTGGAGGAATTGGTAATCCTTTTGGTGCTTTTTTAGGTGGATATGTAATTGCTTTTTCAGAAATACTACTCACTTATGCCTATAAGAAATTTTTTATGTATGTTTTACCAGAAAGTATGGAACCAAGTAGTTTAGTTCAGTTACTGTCCACAGATTACAAGTTTGCAGTCTCATTCTCTATTCTTGTAATTGTTTTAATTTATCGACCTTCGGGAATATTTAAGGGGAAAGTATTGTGAGAAAAAATTTAAATGTAATTGCAGCTTATAGTATCATGATGGTGCTTATTCTTATGGTTGGTATATTTCAATCTTGGAATATAGCTTTATCAATATTTAATCTTTGTTTGATATCTGCAGTAATGACGATGGGTGCAAATATTCAATGGGGATACGCTGGTTTAATTAATTTTGGAATTATGGGTTATACAGCTTTAGGTGGTTTAGCTGCAGTATTAATATCTGTCGACCCTGTTCAAGAAGCTTGGCGGGCAGGAGGTTTCGATATTCTAATGTCGTTATGGCTGATAGTAGTAATGGTATTAGTTATACGCTTTGTTTTAAAAAGATTTGAAAAATCAAAAATAAGAACATACAGCATAGCTGCAATAATAATTTCAGGTATTTTACTTATTAGATTTTCTGCAGAGCCAGGCATAGAAGCTATTGAAGCAGTTGATCCAGCTAAAACTGGTTTCCTAGGAGGATTTGGATTACCAATTATATTTTCTTGGATAGTAGGAGCTCTTTTTGCTGGTGGTTTAGCTTTCATAGTTGGAAAAGTTGCGCTTGGTCTTAGAGCAGATTATTTAGCTATCGCCACTCTTCTTATTTCTGAAATTGTTATTGCGATTATCAAACATGAAGATTGGTTAACAAGAGGTGTGAAAAACGTTATTGGATTAAAACGACCTGCGCCTTATGAGGTAGATCTTCAAACAACAGATTGGTTTATAAAATTAGTTGAAAAGTTTAATTCAGGAAAATTAAGTATAATTGAGAATTTGGCTGATCGACAAGCTGCCTTAAATCAACTTGTGATCGAAGGTTCATCAGTATTTGTAAAATTATGTTACTCAGGATTATTTTTAGTAGTAGTTATAATTCTTTTAATCCTGACTCAAAAAGCACTTTATTCTCCTTGGGGAAGAATGATGAGAGCAATAAGAGACAATGAGGAAGCTGCAAATGCAATGGGTAAAAATGTTGTTAAACAACATTTATTAATTTTTATTTTAGGTTCAGCAATAGTTGGAATTGCAGGTGCAATGCTTGTTACACAAGATGGTTTGTTTACCCCAGGAAGTTATAGACCTATGAGATATACTTTCTTAATTTGGGTAATGGTAATTGTTGGAGGTAGTGGAAATAATTTTGGAGCAATTCTAGGAGGATTTGTTGTTTGGTTCTTATGGATTGAAGCTGCACCAATATCATTATTCTTAATAAACTTTTTCACTGCTGGAATTCCTGAAACAAATGCACTTAAAGCTCACTTAATAGAAAGCGTTCCTTATTTTAGATTTTTAATGATGGGATTAGGTTTGTTGTTTATAATGAGGTATAGACCTAAAGGTATACTTCCTGAAAAAATAGAAATAAAGTAACTTAAATGAAATATATTATATTAGGTGCTGCTGCTGCTTGGGCTTTATATATAGCTGACAAGTATTTATTCTTTTAATGAATAAAAATCTTTCGTTACTCATTTTAAGCCAGATTTTTGCTTTTACAGCTGCCCCAGTCACTGTTTTTTTAAGTGGTATAATTGGTTCGAAATTTAGTCCAATTAAATCTTTAGCAACTCTTCCAATGGCTTTGTCGGTTGTAGGAATTGCGTTATTTGCATATTTTGCTGCAAAGTTAATGAGTTTAATAGGAAGGAAATTAGGATTTATTTATGCATCAATCGGCACATGTCTTTCTTCACTTTTAACCGCATACTCTATAATTATAGAAAGCTTTGTTCTATATAATTTAGGATGCTTTTTAATTGGTGGAGGAATAGCTTTCAGTCATCAATATCGTTTTGCAGCAGTCGAGGTTGTGGATAAGAATTATGCACCAAAAGCAATTTCTATCATTTTATTAGCAGGTATAGGCTCTGCCTTTATTGGTCCAAACATTGCAAACATTTCAAAAGGATTTATTTCAGATCACATGTATGCAGGATCTTATTTTGCTCTTGCTACATTAGCAATTTCATCAACTATATTTTTATTTTTTTATCAGGAACCAAAAAAGACATCTAGCAATCAATATAAAACTGGAAGAAGTTTTTTTGAACTTATATCACAACCAAGATTTCTACAGGCACTTGTAGCTTCAGCTTTTGCCTATGCTGTAATGACCTTTTTAATGACAGCGACCCCTATAAGCATGCATTTGATGGAGAAAATAAGTTTGTCAAAGACTGGATTTGTTATTCAGCTTCATATAGCAGCCATGTTTTTACCTTCACTAGTTACAGGAAATTTGATTAAAAAGTTTGGGCATAGCAAAATTATGCATGTGGGGGTTTTATTTTTTTTAGTAACAATTATTACAAGTTTATTTGAACAGAGTTATATTAACTATTTGATTGCCCTCATTTTCCTTGGACTAGGTTGGAATTTTTTATTTATATCTGGAACAAGTTTACTTGTTTTGTGTTATAGAGAAGAAGAAAAATTTAGAGCACAAGGCTATAACGATTTAATAGTTTATTCTATCCAAGCAATAGCCAGTTTATCTGCTGGAGTATTCTTAAGTTTAACAAGTTGGAAGACTATGAATTTAATTTGTCTAATTTTTTTAATAATCATAGCTCTTTCAACTATAAGAGCAGATTCTAAAATAAATACCTAATGAATTGGCTAGCTTATTTTGAATTAAGTTTACTAGAATTTTCTTTTATAATTTTCACAGTTTTTATTGCATCGATTATAAGAGGATTTAATGGATTTGGATTCTCAGCAACTTGTATTTCTGGTTTTTCTTTTGTAA
The DNA here is from genome assembly GCA_902629935.1 of uncultured Pelagibacteraceae bacterium. Taxonomy (GTDB): domain Bacteria; phylum Pseudomonadota; class Alphaproteobacteria; order Pelagibacterales; family Pelagibacteraceae; genus Pelagibacter. The sequence goes on along the minus strand of CACOSU010000003.1, from coordinate 77,485 downwards.
TTCCAGCAATTGAGATAGTTCCAATTATTTTAATTCTAGAAGTTCTAATTAGTATTTTTATGGCACCATATGTTTGGAGTAAAATAGACTGGAATATGGTTTTTAAAATTTTAATTGGAATGGTAATTGGTTCACCGATTGGTATATATTTACTCAAATTTCTTTCTCCTGAAATTACGCACTTATCAGTTTGCATAATTATAATTTTTTTCTCAATATTACTGATGAAAGGATACACAAATAAGCAATTAAACAATAATTCTATAAAAGTTTCTACAGGAATAGGCTCAGGTGCTCTTAATGGTTTAACTACTCTTGGAGGAATGCCTGCTGCTTTATTTTTGTTAATTACCTGCATTCAACCTGCTGTCATTAGAGGAACTTTAACCGCTTTGTTTTTTTTAACTGATATTTATGCATTCGTGCTAAGCTTTTTTGCAGATATAGTAGACATTACCACTATTTATAGAACTCTTCCTTTAATATTAGTTTTGCCAATAGGTGTTTTTATTGGTGATAAATTTTTTGTTAAAAGCAAAGAAGCTCTTTACAGAAAGGTAGTTTTTTATTTTTTAATTATTATTTCTATATTTGGAATAATAAGAATAATAAGCGGTTTATAAAAAAACCCCAGTAATATTAATATTACTGGGGTTTTTTGAATTAAGATATAAAATTATCTTTGTTTTTTTGTTTTAAATTTTCCGCCTTTAACTTCTTGTTCTAAGAAAGAACCTTCAGCTTCACCAACTTCAGTAAAAGTTACTCCAGTAGCACCTTCGTAATTTATCTTTTTACCTTTCGCTAATAAGTCTAAACCTTTCTTAAGCTCACCTGGGTAAATCTTTTTTCCAGGTCCGTTAGCAACTTCCATTACATGTTTTGCAATAGAAGCTCTGTCAGCAGAATTACCTGCTTGCATTGCTAATACGATTAAAGCAGCTGCATCATAGGACTCACCTGTATATGGACCTGATGAGTCAATACCACCAGCTTTTGCAACTTCTGCAAATACACCAGCACCTTTACCAGTAGAACCTGGCATTGATCCAAATGACTTACTTAAATCTTTACCAAAAGCATCAACTAAAGATTGACCAATCATTCCATCTGATAAAATAAATTTGTCAAACGCACCAGAGTCTAAAGAAGCTTGTATAATTCCTTTTCCTCCTTGGTCAAGATAACCAATAACTGCTACAGCATCACCGCCAGCAGAAGCGAGTGTTGCTACTTCAGATGAGTAATCTGCTTTTCCATCTTCGTGAGCAGTTACAGTTGTAACTTTAATACCATGAGCTTCAACTGCTGCTTTGTAAACATCAGCCAAACCTTTTCCATAGTCGTTGTTGGTGTAAGTTATTGCTACACTTTTAACTTTTCTATCTTTTGTAATGTCAGCTAAAATTTGACCACCTCTAGCATCTGATGGAGCAGTTCTAAAGAAATACCCATTATCATCTAAAGTAGTTAATCCTGGAGAAGTTGCTGAAGGTGATATCATTACTACACCATTTGGTACAGCAACGTTTGATGCGATCGCACCAGTTACACCTGAACAGTCTGCTCCCATAATTGCAGTTACACCACCTGAAATTAATCCTTCAGCTGCAGCTGTTGCTGCCGCCGAGTCAACACAAGTTGAGTCTGCTCTTTCAGCTTTAATATATTTTCCACCTAATAGCGAACCAGAATCTGATGCTTCTTTAAAAGCAAGCTCAGCTGAAGCAGCCATTGCTGGAGTTAGAGATTCAATAGGACCAGTAAATCCTAATATAATCCCTACTTTGATAGCATGTCCATCTGCCATTACGTTCGAACCAAAGCTTGATACAAACATAAATGCAGCGATAAATAGTTTTCTCATTATCTTCCTCTATATTGTTAACAATTTATAAAAAGGTAATTTAATTATGAATATGATCAATATTCAATGACAAAATAGTCCTGTTTTGTATTGAATAAACACCCCTTTAATGAACATTTTATACTATTACCTTGATTTTAAAAATATTTTTTAAATTCCTCATTTATTTTAAGTATTTCTAAATCAACCAATCCACCAATTACCAACTGCAGTCCAACAATTAAAATAAATATCAATCCAACATAAGCAATCCAAATATGTTTTTGAATATAATTTGCCATATATGTTGCTAATGCTCCAGTTAGAACAACTGACAACATCAGTCCAAATATCATAAATCCAAAATATCCTTTCGCTGCAGCAACCACACCAATTACATTATCAAAACTAATCATTATATCTGCAAACAAGACTTTTCCAATACTGCTGATATATGAAGGCTCTTTACCTTTTTTTATATTAGGTTTCACTCTCTTGATATCTAATAAATCTTTTCTTAAATCATTTACTATCCAAATTAATAATAAGCCCCCTAAAATCTTTATAAAATAAAATTCAAATAAAAAAGTTGCGAAAATTGCAAAAAAGATTTTAAAAACAAAGGCACCAATTACACCCCAAAGAATTATTTGCTTTCTATTTTTTGGAACAAAATTCGAAGCAATAGATCCAACAATCACAGCATTATCGGCAGTTAATATAATAGTGATAAAAATTATATTAGTTAAAATTATGAGTTCTTCAATCAAGATATCTTTATATTAGTCTAATCTGTCAAATTTTCAATGAGCTCAATAAAATATTTTTATTGATTTTGTTTCAGAGAGATATTTTAATAACAATTTTAAAAAGGAGGATAGATGAAATTAATTAAATTACTTATTTCTATTATTACTTCAGTTTTATTGTTTGCTAATGTTTCTTTGGCAGAAAAATGGGATATGGCACTTGCTTATGGTGCTGGAAATTTTCATTCAGCTAATGCAACAGAATTTGCAAAGAATGTAACTGAAAAAAGTGGGGGGAAACTTACAATTGTTACTCACCCAGGTGGGTCATTATTTAAAGGTGGAGAAATTTTTAGAGCTGTAAGAACAGGTCAAGCACCTATCGGTGAAAGATTTATGTCAGCCTTAGGAAAAGAAGATCCTTTGTACGAAATTGACTCATTACCATTCTTAGCAACAACATACGATGATGCTATGAAATTATATCAAGCATCAAAGCCATATATTGTTAAAAGTCTTGACGAAAAAGGTTTGGTATTTCTTTATGCAGTTCCATGGCCAGCTCAAGGTTTGTATAGTAAAAAACAAATTGGCAAAGTAGGTGATCTAAATGGATTAAAATTTAGAGCATATAACTCAGCGACAATTAGAATTGCAGAGTTAACAGGTATGGCGCCAACTAAAATTGAGGCGGCTGAAATTAGCCAAGCATTTTCTACAGGTGCAGTTGAAAGTATGATTACGTCTCCTACAACTGGGAAAAATAGTAAGATTTGGGAAAATGGAGTTAAATATTTTTATGATATAGCAGCATGGTTTCCAAAAAATATGATCATTGCGAATAAAGCAGCTTGGAATAAACTAGATAAAGCAACTCAAGATTTAGTTATGAACCAAGCAGCAATTGCCGAAGAAAAAGGTTGGGAATTATCTAAACAAGGTAATACCGGAGATAAGAAAGCTTTAGCAGATGCTGGAATGGAAGTAGGCGAAGTTAATTCATCTTTGAAAAAACATTTTGAAAAAGTTGGAGCAACAATGTCTGAAGAATGGAAAGCAAAAGCTGGAGACAGAGGTGCTGCAGTTTTATCTTCTTATAAATAAAAAGTCTAAAAAAAAGGTCAACTTGTAGTAAGTTGGCCTTTTTACCAAATGTTTCAATCAATAAATAATAATCTAAATAAGCTCTATAAATTTTCAGGATATTTAGCTGCTTTTTTTTTAATACTTGTTGCAGTTTTTATTTTAATTGGAATTTCTTCAAGAATTTTTGGTTTTTATATAAGAGGTTTGGCTGAGTATTCAGGTTACTGCATGGCTGCGGCTTCTTTTTATGCTTTAGCCTTTACTTTTGTTGAAGATGGACATATTCGAATTACCCTTTTCCTAGAAAAAGCCTCTTCATCATATAGAAGATTTTTAGAAATATGGTGTCTGATTGTAGCAACAATTTTTTCAGGCTATTTGTCTTTTTACTTGTGGAAAATGTTATTAATCTCTTATGATTTTCAAGAGAGAAGTGAAGGTGCAGATGAGATATTGATTTGGATTCCTCAGACAAGTTTAGCAATTGGATCTTTAATACTATTTATAGCTGTTTTACATAAATTTATTTTAACAATTTTTTATAATAATGACTGAGATATTTCTTATAATTTTTTTCATAAGTGTGCTTTTATTCTTCCTAGGATCAGGAGTTTGGGTGGCAATAAGCATGATAGGAGTTTCAACAATTGGTATGATGTTGTTTACCTCAAGACCAGTTGGGGATGCAATGGCAACTATAATATGGGGAACCTCATCATCATGGACATTAACAGCTTTGCCATTATTTGTTTGGATGGGTGAAATATTATTTAGGACCAAGTTGTCTGAAAATTTATTTGCTGGACTATCACCATGGATGCAAAAATTACCTGGGGGATTAATTCATGTAAATGTTGTTGGATGTGCACTTTTTGCAGCAATATCAGGTTCTTCAGCAGCTACTGTTGCAACAGTAGGGAAGATGTCTATCCCTGAACTAAGGAAAAGAAAATACCCAGAAAAAATTTTGTTAGGTAGTTTGGCTGGCTCAGGTACTTTAGGACTTCTTATACCTCCTTCCATTATATTAATTATTTATGGAGTTACAGTTCAAGAGTCTATAGCAAAACTATTTATTGCAGGAATTATTCCTGGAATAATGATTGCACTTATATTTATGTCTTATGTGATCATATGGTCTTTAATAAACAAAAAAATAATGCCTAGTTATGTAGAAAACTTTTCCTTTTTAGAAAAATTAAAAAAATCAAAACAATTATTACCTGTAATTATTTTAATTTCTGCTGTAATCGGATCAATATACACTGGAGTTGCGACAGCAACTGAGGCTGCTTCTTTAGGTGTAGTTGGAGCTTTAATTTTATCCTACTTTCAAAAGAGTTTAACTATTGAAACATTTAAACAATCCTTGTTAGGAGCAACCAAAACATCTTGCATGATTGCTTTTATTTTAGCTGGCTCTACATTTTTATCATTAGCCATGGGCTTTACTGGTTTACCGAGAAATTTAGCTATATGGATACAAAATATGGAGCTATCACCCTATGTATTAATTTTTGTATTAATGATTTTTTATATTATTCTTGGAATGTTTCTTGATGGAATTTCAGCAGTAGTGCTAACTATGGCAATAATTGAGCCAATGATTAGACAAGCAGGTTTTGATATGATTTGGTTTGGAATATTTTTAGTCATTGTAGTAGAGATGGCTCAAATTACACCACCTGTAGGATTTAATTTATTTGTATTACAAGGAATGGCTAATAAAGATATGGGATTTATTGCAAGGAGCGCATTTCCATTGTTCATGTTAATGATCCTTGCAGTAATCCTTGTGGTCATTTTTCCTGAAATAGCTTTATGGATGCCACAACAGATGGTTCAAAATATTAATTAATATTTTGATTTCTTTGTGCCCGCAATTATATCTTTTAAACTATCATATTCTTTACAATTACAATTTTCCAGAATTTTTAGTCTTTCATTAGCTAAATCAATTCTGTTTGTAGCAACATAAAGCTCACCTAAATATTCATTAATACCTATGTGATTTGGTTCAATTGCAAGACCTTGTAGATAATATTTTTCTCCAGTTTCAAAATCTCCTAGTTTCCTAGTAGTAAAACCTAAGTAATTTAAAGTATCAGCTTTATTTGGTTTGCTTTTATTTGATTTAATTAAAAGCTTTAAAGCTTTCATATATCTATTATTAGCTTTATCTGTCTTTCCTTTTTTTTCATATTTTTTTGCTGCTTTCACTAATTTTACAGCTTTACTATAATTAGTAATAGTTTCACTAGAATCCGAACCTGAGCTAGAGCTAGTACCAGCGGAATATGAACTGACCGATAAAAGAACTAATAAAAAAAATGTTATTAAAGTGTTTTTTATCATTAACTAAATTTCTCCATTTGTGTTAAAGGTTTCAAAATAAGCCCGTTTTCCACTAAGTTATCTCTTATTGATTTTGCAGTAGCCAGCGAGCTCATATTATCTCCATGTATGCACACAGAGTCGATTTCACAAGGTATTTGCTTTCCACTGTGACAATTAAGTGACTGATTTTTAACCATATTTAACACGTGTTTTTGAGCTTCCAAAGGATCTGTAATTAATGCATTTGATTTTTTTCTAGAAACCAAATTTCCATCATCTTCATAATTTCGATCAGCAAATATTTCACAAGCTATACGCATATTTAGTTTTTTGGCTGCTACTTCCATTTTAGATCCGGTAGGTACCAAATAAATCAAATCTTTACTGATTTCACTTATTACTTTTGCGAGTGTAGTTGCTAAATCTATATCTTCGCATGCCATGTTGTTTAAGGCACCATGAGGTTTTATATGTGTAACATTTTCTCCATAATCTTGAGCAATTTTTTGAAGAATTTCATATTGATCAATAATTAGTTGCCTTACATCACTTGGAGGAAGATTAATTCTTTGTCTTCCAAAATTTTCAGGATCATTAAACGACGGGTGTGCTCCAATACTTACACCATTTTCTTTTGAAATTTGAACTACTTGTTTCATCGACTCATCATCGCCCGCATGATAACCACAAGCTACATTTGCTGAATTTACGATGTTAAGTAAATCTGGGTCATATTTGTTTGAATGATGTTTAGATTTTTCTCCTAAATCACAATTTATATTAATTTCCATAGTATAATGCTAAGTATAACATAACATGATAAAAAATATATCAAATCTTGGTGATTCAGCTTTATACTGTGATTTTGGTAACGAAGTAAATAAATCAGTTAATTCACAAGTAATAAAATATTTCAAAACTATCAAAGAAAAAAAATTAAAAGGAATTAATAATTTAACACCATCATATAATAAACTTATTATTTCATATGATCTAAGACAAATAAATTTTAATAAGGTTAAAAGTTATATTGAAAATCTTGATATTGAAACTTCTTTAAAATTTAATACTAAGAAATTAGAAATTCCAGTATGCTGTCATGAAAGTTTTTCACTCGATGTCAAACGGTTAGAAAAAATTTTAAATTTAACTGTAGATAAAATTTTAGAAAATTTTTTTAATAAGGAATATTTTTGTTACATGACCGGATTTATTGCTGGTATGCCTTTTTTGGGTGATCTAAATGAAAATATGAGAGCTCAACGTTTAGAAACTCCAAGGGTAAAAGTTCCCAAAGGATCTGTAGGACTAACGGAGCAATTTGCAAATATTTATACTTTTGAAAGTCCTGGTGGATGGAATATTTTAGGAAATACACCTGTAAATGTATTTAACAGTTCAGAAGAGAATAAACCAACCTTAATAAATCCTGGAGATACAGTAACTTTCAAAGAAATTACTCTAGATCAATATAATAACTATAATGAGTGATAACTATTTTGAAATAATTAGACCTGGGGTTAATACTACTTTTCAAGATAAAGGAAGAGATAATCTTTATCATATTGGTATTCCATTTAGTGGAGTCATGGATAATAGAAATTATCTTATCGCTAACAAGCTAGTTAATAATAATTCAGATACAGCAGTTATTGAGTTTGCCTATCAAGGCCCTCATGTAAAGTATTATGGAAAAAAAATTAATTTTGCAATAACGGGAGATGTGATTTTTTCGATAAAAAAAGATAATACCGAAATTGAGGGTAAATGTTATGAGAGTTATCAAATAGAAAATGGCAATGAAATTAATATCATTTCTACTAATAAATCTGTTTATGGATATTTAGCATTTGGAGGTGAGCTAGATATCAAACTTCAATGGAATAGTTGTTCTATAAATACAAAAGCAAATATTGGATCAAATAATGGAAAAAAACTAGATTTTGGCCAAAATATTAAATTTAAAAAAATAAATCTAAATCAGGATGTTAAAAAAATTAATTACATAAATACAAAAATTGAAAACATAAGAGTTATTAAAGGAACAAATTTTGATTATTTTTCTGAGGAAGGAAAAAAAATATTTTATGAAAAAGAATTCATTGTTTCAAAATTATCAGATAGAATGGGAATGAGACTAGAAGGACCTAAAATAGAGAATATTGTAAATACAAATATTAAATCAGAGGGATTAATTAAGGGGGTAATTCAAGTTCCAGCAGATGGAAATCCGATAATAATGCTATCAGATCATGGAACCGTTGGTGGATATCCAAAAATAGCAGTTGTAGCAAGTGTTGATTATGATCGATTGGTTCAAATATCTTCTGGTTCAAAAATAAAATTTAAAGAGATTAGTTTATCTGATTCAGAAACATTATTTAAACTATATGAAATGGAAACTCTAAATTTACTATCACAAATTTGATGAATTTTTTAATAAAAATACCTGGCCCATTTTTAGTTTTTTTTGGAGCATGTTCGTTGAGTTTTGGAGGTCTATTGGTAAAATCTTTTGAGGGATCAACACTTTGGCAGATATTATTTTGGAGATCGCTTTTTTTTATTTGTGTAGTCATAATCTTTTTAATATTTAGTTACAAAGGAAATATTTTTAGTGTTATTTATAAATCTGGAATACCAGGTTTAATTGGAGGTATAGTTTTATCTATTGGATTTGCTAGCTATGTATTTGCAATGTATGAAACAACTGTTGCCAACACAAATTTTATCATACAAACCCAAACATTATTTTTAGCTATTTTAGGCTATATATTTTTAAAAGAGAAAATTTCTAAACTTACATTAGCTTGTATTTTTTTAGCTGTAGCTGGAATTATTTTAATGTTAGGAAATACTTTGACACCAGGCCAAATGATTGGAAATTTAGTTGCATTTATAATGCCAATCTCATTTGCAATATTAATTTTAATTGTTAGGAAGTACCCAAAAGTTGACATGATACCTTTACAACTTGTTGCTGGAATTTTTGCTACTTTAATCGGTTTATATATGTCCCCTAGTATTATGATTTCATCAAATGATATATTTTTAGGCTTTATTGCAGGATTTTTTCAACTTGGATTTGGCTTTATATTAATTACAATTGGTGCAAGGTCTACCCCATCTGCATTTGTTGGTATAATAATGTTATCAGAAGCAGTTTTAGGACCTTTTTGGGCATGGATGTTTGTAAATGAAAATATACCATTTTCAGTTTTAATTGGGGGGTCAGTGGTAATAACAGCGGTAGTTATTCAATTTTTGTCTCCATTAGTTGTGAAAAAATTGCCCAAATAAAATTAACATTAATATTTTAAATGTGTTATAAACTTTTATACGGGAGAGACTACTGATGTAGCGCCGAAGGAGCAACCACCCCGGAAACTCTCAGGCAAAAGGACCGTACATATTAACTCTGGAAAGAGAATTATTCTCGCCGAAGGAGCAAATCTCTCAGGCACCAAGACAGAGGGGGCAAAGAAGAGTTAATATGGAAATTAAAAAAACATCACTAAATAAACTTCATCAAAGTAATAATGCTAAGTTTGTTGAGTTTGCTGGTTATGAAATGCCTATTCAGTATAGCAAAGGCATTATTGAAGAACATAAATTCACAAGATCGCATTCTGGAATATTTGATGTATCTCATATGGGTCAACTATTCATATATGGTGATGAAAGTTTAACAAAAGAATTAGAAAAAATTTTTCCATTAGATTTAAAAAATTTAAAACAAAACTGCTCTAAATATAGTTTTTTAATGAATGAAGATGCTGGAATTTATGATGATTTAATTATTACTAAAATAGAGGATGGGTATTTAATTATCTTAAATGCTGCATGTAAAGATAAAGATTTTGAGATTTTATCTAATTTACTGGGTTCGAAATTTAAAATGAATTTAGATAACCATAGATCTTTGATAGCAATTCAAGGACCTAAGTCTGTTGAAATTTTAAACTCAATTATAAATGGTGTTGATCAACTAAATTTTATGACTGGAAGTTGGTTCGATTCTGATAATCAAAAATTATTTGTCACAAGATCAGGTTATACAGGGGAAGATGGATTTGAAATTTCAATTTCTAACGATAAAGCTGAAAAATTCGTTGAAAATTTAATAGAAAAGGGAGCACAACTTATAGGACTTGGGGCAAGAGATACCTTGAGATTAGAAGCTGGGTTATGTTTATATGGTCACGAATTAGATATTAACAAAACACCAGTTGAGGCAAACCTTAGATGGGCAATCTCAAAATCTAGATTATCAAATGGAGATTTTATTGGATCAAAAAAAATTATGAACCAAATGCAAGATGGAGCAAGCCAAATAAGAGTAGGGATTAAACCTGAAGGTAGGCTGATTGCAAGAGAAAAAACTAAAATATTTAATGACTCAGATAAACAAATTGGTGAGATAACTAGTGGCACATTTGGACCAAGTGTAAACGGTCCTATAGCGATGGGTTATGTTGATAAAGAGTTTTCAAAAGTTGATACTAAAATTTTGCTTGAGGTAAGAGGAAAAAAACATCCAGCAAATGTTTGTGCATTACCATTTTATAAAAAAAATTATGTGAAAGGAGTAAACTAATGAGTGAAGTAAAATTTTCTAAAGAACATGAGTGGATTACTTTGGAGGGAGATGTAGCTACAATTGGAATTACAAAACATGCAACGGAAATGCTTGGCGACATAGTTTTTGCAGAGCTTCCTGAAAAAGGATCTAATGTTGAAAAAGATGGTACTGCGGGAGTAGTAGAGTCTACGAAAGCTGCTAGTGATGTTTATACCCCAGTTAGTGGTGAGGTGGTAGATACAAATCAAGCAATTGTAGATGATCCTTCTAAAATTAATGAAGACCCAGAGGGTTCAGCATGGTTTTTTAAACTTAAAATGAAAGATCAATCTGAAATGGATAGTCTTATGAATAAAGAAGAATACGATAAATTTGCAAAGGAGAGTGCTAGCTAATGTTACATAATTCTCAAAAAGATTTTTTAAAAAGACACATTGGACCTTCAGATGAAGATCAAAACAAAATGCTTAAAGAACTTAATTATAAATCTCTAGATGATTTAATTAAAAGTACAGTTCCAGAAAAGATCCAATTGAAAGATAAATTAAATATTGGCGAGTCAAACTCAGAGTATGAAGCATTAAGAAAATTAAAAGTAATTTCAAAAAAAAATCAAATTTATTCTAACTTTATAGGAATGGGTTACTACGGCACTTACACTCCATATGTAATTCTGAGAAATATTTTAGAAAATCCAGGTTGGTACACTTCATACACACCTTATCAACCCGAGGTAGCTCAAGGAAGATTGGAAATGCTGCTTAATTTTCAACAAATGATAGTTGATTTCACAGGAATGGATATCGCAAATGCATCTTTATTAGACGAAGGAACAGCAGCTGCAGAAGCGATGGGATTAAGTCACAGATTAAATAAAAAAGATAATAATTTAGTTTTTGTCTCAGAAAATTGTCACCCACAAACAATAGATGTAATTCAAACAAGAGCAGAACCAATGGGGTTAAAAGTACTTGTTGGTGATGAAGAGAAAGTTTTAGATCAATTAAAAGAAGATTTAGTTTGTGGTATATTGCAATATCCGGGAACATTAGGAGATATAAAAGATCCTAGTGAAGCAATTAGTAAAATTCATAAAAAAAATGGTAAAGCAATTTTAGCTTGTGATTTATTGACACTTGCTAAGTTAAAAACACCAAGAGAACTTGGAGCAGATATTGCTGTCGGAAGTTCTCAAAGATTTGGAATTCCAATGGGTTACGGTGGACCTCACGCAGCCTTTTTTGCAACTAAAGACGAATACAAAAGATCTATGCCAGGAAGAATTGTTGGAGTATCTGTTGATAGACATGGAAACAAAGCATATAGATTATCATTACAAACTAGAGAACAGCACATAAGAAGAGACAAAGCCACAAGTAATATTTGTACTGCTCAAGCTTTATTAGCAATTGTATCAGCAGCATATGCTATTTATCATGGCCCAGAAGGGATCCGAACTATTGCTGAAAGAGTTTCTCAATTAGCTAAAAATTTTGCAGATAAATTAAAGCAATCGGGATATGAGATTTATTCAGATCATTTCTTTGATACTGTTACAATTGTAACTAAGGATAAAACTGATCAAATATATAAAAATGCTTTAGATCAAAAAGTAAATATCAGAAAAGTAAATTCTGAAATGCTAGCAGTTTCTTTCGATGAAAAGAAAAATGTTTATAGAGTAAATCAGCTGTTAAAAATTTTTAATGCAGCAGAATCAATTAAAAAAGAAGATCCAACAGTAAGTTTACCTAATTTACCAAAAAATTTATTAAGAACTTCAAAATATTTAGAACATCCTGTTTTTAACTCATATCACTCGGAAACTGAGATGCTTAGGTATTTAAAAAAGTTAGAAGACAAAGATATAGCTCTTAATAGAACCATGATTGCTCTTGGCTCATGTACTATGAAATTAAATGCTACTGCAGAAATGATACCTATTTCATGGAGAGAGTTAGCAGAGCCTCATCCGTTTGTGCCTGTAGAGCAGATGGAAGGATATAGAGATTTATTTACTGATCTTAAAAATTGGCTTAGATCAATCACTGGTTTTTCTGGAGTTTCGCTTCAGCCTAATGCTGGAGCTCAAGGAGAATATGCAGGATTAATGGTAATTAGAAAATATCATTTAGACAGAGGTGAAGAAAAAAGAAACATATGTTTAATACCAAGCTCAGCACATGGAACTAATCCTGCTAGTGCACAAATGGTTGGAATGAAAGTAGTTGTTGTTGATTGTGATAAAGAAGGAAATGTTGATTTTGAGGATTTAAAGAAAAAAGCAGAGATCCATTCTGAAAATCTTGGAGCATTAATGGTCACTTATCCATCCACTCACGGAGTATTTGAGGAAAAAATTACAGATATATGTGAGTTAATTCATAAACACGGTGGCCAAGTTTATATGGATGGTGCAAATTTGAATGCGCTTGTTGGTATAGCAAGACCTGGAAATTTTGGTCCAGATGTTTGTCACATAAACTTACACAAAACATTCTGTATTCCACATGGTGGTGGGGGACCAGGAATGGGACCAATTGCATGTAAAAGACATTTACAAGTTTATTTACCTAATCATCCAGTTGTTAAGGACTGTGGACCTGCCACAGGAATAGGAGCAGTTTCAGCAGCACCTTGGGGAAGTTCAAGTATTTTATCAATTTCCTGGATGTATATTAAAATGATGGGTTCTGAAGGTTTAAAATTAGCTACTCAAATTGCAATACTAAATGCAAATTATATAGCTAAAAGACTTAAAGATCATTATCCAATTCTTTATAAAGGTTCAAACGGTAATGTAGCTCATGAGTGTATTATTGATATTAGATCTATTAAAACTGAAACAGGGATTACGGAAGAAGATATAGCTAAAAGATTGATCGATTATGGTTTTCATGCACCAACAATGTCATGGCCAGTAGCGGGCACAATGATGATTGAACCAACTGAAAGTGAAAGCTTATCTGAACTAGATAGATTTTGTGATACTTTGATTAGCATTAAATCAGAAATAGATATGATCAAATCAGGAAAATTCGATAAAATTGATAATCCAATTAAAAATGCCCCTCATACAGATATTGAATTAGCTTCAGATGAATGGAATCATAAATATTCAAGAGAGCAAGCTGCATATCCAGCAAAATTTTTAAAGACAAACAAATTTTGGCCTCCAGTTGCAAGAGTTGATAACGTATACGGAGATAAAAATATTTTTTGTACTTGTCCAAGTATGGACGAGTTTAAAGAAGATGCAGCATAATAATTAATGAAGATTGCTGTTGTTGGCTCAGGTATTTCTGGATTAAGTGCTGCTTATTATTTATCTAAAAAACATCACGTAGATCTTTACGAGAGAGAGGATCATTTTGGTGGACACTCTCATACAATAGATTTGTTTTTTGATGAAAAAAAAGTTTCAGTAGATATTGGTTTTATTGTTTTTAATTTCCAAACTTATCCAAATTTAATTAATTTTTTTAAGGAAAATAATATTCAAATTGAAAAAAGCAATATGTCTTTTTCAGTTTCGGTAGATAATACAAATTTTGAATATTGTGGAAAAGGGTTGAGTGGTATTTTCTCTAATAAATCAAATCTATTTAGCATAGATTTCTTAAAGATGTTTTTTGATATAATTAAATTCTATAAAAAAAGTGATAAAGTAAATATATCCAATGATAAAATCACCCTGGGTGAATATTTAAAAATCAATAAATTATCTAAAACTTTTATTGATTATCATATAATACCAATGGTATCTGCAATTTGGTCTATGCCACCTTATGAAGCAAGCAAAATGCCAATTAGTTTTTTTCTTAGATTTTTTCAAAATCATGGTTTGTTTAAATTGAAAAATAGACCACAGTGGTACACAGTAACTAATAGAAGCAGAACTTATGTAGGTAAAATACTTTCTCAAATAAGTGGTGAACATTACAAAAATTACAAAGTCACAAGAGTAAAAAGAAAATCATCAGGATTAGATTTATATTATGGAGGAGAAAGCGAATTTTTTGATTATGACAAAGTAGTTTTGGCAACACATGCTGATGAGGCCTTAAAGTTAATTGAAAATCCAACTGAGGATGAGAAAAATGTTCTTTCGAATTTTAGTTATAAAGAAAATATAGCTTATATACATACAGACCAGTGGGCTATGCCAAAAAATAAAAAAGCTTGGTCTTCTTGGAATTCATCAATAGATAACAAGAATTTAGAAAAAAACTCAATTACATACTGGTTAAATTTGTTACAAAATTTAAAGTGTGATGAAAATATTTTCTTAACATTAAATCCTTATTTCAACATTGACGAGAAAAAAATATTGAGAAAAGTGAAATTTACACACCCTTATTATGATCAAAAGGCATTAGATGCTCAACCAGAGCTTATTAAAATACAAAATCAAAAGGATTTACTTTTTTGTGGCAGTTATTTTGGTTACGGATTTCATGAAGATGGAATAAAATCATCTATTGAAATGCTGAAAAACCTTAATGATTAGTTCTTGTATATATAATGGAAATGTAATCCATAAGAGATTTAAACCAAAAAAACATTTTTTTAAATATAAAGTATTTTCACTTTTTATTGATTTATCAGAGCTAAATGAGCTTAATGATAAATTAAAATTTTTTTCATTAAATAAATTTAATCTTATTAGCTTTTATGAGAAAGATCATGGTGATCGTGATGGCTCATCTCTTTTTGAGTGGGTAAAAAAAAATCTAATTAATAACGAAATCAGCACAGATAATATAAAGGTTAAACTTTTATGTTATCCAAGAATACTAGGTTATGTTTTTAATCCACTAAGTATTTTTTTTGTATATGATAGAAATAATAATTTAATTTCTATTTTATATGAGGTTAAGAATACATTTGGTGAGCAACACACATATGTTTTTAAAGTAGAGGGACAAAATAAATTAATTCAAAATAATTGCTCAAAGAAATTTCATGTTTCACCATTTATTGAAATGAATTGTAATTATTTTTTTAGAATTTTAAATCCAGAGCAGAAGTTGTCAGTTATAATTGATCAATATGATCAGGAAGGAAAAATTCTTTTTGCATCTCAAGATGGTGAAAGATCTGATTTGACAAGCAAAAACTTAATGAATTCTTATTTTAAACACCCTTTAATGACATTTAAAATTATCTCTGCGATACATTTTGAAGCGTTTAAGTTGTGGATTAAAGGAATTAAATTTATTAAAAAAAAATTAAAAGTTAAAAATAATATAACAGTAGAAAATTAATGTTTTTAAATAACGCCGCAGATAAATTAGTTTTTAAATTTCTTAATAAAATAAATCATGGTTATCTAGAGCTAACTACACATGATGGAAAAGTTTTAAAGTTTGGAAATCAAAATGAAAAATTGCATGCAAGTATTTTAATAAAAACAACAGATTTTAATTATAATTTAATTAGAGGTGGTAGTATTGGATTTGCTGAAAGCTATATGAGAGGTGAATTTGAAACGGATAACTTACCAAATTTAATAGAATTAACTGCAAGAAATATAGAAGTTATACATAAATTTTCAGGCCTTCTTGATTTTCCAATAATTAATTTTGTAAAAAATAAAATAATCAAAAATACCAGAAGTAGAAGCAAAGAAAATATTGCTAAACATTATGATCTAGGTAATGATTTTTTTTCTCTTTGGTTAGATGATACACTCACTTACTCTAGTGCTATTTTTGATGACAAGTCCAAAAATCTTTCTGACGCACAAAATAACAAATATCAAAAATTAATAGATCTAATTAAACCAAATAATGGTGACAAAGTTTTAGAAATAGGATGTGGTTGGGGAGGTTTTGCTGAGTACTTAGGAAAAAAATATGACGTTAAACTTGACTGTATTACAATATCAAAAAAACAATTTGAATACGCAAAAGAAAGAATTTTTAATTGTGGTTTAAACGAAAAAGTAAATATTGAAATAAAAGATTACAGAGATCTTAAAGGCAAATACAATTCAATTGCCTCTATAGAGATGATAGAGGCAGTTGGTCAAAATTATTTAGAGGGTTATTTCAAAACTATTAAAACCAACTTATCTGATGGTGGTAAAGCAGCTATTCAAGCAATTACTATCGATGATAGGTTGTTTGATAGATATAAAAACAAACAAGATTTTATTCAAAAATATATTTTTCCAGGTGGTTTTTTGCCAAACAAAAATAGTATTAATCGATATGTTTCTGACAACGGTTTAAATGTTAATTCATATATTTCTTATGCTGATCATTATGCAAATACATTGGCTATATGGAGAAATGAGTTTTTAAAAAAATGGGATTTAATAAAAAATCAAGGCTTTGACTTAACTTTTAAGAGAATGTGGGAGTTTTATCTTTCTTATTGTGAAGCTGGATTTAAGTCAAAAAATATTGACCTGATACAATTTTCAATGCAAAACAAATAAAAATAATGGAGATATCTATGCGACATATAAAAATAATTAAGTCAATTTCATTGATAATTTCATTATTCTTAATTACAAGTTGCTCAAATAATAGCGCTATGAAACCAGAAGACTTTAAAAACAAAGAACCAAGATTAATTATTGAGGAATACTTATCTGGTAATGTTAAGGCTTGGGGTGTTCTACAAAATAGATCAGGAAAAGTAACAAGACAATTTTCTGCAGATTTAAATGGAACTTGGGATGGAAAGCAATTAATTCTTAAAGAAAAATTTAATTGGGACGATGGTGAAGTTCAAGACCGAGAATGGACAATAAACAAAATTGATGAGCATAATTATGAAGGAACAGCAGGAGATGTTGTAGGTAAAGCAAAAGGTTATTCATATGGCCCAGCTTTCAAGTTTGAATATGTTTTATTAGTTCCAGTTAAAGGTAAAGAAATGAAAATTACTTTTGATGATTGGATTTTCAAACAAGATGATAGAGTAGCAATTAATAGAGCTACTATGACTAAATTTGGTTTTAAAGTAGCTGAACTAACAGTTGTATTTGTAAAAGATTAGTTATTTTTTTTGATATTTTGTTAGTTTTCCAACTAAACCAAAATAAATTTTACTTGGTAAAAAACTTAATAATT
The DNA here is from genome assembly GCA_902629935.1 of uncultured Pelagibacteraceae bacterium. Lineage (GTDB taxonomy): Bacteria > Pseudomonadota > Alphaproteobacteria > Pelagibacterales > Pelagibacteraceae > Pelagibacter. The sequence goes on along the minus strand of CACOSU010000003.1, from coordinate 59,800 downwards.
TTAAAGTAATTGTAAGCGATTTAGGAAAATGTATTTCAAATACATTTTTGTTAACCAAACCTTCATAAATTTGATCTGCAGCATATTCAGGAGTTTGTAAAAAAGGCATTTTAAAATCATTTTTATCCGTCATTGGTGTTTTAATAAATCCAGGAGAGACTAAGCAAACACGCACATTATGCCTTTTAAAATCAAAATAAAGACTTTCAGCTAAATTATTTAATGCAGATTTAGATGGTCCATATCCAGTAGAATTTGGCAATCCTCTATATCCTGCAATTGATGAAACAATAGTTATAATGCCATTTTTTTTATCTCTAAAATATTGTTCAACTGCTTTTATACTATTTACAGTTCCAAAAAAATTTACTTTAAACACATTTTCTATTTGATCTACATCTATATCTTTTTCTTTTTTTGGATCCCATGTTCCTGTCGAAAAAAAACAAATATCAATATTTTGATACTTGTGCTTAATTTTATTAAATATTTCTTTGCATTTTTCTTTATCTGTTACATCTAAAGGAAAACTTGAAATATTTTCATAAGATTTAGAAAGTTCATCTAATAATTCTGACCTTCTAGCAGAAACAGCAACGTTCCATCCTTTACTAGCAAATTTAATTGCCAAAGCTTTACCAATACCAGTGCTACCACCTGTAATCCAAATAGTTTTTTTATTCATTTTTTGCTATGTATATATCTAACATGCTTAAAAACAAATTTTTAACGTTTATATTCTTTCTTACCATTACATTCTCCGCTTCAGCTATAGGAGGATTAGCTACCTTTACATATAAAGAGCCATGGTATTCATTGCTAAATAAACCATTATTTAATCCACCAGATTGGGTATTTGGTCCTGTCTGGACATCGCTTTATATTATGATGACAGTCTCTATATGGCTTTATTGGCATACTAAAAATAGAGATATTAAGACTGTTTATATTTATTTTATTCATTTAATTTTTAATACAACTTGGAGTGTAGTTTTTTTTGTTTTCCACAACATGTTTTTGGCTCTTTTTGTAATAGTCATTCTAATAGCATTGATTATCAATCTTATTCTGAGGTTCAGACGCGTCAAGATATTGAGTGCTTATTTAATGATTCCATATTTACTTTGGTGTAGCTTTGCACTAATCCTGAATACAAGCTTAATAATATTAAACTAAATATGGATGATGTTGTTGTAATTGGTGGTGGAATAATTGGAGTAGCGACAGCTTATTTTTTATCCAAAGAGGGTAGAAAAGTGAAAGTTATTGAGAGAGATCCTACTTACAAAACAGCTTCATTCCCATTATCATTAGGTGGTTTTAGAAGACAATTTTTTCAAAAAGAAAATATTTTGTTAGGAAAATTTGCAAGAGAATTTATTTTTAAATTACCTGAATTGCTTAAAACAAAAAAAAATCCTAATCCAACTGCAAGCATGGTAACGAATGGTTATCTATTGATGTTTGGTCCAGAACATGCTGATGAACAATATAGAGCTTTAGAAAATCACAAAGAATGTGACGCAGGAACGAAAAATATCAAAGGATCAGAATTATCAAATGTTTTCCCTTATGTTAATAATGAAGGGATTGAAACAGCAACTTATACAGATAATCAAAGTGAAGGATGGATTGATCCGTTTATGTTTCATAGCGCCCTTAAGAGCAAAGCAATAGAGCTTGGGGCTGAATTTGTTAAAGGTGAGGTAAAAAGTATTTCTGAAATTAATGCTAAAACAATAGTTTCTGCTGCTGGTTGTTGGACTAAAGAATTATTAGAAGATATCCCTGTTGTTCCTCAGAAGCACACAGTTTTTAGGGTTAAATGCCCAACATATATAAAAGAGATGCCATTAAGTGGAGATTTAACAACAGGTGTATACTGGAGACCAGAAGGTGGAGAGTATTTAGCTGGTTCACCAATTTCTGTATTTGATGCTGAGGATTTAGAACCTGCATGGAATGATTTTGAGGAATTAGTTTGGCCAGCTCTAGCTAAGAGAATACCTGTTTTTGAGGAATTAAAATTAACTGGCGGATGGGCAGGTTATTATGATTGTAATAGATTAGATAACAATGCAGTAGTAGGTAAACATCCAAAATTTGATAATGTATACATGGCATCTGGTTTTACTGGCAGAGGCTTAATGCAAGCACCAGGTATTGGAAGAGCTTTAACAGAATTAATTACAACAGGATCATATCAAACAATAGATATTAGTGATTTTGCTGTTGAGAGAGTTTTAGGCAAAACAGCTAGACCAGAGCCCTATGTGCTATAATTTTAAGTTCCGCAAAAAGTTTGATATTTTTTACTGCTAGGTGGAGCAGGTATTTTATATTCTTCAATATTATTCTGATTGTCATAAGGGTTTTTTAAAATAGATAATAATTTTTTTATTTTATCTAAATTTCCTTTCTCTGCCTCAGATAATGCTTCTTCTACTTTATGATTTCTAGGAATAATTTTTGGATTATTTTCTGCCATTATTTTGGATTGTTTTTCTTTAGTTGAATTGTTTAATTTAGATCTTTTATTCCATTGATTTTTCCAATTAATAAACTCTTTTTTTTTGAAAACTTCATCAGAATTGATACCCATTAGATTACAAAAAGTATTCGTATAATCTACTTTATTTTTTTTCATCCAATCTAATAAATCATTAATTAATTTCTTATCATCTTTATCTTTACCAAGTATACCAAGCTTATCTTTCATCATATTTAACCATTTGTCTTCATAAATATTTTGGAAATTATCTATTAAATCAGTAGCTAATTTAATTGCATAATCCTCACTTTTATCAATTAAAGGTATTATACACTCAGCAAATCTTGCTAAATTCCATTTGGTTATTGGTGGTTGATTAGAGTAAGCATATCTTCCAAATTTATCTATTGAGCTAAATACAGTTTTTGGGTCGTAATGATCCATGAAGGCACAAGGTCCATAATCAATAGTTTCCCCAGATATTGACATATTATCAGTATTCATTACACCATGAATAAATCCAACTCTCATCCAGTTTATTACAAGATCAATTTGTACTTGAATTACTTTTTCTAATAAATCAAAAGCTTTAAACTTAGATGAGATTAATTCAGGGTAATGTCTATTAATTGTATAATCTACTAATGTATTTAAATTTTCAATATTTTGTGTTGCTGCAATATATTGGAATGTGCCCACTCTAATATGACTAGAAGCAATTCTAGTTAAAATAGCGCCCTCTAAAAGATTTTCTCTTACGACTTTTTCACCAGTTTTTACTACAGCAAGACTTCTTGTTGTTGGAATTTTTAAAGCATGTATCGCTTCACTGATTAAATATTCTCTTAGCATTGGTCCCAAAGCTGCACGCCCGTCACCACCTCTTGAAAAAGATGTTCTTCCTGAGCCTTTAAATTGAATGTCGTAACGATTTTTATTATTATCTATATGTTCACCTAACAAAACTGCTCTGCCATCTCCCAACATAGTAAAGTGACCAAATTGATGACCTGCATACGCCTGTGCTAAAGTTATAGTGTCTTTAGGTAAAACATTTCCAGAAAAAATATTTGATAACTCCTCATTATTTAAACGAGAAAAATCTAAATTTAAATTTTTAGCAAGTTGATGATTAAATATTATTATTTCTGGGTTATGAACAGGTGTAGGTTTTATTAACTCTCTAAATGATTTAGAAAGTTTTGAATAAGTATTGTCAAATTTCCAGTTAACTTTATTCATAAAAAAAGCGATTTATACAAATATAAACCGCTTTTTTTTTTAAATTAAATTTATTTTTTCTTATATTTTGCAGCTTCCTCTGAGCCGCTTGTAGCAGATCCTTTACTGTAAGAGTGAGCACCCATACCAGCTAATTGTCCATTTTGAACAATTAGGTATTGATTTCTGATCTCTTTACCTTCAAAGAAGCATTCTAAAATTTCTCTTACACCATCAGCATATCTTGCTTGAGCTGATAAAGAGGTTCCAGATGTATGAGGTGTCATACCATGATGAGGCATGCTTCTCCATATATGATCATTTGGTGCGGGTTGTGGGAACCACACATCACCAGCATAACCACTTAACTGACCACTTTCCAGAGCTTTGGCAATTGCCTCTCGATTACAAATTTTACCTCTAGCGGTATTAACTATGTAAGCTCCTTTTTTCATTTTACTAATCATTGCTTCGTCAAATAGATTTTCTGTTTCAGGGTGAAGTGGGCAGTTGATAGTTACCACATCACAAACTTTTACCATTGACTCAACAGACTCATGAAAAGTAAGATTTAATTCTTTCTCAACACTCTCAGGAAGTCTATGTCTATCAAAATAATGCAAATGAACATCGAATGGTTTCATTTTTCTTAATGCGTCCAAACCAATTCTACCAGCTGCAACCGTTCCAATATGCATACCTTCAACATCATATGATCTTTGAACTGCATCTGCAATATTCCATCCACCTTCATTAACAATTCTATGTTGATTGTGATAATCTCTTACCATAGATACAATCATCATAACAATATGTTCAGCAACAGATCTCGAATTACAGAATGTAACCTCCACAACATCAATTTTGTGATCCATTGCAGCTTGCAAATCAACATGGTCTGAACCTATACCTGCGGTAATTGCCATTTTAAGATTTTTTGCTTTTTCTATTTTTTCTTTTGTTAAATAGTATGGAAAAAACGGTTGAGAGATTACTATATCTGCATCAACAATATGTTTGTCTGCTTCACATCCATCACCATCTTTACTATTTGTTACAATTAATTCATGTCCGTTACTCTCTAAAAATTTTCTCAGACCCAATTCACCAGAAACACAACCGAGTAATTCTCCAGGTGTGAAATCTCTTCCCTTTGGAGATGGCAGTGTCATTCCATCTGGATACTTCTCTAGTTTTGGAAGATCCGATAGTGGATAAGTTTCAGGCATACCACCTTTAGGATCATCATATAATACACATAGTATTTTCATTAATACTCCTTTAATTGAACTATTTTAATAAAATCAGAGATATCTAACACACTAATTGAGTTGCTAGCAAATAAATAATTTAACTTGGATATTTTTTCTTTAGGATTAGACGATTTAAAATTATTGCAAAAATTATAATTATTATTGATCCTGAGATGACTGGACTTAATAAGTATTCAATAGAAACACCGCCAATAATAACAATTATTGGGTTTCCTCCTGCTGGAGGATGGGTAACATTAAATAGTATCATTAAACCAACCCCAAAACCAACAGCCAGTGGAATTATGATAAATAAAGGTAGTGGAATAAAGTGTAAGAAAAACATTCCAATAATAGCGGTTAAAAGATGCCCAAAAAAAACATTTTTAGGTTGAGCAAACGGACTTTCTGGATAACCAAAAAGTAATACCATTGACGAACCAAATGAGGCAATTAGAAATATACCAAAATCCGTTTTGTAAGTTAGTAAAGTTAAAATACCAATAGTAATTATTGAGAATACTCCACCAATGATTGATTGTTTTAAATTTCCCATATTATATTTTTGATACTATCTTTTCTAACGCATTAAAAGGTAAAAGAATACATTGTTTTCTTGCTACGTTTTTTTGACTTAATAATTTAGTTAAAAATCTCCATTCTTTCTTTAAATTATTCTTATTTCCTCGAAAATAGGTGTTTGCATATTCACACAAATCTATAATTTTTTTTGTTTTAAAGTTTATTAGTTTATTAGATAAAATACTCGCCGTCGCCTGACAATAAATGCACGATTTACCCTGATAACCAAAATCAGTAATTTTTTGATCATTTATTACCAACTTAATGTGTATCTCATCACCACATAATGGATTTTTGGATTTAGTATAATGGGTATACTTTTTAATATCTTTAAAATTCTTAGTATTTGATGCAATTTTTAATATTTCTAAATTCATAAAAATTTTCTATGTTAAATATATTATATTTATAAATGAAATCATATAACGAAGCACTTAAAATTTTAAAAAAATCAAAAATAAAAATTTCTAACGAAATAATTAAAAGTATGAGTGGTTTAAATAGGATCTGCTCGTCTAATATTTATGCAAAAAATAATTATCCTTATGAAAATAATTCTTCACTAGATGGTTTTGCTATTAAATTTAATCATACTAAAGATGTTTCACATAAAAACTATAAAAAATTTAAAATTGTAGGATCTATTTCAGCTGGATCAAAACCATATAGAAAAATTTTAAAAAAAAACGAAGCTGTAGAAATTATGACTGGAGGCATTATGCCAAATGGTAGTAATTCAATAATACCTATGGAAGACTGCACCTCACTTAAAGACGGAAAAAATAGATATATTTTAATTAAAAAAGCCTATAAAAAATTTGAGAATGTGAGATTAAAAGGATCTGATTACAGATTTAAAGATCTCGTCATTAAGAAAAATACTTTAATAAACTCTAGTCATATTAAGGCTTTAAAAGCGCTTGGTATTGAAAAGATTAATGTAAAAAAAAAAATAAATGTTGTTTTTTTTTCCTCGGGCAATGAAATTTCAGAAAAAAACCATATTGATAAGTGGAAAATAAGAAATTCAAATCATTATTATTTAAAGAGCTTAAATAATAGTTTTTTATTTAATTTTAAAAATTTAGGAATTTTAAGAGATAACGATGAGGATAAATTTTATAAAAAAATATTAAAAATTTTCAAGTCTAAAACTAACATAATAATTACCTCAGGAGCTGTTTCAAAAGGTAGGTTTGATTTTATTCCAAAAGTAATAAATAAATTAAAATTATCCCATTCATTTAAAAATGTTTCAATTAGGCCAGGAAAACCAATATTGTTTGCAAAATTTAAAGGTAAATCAAAAGTAATATTTGGTTTACCTGGAAATCCAATTTCCACAGCAGCATGTTTTAGATTTTTTGTTTTTCCTTATATACAGAATATTCTAGGTTTAAATCCTGAAAGGTCGATTAAAGCTAAATTAAAAAATAATTTTATAAAAAAAAAGATATTTACTAGATTTGTTAAAAGTAAACTAAGCACAACTAAAGATGGAAAATTAGAAGTTGAAATTTTAGATGGACAGGAATCTTTTAGGATTAAATCTTTTGTAAATTCTAATACTTGGGTTTTGTTGCCAGATGGCAAAGCAAAATTTAAAAAAGGGGAGTTAGTAGATTGTTTTTTCCCCAACCACCACAACCAAACTTTAATTTAGAAACGTATTTTTGTTGTAGAAAAATCTTTTTAGAATTAGATTTCTGAATATGCTAGAGTTAAGAAATCCAAGAATAGCTATTCCAGTTGTGCTTTTTGCTGGTATATTATGGTCGTTTGGCCCATTAGTGGTTCGATATATGGATAATCCTCAATTAGTGCCTTGGCAGTATATTTTTGGCAGAGGTTTAACAATTTTCATCTTATTAAATCTTTATTTATTTTTTGAGGAAGGAAAAAATTTTTACAAAAACTATTACAAAATAGGTTTATCTGGAGTAATTGGCGGATCTGGATTGGGGATCGCTATGATTACATTTATTTATTCAATTACCAACACAAGTGCTGCAGTTACTTTGCTTTGTTTAGCAGCAATGCCTTTTTTTACAGCATTATTGGCATTTTTATTTTTAAGAGAAAAAATTTCTCTTAATGTGTGGATATCAATAATAATTGCAACAGTTGGCATCATTATTATGGCACTTGGAAATACTGGTGAAAAATCATTAATTGGTTTCGTGTTTGGTTTAACTTCTTCAATTGGTTTCTCAGTTTTTTCTGTAACGCTTAGATGGAGAAAAGAAACACCAAAATTCACAACGGTAGCTTTTGCAGGTTTCTTTTGTTTTGTGTTTGCAACAATTATGATTTTATCAAAAGACTTAGTTTTCTTTTCATCTAGTTACAATGGAGCTTTATTTTCTTTACATGGTACACTAGTTTGTTTTGGTTTGATTTTATATTCAATTGGATCTAAAGCGATACCAGCAGCAGAATTGACTTTATTATCTTTAACTGAAGTTGTAGGTGGAATTTTTTGGGTTTGGTTGCCATTATTTGGTATTAATGAAGTGCCATCCACAAATACTATAATCGGTGGTTTTTTTCTTTTTGTATCTATATTTTATTACAGTTTAATCATGAGATGGAACAAAAGATATATAGCATTAAATTAATATGGAACGACCAGATTTTTTTGAACTTAAAAATGGTGAAAAAGTAAAAATACCATTTACAGATAATGAATATAACAATCGAGTAAGCAAACTTAGATCAGTAATGGATATAAATAATCTTGATATGGTTATTTTAACATCTATGCATAACGTTGCATACTACACTGGTTTCATTTATTGCTCTTTTGGTAGACCTTACGGGTGTGTTGTAACAAAAAATAAAATTTCAACAATTTCTGCTAATATTGATGCAAGCCAGCCATGGAGAAGATCTCATTGTGATAATGTGATTTATACAGATTGGAAAAGAGATAATTTTTTAAGAGCCATTGTTTCAATTATTGGAAGAGACGAGCCTCCAAAAAATATTGGAATTGAAAATGATCATGTCACGTTAGATATGCGAGAAAAAATAGGGTCTATATTTACTTTTTCTGTGTTTAGTGATGTTTCAAAAGATCTAATGAAACTTAGAATGATTAAATCGAACGAAGAAATTGAGATCATTAGAAATGGTGCAAGAATTGCAGACATTGGTGGTGAAGAAATAGTTAAAAATATTAGAGAAGATAATACAGAGATTGAAGTAGCAATTGCAGCAAGAGATAGAATGGAAAGAGAGATTGTTAAAAGCTATCCAGGTGCAGAGTACATGGATACTTGGGTATGGTTTCAATCTGGCATCAATACAGATGGAGCTCACAATCCAAAGACTAATAGAAAATTAGTTAAAGGAGATATTTTATCTTTAAATACTTTTCCTATGATCTCAGGCTATTACACTGCATTGGAGCGAACTTTATTTTTAGATCATGCTGATGATGCTTCACTTAAAGCTTGGGAAGCAAATGTTAAAGTTCACAAACGTGGATTAGAATTAATCAAACCAGGTGTTAAATGTTCTGATATCTGTCATGAACTAAATGAATTATTTGCTGAACTTGGTTATCTTCAGTATCGTACTTTTGGTTATGGACATTCATTTGGTATGCTTTCTCACTTTTATGGAAGAGAGGCTGGTTTAGAATTAAGAGAAGATATTGATACTGTTCTTGAGGAAAACATGGTCGTGTCGATGGAGCCAATGATAATGATCCCAGAGGGTAATCCTGGTGCAGGCGGATATAGAGAACACGATATTTTAGTGATTGGCAAAGATGGAGCAGAAAATATTACAAAATTTCCTTTCGGCCCAGAGCATAATATTATAAAAAACTAATCTTTATGAGCGAGAACAAAACTATTGTTAATAGTTGGAACGAGTGGGATCCGTTAAAACATGTAATTGTAGGTAGAGCTGATGGCACATGCATACCTGCTCCTGAACCAGCATTAGACGCAAAAGTTCCAGAAGACAGTGATATGAGAGGTCAGTTTGGACCAAGAACAAAAGATACTATCGATAAAGCAAATCAACTTTTAGATGATTTTTCAAATTTGCTTGAAAAAAGAGGGATTAAAGTTGATCGACCAACACCTATAGATTTTAATCAAAAAACATCAACACCTGATTGGGAAGCTGAAACAATGTTTGGCTGTATGCCGCCAAGAGATGTTTTATTAACAGTTGGTAATGAAATTTTAGAAGCTACAATGAGTTATCGTTGTCGTTGGTTTGAATATTTATGTTACCGACCACTTCTAAAAGATTATTATAATCAAGATCCTAATATGAGACACGAGTCTGCTCCTAAACCAAGATTAACGGATGCAGATTACAGAAAAGATTATTTATCAGATAAAATTGGTGTTCAAAAAAGATTAGAGTGGACTGAGAAAAAATACTTTGTAACTACTGAAGAAGAACCATTATTTGATGCAGCAGACGTATTAAGATTTGGAAAAGACTTAGTTGTTCAACATGGATTTACAACTAATTTAAAAGGAATTGATTGGCTAAAGAGACATTATAAAGATCACAGAGTTCACGCCGTTAACTTTCCAGGTGATCCTTATCCAATTCATATTGATGCTACTTTTACCCCAATTAAAGAGGGTTTAATTATCAATAACCCACAAAGAAGACTTCCTAAGGAACAAAGAAAACTTTTTGAAGATAATGGTTGGGAAATTGTAGATAGTGTACAACCAGCACATAACGAACCACCTCCATTATGTTATTCATCAACTTGGCTATCAATGAATGTTTTAGTTTTGGATCCTAAAACTGTGTGTGTGGAAAAAAGTGAAAAATATCAAGCTGAACAATTAGATAAATTAGGAATGGAAGTTATACCTGTAGAACTTAGAGATGCCTATGCTTTTGGTGGTGGTTTACATTGTTGTACTGCAGATGTTTACCGAGAGGGTGAGCTTAAAGATTACTTTCCAAAACAATAATTATGGCAAAAATTAAAATAAAAAGAGAGCGAGTTAAATTCGCTTCCGATAATGTTGCTGGTGCCTGTCCTGAGGTATTAGATGCAATTTTAAAAGCCAATGAAGGAGATAGTACTCCTTATGGTAATGATCCAATATCAACAGAATTACAAGACAAGTTTTCAGAAATATTTGAAAAAGAAGTAATTGTTTTTCCTACTGCCTCAGGTACTGCAGCTAACGCTTTAGCATTATCTACAATGACACCTTCTTATGGAAACATTTATTGTCATAAGATGTCTCATATAAATACCGATGAATGTGGTGCACCTGAATTTTATACAGGAGGGGGAAAGTTAGTTACTTTAAATGGAGTTATGGGAAAAATAACTGCAGAGGAATTAGATCAATCGATAGGTGGAAAAGGGATTGTTCATCATACACAACCTTCATCAGTTAGTATTACTCAGGTTTGTGAAACAGGTGAGGTTTATCAATTAGATGAAATTAAAAAAATTGCAGAAATCACTCATAAACATAATTTAAATTTACATATGGATGGAGCAAGATTTGCTAATGCATTGGTTTCTTTAGATGTAACTCCAGCGGAAATGACATGGAAATCTGGGGTTGATGTATTGTCATTTGGAGCAACTAAAAATGGATGTTTGGCAGCTGAAGCAATTATATTTTTTAAGAAAGAATTGGTAGGGGACATTGCTTTTTTAATGAAAAGAGCAGGGCATTTATTGTCTAAAATGCGTTTTGTCTCTGCACAACTCGATGCGTATATATCAAATGATGTTTGGTTGAGAAATGCAAAGCATGCAAATAAAATGGGTAAAAAGTTAAGTGAAGGGTTAAGTAAGCATAATGATATTGAAATTGCTTACCCAACTGAAGCAAATGAAGTATTTGTAAAGTTCCCAAGAGAAAAAATAGAACATCTAAATTCTGAAGGTTATAAAATGAATGAAGAAGAATTAGATGGAAAAGCAGTGAGATTAGTTGCTGCTTGGAATACTAAAGATAGTGATGTTGATGAATTGTTAAATTCAATTAAAGCTAACTAGGATTTTCTTTTAAAAACTCAATATATTTTATTACTTCTTCAAACTGTTCATCAGGAATATCTTTGTAGCTTGCGTTAAATTTACTTTTTACACAAATAGCAACATGAGCATAGGGGTTTCTTCCTTTAGGGTGATTTGGGTGGTTAGGTAATTGCCCTACCAAATAATCGCCAGCTTCCTGAATAATTTTCCAGAGTTTACTTGCGTTTTCTTTATTCATTCATTTTAGAATTATAATCAAAGTAAAATAATTAATAAAAACAAAATTTGAATAAAATTTATTATAACTGATAAAAAATGTGAATATTTAAATTGCTTGTCTTTTTTTTCGTCTCTAAATTTATTGATCAAAGGCATTAAAATATAATTTGATACTGCGAATAAAATAGAGACTGATAAAATCAAATAAAAATTAAGATTATAAGAATTAAGAATTACATAAAGAGCTGTTGCTAGAAAGGATAAAGCTAAATTTACATTATAGTAGAAAGGGAATATTTTTCTAATAAATTTTCTAGCATTCTCCTCATTCAAGGTTGTAAATGTGACAGGAGCTACCACAAAAGAAAAAAAAACCATAATACCCAATATTGCTGAAGCAAAATAAAAAAAAATTAGTTCAAGCATTTTTTTTACAAAACTACTTCGAAACCCTCAAAATTAGGAGCACCTATATATAAATCTTTATGTTGACCAGCATTTTTGTGTGCAAGCTTGAAAGCATCAGATTTTGTCCAGTTTAAAAAATCTTGTTTTGAACTCCATACACTGTGAGAAGCATATAGGGAAAACTCGTTATTTGTCTCACCTTTAACTAAATGAAATTCTTTGAAACCCTCAACACTGTTTAAATGTGTGTCTCTTTCTCTCCAAACTTTTTCAAATTCTCGTTCTTTACCAAGAACTATCTTAAATCTATTCATTGCAATAAACATGTTTGATTTTTAATGCTAATTTTAGAAACACATCAATACAAGATTGTCGCATAAAATTTATGTTAATAATCCTTAGTTTTTAAAGTTACTTTTTTATTTGTTAAAATTTATGCAATAGAAAAAAACAGGAAAATAACCATATATATAGTATGACCAATCTAGAAAAACATCATAAACCTAATAATTTCAGTGATCGTATCGCATTAATTTTTACTAAATTTTTAAGATTTTTGGCTGACGCTTTTTTTAAAAAAAAATACGGTCATAGAGCAGTTGTTCTTGAAACAGTTGCTGCTGTTCCAGGTATGGTAGCTGGAATGCTTTTACATTTAAAGTCTTTGAGAAAGATGGAAGATGATAAGGGTTGGATTAAAATACTTTTAGATGAGGCAGCAAATGAACGAATGCACTTAATGACTTTTATCGAAATTGCAAAGCCTACATTTTTAGAACGTTTAATTATAATGATAGCCCAATTTATTTTTATAATTATGTATATGCTCATATTTATAATTTCTCAAAGAACAGCACATAGAATAGTTGGATATTTTGAGGAGGAAGCCGTAATTAGTTATTCAGAATACTTAAAAGAGTTAGAAATAGGAAAAATACCAGATCAACCCGCACCAGAAATTGCAATAAATTATTGGAATTTACCTTTACATTCTACCTTAAAAGATGTTGTTAAAGTTATTAGAGATGATGAAGCTGGTCATAGGGATGTGAATCATAATTTTGCATCAATTTTAGATAGCAGGAAAATAAATAAACAAAACAAAAACTATAAAATTTCAAATCAAAATAAAAAAAAAATTATAAATGAGTAATGAAAAAAATTTTAAAACATTAGATCAATTTAAATATGAAAAAATTATCGGTTTTTTGATTCATTTATTAACTGGATTAGGTTTAATAGCTGGTTTATTTGCTTTAATCTCTGTTATGAACAACAATCAAAAAGAGGCTTTTCTTTGGCTTGGAGTTGCATTTTTAATAGATAGTGTTGATGGAACTTTAGCAAGAAAATTTAATGTGAAAAAAAACTTTCCAAGTATTGATGGCAAGATGTTGGATAGCATAATTGATTTTTTTAATTATGTAATCATACCATCTGTTATGATTTACTGGTTCAATTATGTGCCAGATCAGTTTATGGTATTAATCCCAGTAATCTTGATTTTGATATCTATTTATTCCTATGTAAATTTAAATATTTTAACAAAAGATAATTACTATAATGGTTTCCCTGCAATTTGGAATGTTATAATTCTTTATTTTTATATTTTTGGTACCAGCCAAAATTTTAATTTAATGTTTTTAATTTTGTTAATATTACTCAAATTTTCTCCATTAAAATGCATCCATCCTTTAAGAGTTAAAAATTTAAAAGTTTTATCTATTTGTTTCTCTATTGTTTGGTTTATCACGTCAGTTTTGCTAATTATGATTAAAGATTTGAGTATTAATCCAACTTATGAATTATTTTTAATGTTTCTATGGGTTTTATCTAATATTTATTTTATATCTACAAGTATATTTAAAACATTTACAAATTAAATTAATAAGAACCTTTTTGTCTTGCACCTTTGTAGAAAATTTCTTGAAGGTAATCATTTTCTTTTTTTCTTAGTAAAATATTTTTATCATTCATTAAATCTCTAGGTCTATTTATAACCTCATGATAATGAAATTTATCTTCTCCTCTTGCAAGCTGAACACTATTTTTACCTAAGGTTTGTTTTACATTTGTACCTATGTAACTCTGAATAACAAATCCTATTCTTCTATCATTACTCTTATTTATTTCTGATCCATGAACTATTCTAGGATGATGTAAAGACATTTGACCAGATTTAAGCTCAATAGATTTAACCTCATCCTCAGGTACATTTTCTACTGTTTGACCTCTAGTAAGTAAGTTTCCTTTGTTAAATTTCTCATTATGGTCTTTAATATTTAAATGTGATTTAGGCCACATTTTCATACAGCCATTATGTTCATTTGAGTCAGTTATTGCTACCCATGCTGTAACCCAATTGTGTGGTTCTAATCCGATATACTTTGCATCTTGGTGATAACTTACAAATCCTTTTTCATGAGGGTTTTTAATAAATAAAGTAGTACTACAAACTAAGATATTTTTTCCAATAATACATTCTACTGCATCTAAAATTTTTGAATTATGAACAATTGAATCAAGCTTTGGTGAAATTAAATGAACATTGTATCTTCCTGATTTATCTATTTCATTTGGCAATTTTTTTTCTATCAATTCTATTTCTTTTCTAGTCTCTAATGCTTCGCTTTTTGATAAAATATCCAATGGTGCTAAATAACCTTGCTCGTTATATTCTTTAAGTTGATTTGAACTAAGATAAGTCATATTATTTTTAAGATTATATGAGCATAAATATTTCTTCAATACATTACTGCCCAGTAAAATCTATATCTTTTCAAGATATTGAAACATGTAAGATCGTTAGAAATATTGGAATTTTAGGTGATAGAATTTTTGCATTTTCACAAAATCTTGACTCAGAGCAATCAAAATTGTTTGAAAAGTATCCTGATGAAAGAAGAGGAAAATGGAATAAAATATTAACTCTTAAAAATACCCCAGCCCTCAATAAATACAATTTTTTATATCAAGAAAATAAATTAACCTTAATAATGGATAGAAAGAAAATAATTACAATCAACATTGACGATATTGAGGAAAGAAAAGATCTTACTAATAAATTAATTGAGTTAGAGAGTTCATTAAAAAAAGATATTCAATTAATGAAAAATGAAGAATATCCTTTTTATGATACTTCCATATCAAATAAGTCTGAGTTTAGAAATTCAATTTCTCTTTTAAACATCAATAGCATCAAAGATTTTGAATATAAAATTAATAGAAAAATTGAAACTTCAATTTTTAGAGGAAATTTGTATTTCGATGGTGTTGAAGCTTGGCAAGAAAGAAACTGGATTGGTAAAATGTTAAAAATTAACAATGTTTTATTTAAAGTGGAGAAAAATATTCCAAGATGTGTAGCAATTAACCTAAAACCAAAATCAGATGATAAGTCTTTTAATTTGCTTAAAATTTTAAAACAAACTTATAATCATTATGATATGGGCATTTATCTAACTCCATTAGAAGACGGAGAGATCAATTTGTTTGATAAAATTGAAATAAATTAAAAATTAAACAACTTAAGATTGAAAATATTTTTTAGTGTGGCTGTACACCTGTTCTCTAATCTGATTAAATTTATCTAAATTATAACAACTAAGGGGAGAGATAATAATGAATAAGATTTATAAAACACTAACAGTTTTATTTGTTCTTCTGTTTAGTATTTCTAGTGTTAATGCAAAAACATTAACAGAAAGACTTGCAGATGGACACAAACTTAGACTAGGCTTTGGAACAGCTGTTCCATGGGCTTATGCAGGTGATAACGGTGAAGCGCTAGGTTTCGTAAATATGATTGCATTAACCGTTCTTGAAGAAATGGGTATTAATGAGCATGAAACTAAAGTTTTTGAATGGTCTGGTCTTATTCCAGGAATAAATGCAGATAGATCAGATATGATTACTGGAGGTATGTATATTCTCAAAAGTAGATGTGCCAACATTGATTTTTCTGACCCAATAGGAGTATTTGGAGATGCAATGTTAGTTCCAAAAGGAAATCCTAAAGGTATTAATAATTATGCAGATGTAATAAGAACTGGAGCTAAACTTGTTACAGGGACTGGTTTCAATACTGTAGAAGCTGCTAAAAAAGCTGGTGTGCCAGACAGCCAAATGCTTTTAGTAGAGGGTGAAGTTGGTATTTTAGCAGCAATGAAAGCAGGAAGAGCAGACGCTGCTGTACAAACTTTCTTTGGTGCAAAAGAGCATGAAGAAAAAACTGGTGGTGCATTTGAAGTGACTGATCCAAAATTAATGCCTAAAGAAACTGTTAATGTAGTTGGAATAGGATTTAGAAAAAGTGATAGTAAATTTAGAGAAGCTTTTAACGTAGCTTTAGCTAAAGTTTTAGCTAATCCAGATAAAATGTTAGAGAGAGCTGGTAAGTATGGCTATGATAAAGCTCAACTACCTCCACCTGATATGACTACAGAGTGGGCTTGCACAACTAAATAATTTACAAATTAAAAAATAAAACCAGGCAACATTACTGTTGCCTGGTTTTTAAAATCTTAAGGAATTTACTTTGACATATTTTGAATTTTTAAATGAACATGGTGTAACACTTTTATTAGGAACAGTAACTACAATAAAAGTTCTTGTTTGCTCAATGATCCTTTATGTGATTATTTCTATGATTTTTGGTTTAATGAGACTTTCAAAAAATCTAGCTGTACAAGGACTCGCTACTGTGTATATAGAATTTTTTAGAGGAACTTCTTTATTAGTTCAATTATTTTGGGCTTATTATGTGTTACCTTTTTTTGGTATATCATTAGAAGCTTTTACCGCAGGAGTAGTGGCTTTAGGTTTAAATTTTGGGGCATATGGTGCAGAAATAGTAAGAGCAGGCATACTTGCAGTACCTAAAGGGCAATGGGAAGCAGCTCATGCTTTAAATTTTACTCCTGCAAAAAGAATTAAAAGAATTATAATTCCACAAATATTTCCAATAATTCTTCCACCTGCTGCAAATTTAACTGTAGAATTGTTAAAAGCGACAGCGTTAGTTGCCTTAGTAACAGTTGTAGATTTAACTTTTGAGGCAAAACAAATTAACTCAATTACATGGTTATCTGCACAGTGTTTTGGAACTGCATTACTGATTTATTATATTATTGCTAGGTTTGCTTTAGTTCCATTTTTAAGATGGCTAGAGGTATTGGCAGCTAGAAAGATCGGAAAGGAAAGAATTTAAATTATGGAAATGGGATGGAGATGGGATTTTACTTTGGAAATATTACCTCAAATGGCAATTGCAACTTTAAATACTATTCTTGCGGCAGGTGTAGGGTATGCAATTGCTTTAGTAGTTGGATTATTTTTCTTACTTGGTCAAAGAACTCCATTTAAAATTATAAACTGGATAAATAGAGAAATAGTAGAATTCATAAGATCTACGCCTCTTTTAATTCAGTTATTTTTTGTTTATTTTGTATTACCACAATTTGGTATTACATTATCAGCCTGGGTTTGTGGAATGATCACAATTGGTCTTCATTTTGGAACTTATTTATCTGAAGTTTATAGAGGGGCTCTGGAGGGAGTTTCAAAAACGCAATGGGAGGCTTGTAGAGCTCTTAATTTTTCTACAGTTTATACTTATAGAAGAATTGTTTTGCCACAGGCATTTCCAATAGCAATACCAGGAATGGGAAATTACTTAGTTGGAATATTTAAAGACACTCCATTATTATCTACTATTGGAGTTGCAGAATTATTTCATGCAGCAACAGCTGTTGGTGGTTATAATTATAGATATCTAGAACCATATACTATAGTTGGAGTTATATTTTTAACACTATCTATTCCAGCAGCAATGTGGGTTAGAAAACTTGAAAAAGATGTTAATAAAGCACAAGGGAAAATAAAAAAATAAATTATGAAGAATAATAATTCAGAGGAAATAATAGTAAAATTTGAAAATGTAACAAAACAATATGGAGACTTAACAGTATTGGATAATTTGAATTTAGATATTAAAAAAAATGAAATGGTTTCTATAATTGGACCATCAGGATCAGGAAAAACAACAGTTCTTAGGGTATTGATGACTTTAGAGAAAATAAATGGTGGTGTTATACATCTAGATGGTGAGACCTTAACTCATATGAATGAAAATGGAAAAACAGTTGAAGCCAGCGAAAAATATTTAAGAGATAGGCGCTCTAAGATAGGTATGGTCTTTCAACAATTTAATTTATTTCCTCACATGACTGCTTTACAAAATTGTATTGAGGCCCCTGTTGAAGTATTAGGTTTAAATAGAGAAGAAGCAGAAGAAAGAGCTTTAGACTTGTTGGAATTAGTAGGTTTAACTGATAAAAAGGATCAACATCCAAGTAGACTTTCTGGTGGCCAACAACAAAGAGTAGCAATAGCAAGAGCTTTAGCAATGAGACCTAAAGTAATGTTGTTAGATGAAATAACTTCTGCTCTAGATCCTGAGGTTGTGGGAGAAGTTCTTAATGTAATTAGGTCTTTAAATAAAGAGCATAACCTAACAATGATTATGGTTACTCATCAAATGGGATTTGCACGTGAAATATCTGATAGGGTTTGTTTTTTTAATGATGGCAAAATATTTGAAGAGGGTCCGCCAGAAAAATTATTTGGTGATCCAAAAAATGAAAGAACCAAGCAATTTTTACATGCTGTTTTAGACGCTAATTAATTTTAATGCCACAAGTCTTAAAAATTGGAATTACAAAAAATAGCAATCAAAAAATTCAAGAGGCTACAACTATCAAGGTTTTAGCAAACCAAGGAGTAGTGGGAGATAGACACTTTAAAGAATTTAATGATCCATTTAGCCAAATAACTTTAATTGAGGCTGAAAATATTGATTTTTATAATATTAAATTTGGATTAAATATCCCTTATATTGATTTTAGAAGAAACATAGTAACCAAAGGCATTCAATTAAATTCTTTAATCGGAAAGAAAATCAAAGTTGGAAATGTTTTGTTAGAGGGTGTAGATTTATGTCGTCCATGTAGACATCTTAAGGAAAAACTCAACCAAGATAATATCATTAAAGAATTTTTAAGAAAAGGTGGTCTAAGATGTCAAATTTTGTCGTCATCAAGCATAAATGTAGGAGATGAAATTAATTTGTTAGATTAGACAAGTTTCTTTAAAACTTATATATCCTTAAAAATCTTATGAAAAAAATTAAAAAACTCATTATCGCTTGTGATGGGGAGTCTGCAAGCGGCAAAAGTACTGCTGCTAAACTTCTTTCTAAAAAGTACAAACTATTACTGATTAATTCTGGATTGTTGTACAGATATGCAAGCAAATTAATAATTAAACATAAACCAAAAAATCAAGTTTCTTTCATAAAAAAAAAATTTAGTAGTTTATCTTATAAAAAGCTTTCTAAGTTAAATTTACATTCTGAGGAAATAAGTAGTCATGTAGCTGAGCTAGCAAAAGTCAAAAAAATTAGAGAAATTGTAAACAAATTACAAATTTCTATAATTAGAAAAAATAGAAGAATCTGTGTTGAGGGAAGAGATATTGCTAGCAAAATATTATCTAAAAATCCAAAATATGATTTAGCGTTTTATTTTAAATGTAATATTGATGTTGCTAGCTATAGAAGATGGCTAGATATTAAGAAATCATTACCCCTAAAAGAGGTAAAAAAATCATTAAAAAAAAGAACTTTAACTGATAAAAATAGAATACATAGTCCACTTATAAAAGTAAAAGATTCGATATTAATTAGAACTGATAAGCTCACAAAAAAAGAGGTATTAAAAAAAATGTCCTCTTTTGTTGAAAAAATATAAAAAATTTAATTAAAATTTTAGATTTATTTAGTTAAGTTTTCTAAATTTGGTTTTATTGGCTCTTCAATAGGTTCAGTTGTTGGATTTAGTTCTATACCAGCAGGAGTTATTGATTGAGGCATAGCAACAAATTGTGAATCTGGATTTTCAACAACAGGTCTAACTCTTGATCTATAAATTCCATAAACCCCAATAAGGATATGAAAAAAAATTAAAAAAGCAAAAAAACCATTTAATCCAACTATACCCATAAAAATAGAGCATAAGAAAGGCCCTCCCATTGCTCCCATTCCAAATGTAAATTGTAAACTAGCACCTGCTGCTACAAACTTTTCTTTAGGGATAAAATCATTTGTGTGGGCTAAAATTAAAGAGAACATAGGTAAACTACAAAAAGAAAATAAAACTAAAAAAATATAAAACAGTATTTTGCTAGACCCAAGCATACCATCATAATACATAGTTCCACTTGCAAAGATTGCACATAAAGCAAAAAATGCTGCAGCAAATGTTACAATTATAATTACTTTTCTTCTATCAAATATATCTGACAATTTTCCAATTGGCCATTGTGATATCGCACCTGAAATTGCAAGAAGAAATGTAACTAATGAAATTTGAAAGATTGAGAAATTTTTTCCAGTTGCGTATACGGCTAATAATGTGAATAGTGCTGATTGAATGGTTCCATAGAAAAATGAACTAACCATTCCAAAGGGTGAGGATATATAAGCTTCTTGAAGTGACATAGTTTCAATTTTCTTAAAAGTTGGAGGTTTTCTTTTTGTTAGTAAAATTGGAATTAATGCGCCTGAAGTAATGACCGAAATTAATATAAATGGTTCAAAATTTATTGGATTACTAAAATTTAAAAAAAACATACCGCATCCCATAGCTCCATATAAAATCACCATATAGAGAGATAGAACACTTCCTCTATTTTTATTGCTTGCCCTATCATTTAACCAACTTTCAGCAACTGTATAAATAGAAACCATACTAATTCCTGTTAATACTCTTAACAAAAACCATACAAATGGATTTATAAAAACTGCATGAACTAAAATAACTAAAGATGCAATAGAAGCAAAAGCAGCAAATATTCTGATATGACCAACCCTCAAAATTAATTTTGGGATTGTAATTGCGCCAATAAAATAGCCCACAAAATATCCGGACATCATAAATCCTGTTGCTGTCAGACTAAACTCTTCTTTTACAGCTCTCACCCCAAGCAAAGATCCTTGAAAGCCGTAAGCAAGCATGAGAGCCCCCATACCCAAAAATAAAGCCCAAGAATTCTTTAATATTTTATTCATATGAAACGCTATCTATTTCCGATTTGTGGCTAAATCAAGTTAATTGTAATTTATGGTCTAAGATTTTTTAAGCTTAAGAAATGAGTGAATCGCAATTGTTATTATGATTACAATGCCTCCTTGAATAGTTTCTAAGCTTGGTTGTTCTTTGATTACCAACCAAACCCATATAGGACCAATAATGGTCTCTAATAAAAAGAATAAATTTACCTCTTCTGCTGGAATATATCTTGGGGCTATAGTTACCAAAACAAAAGGTATAGCAACGCACATAATACACATAAGCGGAACTATTAATAAATCTTTTTCTAAAAGAACATAAGTTTCTATAAAAAACATTGCAAAAATAGCTACAACCAACTTTCCCACAACTGCTGCAGGCACTAAATTTTTATTTTTAGCTGATCGGATTATTACTGCTCCAACCGCTAAACCTAAGGCACAGATTAATCCCAGCACATCACCTAAAATATTACCTAACTGTAAAGAGTCATAAAAAATATAAACTGCTGCAAAAAAGGTGATACCAATTGCAGTCCACGTCTTATTATCTGGCATTTCTTTTAAAAAGATACCTCCTAAAATTGCAGACAACATAGGGGCCATTGCAATCATTACTAGTGTATTGGCAACATTTGTATTTTGAATAGAAACCACAAATGCGATGTTAGTTATAGAAAATGTGGCTATATATATTACACCATGATATCCGCTGGTAAAAAGCATGCTAAAGAAGTTGAATTTATAAATAATCAACATCCCAACAAAGACAGCAAAAAATGGAATTGCTCCTCGATAAAAAACTAAACTCCAAGTCTCAATACTTGACAATCTTATAAATAAAGAATCAGGTGTGATAAACATAACAGCAACAAAAGCCATTAACGAACCTTTTTGCTGATCTGTAAAATTTTTCACGCCTTAAGTTCTTTCCAAAATGTTATGGCTAGATTTTTACCTGACAAATCGTAAAGAGTCTTTAATCCAGTAGGAGATGTGATATTGATATCTCCATTAAGTTTTTGATCAATAAAGTCAATTCCTGCAAAAAATATTTTTTCTTTTTTTAAATCTTTAGCAATCAATTTAGATATTTTACTTTCTCTTTTTGTTAATCTTGTATTCATTGGCTTAGCACCTTTGCTCATATTGCTTAAGATTGATCCTGGTTTTGGAACTCTTGATATAGCTCCACAAACTTTGCCATTTATAATAAAAACTCTTTTATCTCCTTTACTTATTTTAGTTAAAAACTTTTGGCACATCACATGATCGTGTTTTTTGATAAATTTATTTATTAACTTTGAATTGAAATTTTTAAGCAAGTGAATATCATTGCCACTATAGCTATGGATAGGTTTTATAACAATTTTTTTATGTCTTTTAATGAAATTACCAATTTCATTTAAATCTTGTGTAAAAATAGTGCTGGGCATAAATTTTTGATATTTTGCTGAGTATAATTTTTCAGATATATTTCTTATAGAAGTTGGATTATTTACTATTTTAACTTTATCTTTTATTCTATCTAGGATGTAAGTAGTAGATATATATTCAATATTAAAAGGTGGATCCTGGCGAATTAAAATAAACTTACAATTTGTTAAATTTAAAACTTGTTTTTTTAAAATTTTAAAAAACTTTTTATTTTTATAATTAAATTTAACAAAAAAGCCTTTAGCTATAACTTTTGAATTTATAATTGAAAGATTTTTTGGATCATAATAGAAAATCTTATATTTTTTACTCTGAATTTCGTTAGCAAGAAAAATGCTTGTATCAGTTAAGGGGTTTAATTTAGAAGGATGGTTTCCTTGTATTGCAATAATTTTACTGGTCATACAATTCTTCTAAATTTTCGTCATTTGAAAATTTATCAATCATATAATCTGCATTTGTTGACTTGTTAAAAACCACTTTTTTTAAGTGATTTAAAAATAAAGTTTCGTTTTTCCCTTTTTTACTTAATATATCTCTATTATTAAGACCCTTTCTCGAAAGATCTAACAAGGTTGAAGCCCAATAATGTAAATCTTTTCCCATTAGTTCTGTGTTAAAACCTTTTTTTGGAGACTCGAGGTATGCGTTGATGATTCTATTTTTGTCCCATTTTTTAGTTAACTCATGTACTTCATCTAAATTACCATAAAGCATTCCAATAAAAAAAGCTGGTCCAGAACAAAGACAATCCCAGCCACAAGTATCCATAGATCTTAATTCTATATATTTTTTTAATCTATTTTCTGTGAATATAGTGCTTAAATGAATTGTTAGGTCATTTTCTGTAGGTAATCTATTTCCAATCTCATTGATTTTTCCGTTCATAAAATCAATAAATTTATAACTAGATCCAGGTACATATTTGTCTTCATGTTGAATAAATAATATAGGAAATTCCATTACAAATTCAGCATATTTTTCAAAATTTAAATCCTCAAAAAATATTTTAGGTAGCCCACCTCTAGAAGTACTTTGCCATACTTTTGATCTATAAGATAAATAATTACTATTTTTTTTTTCAACTATAGAAGAATTAGCAAATAGAGCTATTGTAATTGGAACTATTGAATTTGTTACTAAAAATTTTTTTTTGAAATCCTCTTCAGACTTATAATCAATGTTCAATTGAGTTCCACATGTTCTGTACATCATATCCAAACTTAATTCACCACCCAAGGGCATACTTTTAGTCATTAATTCATATCTTTCCTTAGGATTATTTGGAATTTCTTCTAATTTGGAGAAAGGGTCAAAACCTGAGCTAACAATTTTAATATCTAGTTTTTTTGCTACTTGCTCAAGTTCGAAAAGATAATCTTGTGATTCAGCACATGCCTCGTGCATATGATTTAATTTATCTCCAGAAAGTTCAATTTGATTGCCTGGTTCAAGGGTAATATTTTTTCCTCCCTTATTTAATCCGATAATATTTTTTTTTTCAAATATTGGCTTCCAACCAAACTCTTGAAGAGCTTGAAACATTTCTTTTATTTTTGAATAATCTACTCTCTTATTATTGTTTTTATTAAAAAGAAACTTTTCATGTTCAATTCCAATTCTAAAATTTTTTGTATCTTTGATACCTGATGAAAAATATTCTACAATTTTATCTTTTGTATCGATCATGATCTTTAAGTACTGATTTATATGTAAATTTAAAGATGATAATAAGGCTCTCTAGAAAATATTTTTTTAACTAATGGCCTAAAATCATCCAAAGTCATACTTTTATAATCAGGATCAAACGAGCACTGATCATATTTTTCACAAAAATCTATTGTGTCTTGATAATATTTATGGTTTTTAAATTGATCTCTTGCATTTTTATCACCACCTAAATGATCAGCACTGTAGAAAGTTTGAAAAAGACCATGATGAAGAATAATCCAATAAGTTCTCTCGGAAACATAAGGTCTTAATATGGATGCAGCGTATTGAGAATGATTCATTGGAGCAAGATCATCTCCAATATCATGCAATAAAGTTGCAACAACCATTTCATCACTTTCCTTATTTTTAAAAGCTCTTGTTGCAGCTTGTAAAGAGTGTTCTAATCTAGTGATTTTATAACCTTCTAAAGTTGAAGTTTGTTTAGATAAATAATTTAAAATTCTTTCGGCTGTTTGTCTCTCAAAATTTTTCTCTAATTTTTCAAGAAGCTCATAATCTTCCTTAGTTCCATTTTTCATTTCAGTAAAATTTACTGTTTTCATAACTTAATTGTTTGATCCAGTACTTAATAAAGATAATTGAGTTATTTTATTATCTCCTAATTCATCCACTAATTCAACAGGATAGTCACCAGTAAAATAATGATCTGTTAATTGTGGATATGTTTCGTTTCTTTTTTCAAAACCAATAGCTTTATACAATCCTTCAATTGATAAAAATCTCAAAGTTTTAGCTCCAATATATTCACAAATTTCATCATTTGTTTTATTTGCTGCTAACAGTTCCTTTTTTGTAGGTGTATCTACGCCATAGAAATCTGGGTATCTTATTTCAGGGCATGCAATTTTTACATGAACTTCCTTAGCACCAGCATCGTAAAGCATTTTAACTATTTTATACGATGTAGTTCCTCTAACAAGAGAATCATCAATTAGAATTATTTTTTTATTTTTAATTGTAGTTTGATTTGCATTTAATTTTAATTTAACTCCTAAGCTTCTGATTTTCTGACTAGGTTCAATAAAAGTCCTACCAACATAATGATTTCTTATTAAACCATGTTCAAAATTCATTTTTAATTCTTGAGCAAAACCCATAGCAGCTGCATTTCCAGAGTCTGGGACTGGAACCACTATATCAGCATCAGTATTGTTTTCTTTTGCAAGTTCTCTTCCGATATTTTTTCTATGCTCATATGCTGTTTTTCCTCCAATCAGACTGTCTGGTCTTGAAAAATAAATATACTCAAAAACACAAGGCCTAACTTTTTTAGCAGGGAAGGGCTTAATACTTTTCAGTTCATTATTTTCAATTAAAACTATTTCACCATTTTCAACTTCTCTTAAAAATTTTGCACCAATAATATCAAATGCACAAGTTTCAGATGCCAAGACGTAACTATTGCCGAGTTTACCAATAACCAGAGGTCTAATTCCATAAGGATCTCTAACTCCAATTAAAGAGTTTTGAGTTAGCATCACTAATGCATAGCCACCTTGAATTTGAAAAATTGCATCAATTACTTTGTCAATCGTTTTTAGTCTTTTTGATTTAGCAATTAATTGAACAATCGTTTCAGTATCTGAAGTAGTGTAAAATATAGCTCCATCTTCAACTAATTTATTTCTCAAAGCAATTGAATTAGTAAGATTTCCATTATGTGCAACACCAATACCACCTGCATTGGTATCAGCAAAAAAAGGCTGTATATTTCTTAATATATTGTTTCCAGTTGTACTGTATCTGTTATGGCCAATCGCATAATTTCCTTTAAGGTTATAAAGTACTTTCTCTTTATTAAAATTATCGCCAACCAAACCAAATCTTTTTTCAGAATAATATTTTTCTCCATCAAAAGTTACAATCCCACAACCTTCTTGACCTCTATGTTGTAGAGCATGAAGCCCTAGCGCAGTTAGAGCTGAAGAATCCTTTGCATTGCTAATACCAAAAACTCCACATTCTTCTTTTAATCTTGGATTATAGCTCTGTAATTTTTTCTTTAGAATCTTGATATGTTTTTTCATTAGGAAATTCTTTTAACAGATAATTACTACCTTTTTCTAAATATGGAAAGATATATGATTTGTCAAAATTTATTGGCCATTTATCGTAATTATAAACAATATGAACACCTGAAAATATACAAACTGAAATAATATAAGCTCTTATAAAACCAAAAAAGAATCCAAATGTCGTATCTAGGCCACCAATACCTGTATATCTGACCGCTTTACTGATTCCTTTATTTACTAATAAAACTAAAAATATAACAACGACAAATATTATTATTCCTAAACTAACATCGAGCACATACTCATTATCAATAATGTCTTTTACATAAGGTTTAATTTTTGGAAATAGAATTAATGTAATTATGTATGCCAGCAACCATTTAGCCATTGAAAGGATACTTAAAATGAAGCCCTTTTTATAACAATTTATCAAAGATAGGATTGTTAAAATTAAATAAATTAAATCAATTATTGATATTGCTTTATAAAAATCTTTTATGATTTCTAACATTAAGATGATTTGTCAAATGGTTTAACAATTAAGATTAACGCAGGCAGAAGAGTCAAGACTGATATCATAGCTAATAGCATAGCTAGCCCAGTAAACACACCAAAATAAATTGTTGGAATAAACTTTGATAACACTAAAATAGAAAATCCAAAAACAATCGTAATTGAAGTATTTAGTATAGCAACCCCAACAGTTGCATGACACGTTTTTAATGTCTTGTTGTAATCCTTTATTTTATTAAATTCTTCTTTAAATCTGTAAATATAGTGAATGCTATTATCTACTGCAATTCCTATTGTAATTGCTGCAATAGTTATAGTCATCATATCCAAAGGTATCCCTAATAATCCAATTATTCCTAATATAAAAAAAGCAGCAATAAAATTTGGAACAACACCAATCAATGAAAGCTTAATATTTCTAAATAAAATTATGAACATTGAAAATATTCCAATCATAACCAATCCCAATGTTAAAATTTGAGATTTAAATAAGCTTTGTAATAAATTATTAAATAATATTAATACACCTGCCAATTTATAATCATTTTCTTCTAAACCAAATTTATCTTTTAGATCAAAATTAATTTTGTTAATTAAATCATTTCTTCTTAAATCTTCCTGTGAGTCTATTATTCTCAAACTAATTCGAGCCTCATTATCCTTTATTGAAAGATAAGGATCGATGATTTCAGTTTTAATACTTTCAGGAATTTTAGTGTAAAGCACTCCCATTTCTAAAGTACCTAAAGGCTTGTTATTATTTAATTGAGTAGCTACTTCAATAATTGATGAAAAAGATAGAACTTTACCAATTTCTGGTAAGCTATTTAAGTAATTATGAACAGATTTAATTAGGTCAATTTTATCTTTAGTAAACCAGTATTTTTCATCATTAGCATCTTCTTCATCACCCCAATCCTCAAATTCATCATCTTCTTCAAATTTTTTCACTTTTTCTTTTTCAGGAAATTTTATAATAACCTCTAAAGGAGTGGTTCCACCCAGTTCTTCATCTATAAGTTTCATGCCCTTATAAATTTCAGTATTCTTATCAAAGTAATTTATAAAACTATTTTCAACTTCAAGCTTACTTATCCCAATAACACTGAATATTATAACCATTCCACTTACTAAGAAAATAAAGTTTTTATTATTTATAGAAATTAAACTAAGTAAATTTGTAATTTTAGATTTCTGTTCTTTTTTAACTGAAATATTATTTGTGGGTGCAAAGTTTAAAAGGGTAGGTAGCAAGGTAAATGTAATGATAAATGATGTAATTAATCCAAAAGTCATCATCCAACCAAAATCAATAATAGGTTTTATTTCACTAAAAATTAAAGATAAGAAAGCAAAAATTGTCGTTAGAACAGTATAAAGAATTGGCCAAAACATTTTTGAAGTTGTTAAGGAAATAATTTCAAAATTATTTTTTGATGGAAAATCTTTTTTAAGCTGGAGAAACCTAGTACTCATATGAATATTCATAGCCATAGTTAAAATTAACATCAGTGCAATGAAATTTGATGAAATAACTGTAACCTTCCATCCAAGTAGACCAAGTAACCCCATCATTATTATTACAGAAAAAAGACAACTGCTTATAGGAACTATAATCCAAAGAAGGTTTCTAAAAACAAACCACAAAGTGGCAATTATAAACAATAGAACTCCTAAACCAAAAACAATTATATCACTTTTAATAAAAGTCATCATATCATCAGCAATCATTGGTATTCCTCCAAGATAAATTTTTCCAATATCACCATAACTTTTAATAACTTGTCTTATTTCTAAAATATTCTGATGGTTTTGTTTTTTGATTTGATCTTTAATTACTTCAACTTCTTCTTTTGATTTATTTTCTATATCTTCTAATTTTTTAGACTGTTTAATGTTAACAATAATTCCACTAGTTTTACCATCTTCACTAATGACAAAATTCCTAAAAACAGGACTATTTAAAATTTCTTTAAAACCTCGATTTCTATCAACATCTTCATCTTTTAAGGTTTTGAAGCTTTCTAGTCTTTCTTGAAGAGGAGCATCAGAATTATTTAAAAGAGGAATATCTAATAATGTAATTACACTATGGACCCAGTTAAAGCTCTGAATTTTATATTTTAAACTTAATAAATTGTTAATTGATGAATCAGTTACCATCCCCTCATTTGGTGTATAAGTAAGAATTAAAAATTCTTTAGATCCATATCTTTCAGAGACTTCTTTCAAATACGCTAAATCTGGGTCACCTTCTATTAATAAGGTTTCTGATGAAGCATCTAGCCTAAAATTTTTTGAATAGTATCCAAAACTTAAAATAGCAATAATTAACAATACAAATATTGCTTTTGGATTTTTAAGGATAACATTTTGATAAAAATGAGCTATCATTCAAGCTCTTTATATTGGAATTTAACTTAATTGAGTATCCTTAAATTTTGTAAATCTTTCCTCAAATTCAAGAGTTACATTACCAATCGGACCATGTCTTTGTTTTCCAATTATAATTTGCGCCAAATGTGCAACCTCATTCATTTTTGCTTGCCACTCCGCATGTTCAACTGTAGCTTCTCTTGGCTCTTTTCTTTGTAAGTAATATCCTTCTCTATAAACAAACATTACAACATCTGCGTCCTGCTCAATAGAGCCAGACTCTCTTAAATCTGCCAA
Source organism: uncultured Pelagibacteraceae bacterium (assembly GCA_902629935.1). Lineage (GTDB taxonomy): Bacteria > Pseudomonadota > Alphaproteobacteria > Pelagibacterales > Pelagibacteraceae > Pelagibacter. Next base: position 30,135 of record CACOSU010000003.1, on the reverse strand, counting down.
TTGAGGCTTATGATCATCTCTTTGTTCTACTTGTCGAGATAACTGCGAAAGAGCTACCACAGGAACTGAAAGTTCTTTAGCAATTGCTTTAAGTCCTTGAGTAATTTGTGAAATCTCTTGAACTCTTCCATCTTTATTGAATGTTGTTCCTCTCATTAATTGAATGTAATCAACTACGATCATATCAAGGCCAAAAAGTCTTTTAATACGTCTTGCTCTATTACTTAAAGCTGCAATACTTATTGCTGGAGTTTCATCTATATAAAGTGGCAGTTCAGAGATATTTTTTGATGTTTCTAAAAACTTATCAAATTGATCGTCAGATATTCTTCCTCTTCTAATATCATTAGAGCTAATTCTAGCTTGTTCAGATATAATTCTTGTAGACAATTGTTCTGAAGACATTTCAAGTGAAAAGAAAGCTATGGATGATTTCTTACCACTTTCTTGTAATTTTTGAGCAGCATTAAATGCAATATTTGTTGCTAGGGAGGTTTTACCCATTGAAGGACGACCTGCAATAATAATTAAATCTGATTGATGTAAACCACCAAGCTTATCATCTAAGTCTCTTAAACCAGTTGGAACACCAACGATTCCCTCTTCATTCTTATAAGCAGCTGAAGCCATTTCAATTGTTTGTTTCATTGCTTCATCAAATTTTACTAAAGAAGAATTGAAAGAACCTTTTTCAGCTAAATCAAATAATAATCTTTCAGAACTTTCGATTATAGATTGTCCGTTAGTATCAAGATCATTTAATTTTGCGTTATCAATAGTTTGTTCAGAAATTTTTATTAATTCTCTTCTTACGAACATATCATAAATTATTTTTGAGTATTCTATTGCTTGCCTAACTGATGTAGAAAACTTTGTGATTTTTACCAAATATTCTGGAACATTTAGATCATCTTTTTCATCTTCAAAATAATTTTTTAAAGTAATAGGGTTAGCTAACATCCCTTTGTAGATAAGACTTTCAACTGCTTCAAATATTTTTTGATGCATTGGATCATAAAAATTAGCACTTGAAATTATTGTATTTATTTCATCAAAAATATCATTACTTACAAGAATGGATCCTATTACAGCTTGTTCAGCTTCAATGTTATTTGGTAATTCTTTAAATTGATCTTTGACTATACTTAAGTTGTTTTCCATGATGATAAACTTACATGAAAAATGATTTAATCAAATTATAAAGTGATGCTGGGGAAAAGAATGTATAATTATTGGATTGTATCAGCTGAGGAAACATTTATTGTAATTTCAGCATCAACTTCTGAGTGTAAAGAAATTTTAACTTTAAATTTTCCTAATGCTTTTATTTCTTCAACTGGTTGTATCATTGAAGGCTTAATATCAATTTTGTTTTCTTGTTGAATAAGTTTTGAAATTTCAGTCGGTTTAACAGAACCGTACAATTCATTATTTTCTGTGCTTAGTTTTTTGACAGAATACTCCTTACTGTTAATTTTTTCTGCAATTTGAGATGCTTCCTTTTTCTTTTCGTTATCTTTTTTAGATAGCTCAGCTTTGATTTTTTCAACCTCTTTTATATTTTCTTTTGATGCATAAAGGGCTTTTTTATTAGCTATTAAAAAATTTCTAGCAAAACCTCTTTTTACATCTATCACTTCACCAATAGATCCTATTCTTTTCACGTTTTCTAATAATATTACTTTCATATTATAATAACGCTAAATTTCTAGCTCTTTTGATTGAAAGAGACAACTCTCTTTGTTTCTTTTGAGATACATTGGTTATTCTTGAAGGTAAAATTTTACCATTTTCAGAAACATATTTTTTCAAAAGTTTTATGTTTTTATAATTCACTTCTGGAGCACCTTTTACTGACAATGGACAAGTTTTTTTGAATTTATATTTATTTGGTTGAAATATACTTAGTTTTGCAAAGTTACTTTGTTTACCTCTTTTATTTCCACTTTGTCTTTTTGGCATTAGTTTTTAGCACTTTCTTTTTTGTCACTATCTTCTTTTTTTCCAAAATAGTTTGTTTCTAAATCAAATTTTTTTACTCTTACTGTAAGATACCTTAATAATTTTTTATCTATAGCTTCATTTTTCTCTAATTCATCAATTACATTTCCTTTACCCTTTATTTTAAAATGTATGTAACTTCCTTTTTTATTTTTTTTAATAATATAAGATAAGTTTAATAATCCCCAGTTTTCAGTCTTAACAACCTCACCATCATTTTTTTCAACGATTTTAGAATATTTTTCTGTTAGTTGCTTTAATTCACTTGGTGAAGTATCTTGCCTGGCAATAATAGTGTGTTCGTATAAATTCATTTAAGTTCTTTAATAAAAAGTGAGGATATACTATTATAAAAGTTCAATTACAATAGTTAAAAAGGCAAAAATATTAGTTTTTTTTATATGTTTTCAGTAATTTTTCCAGGTCAGGGATCACAACTAGTAGGAATGGGAAAAGAGTTTTATGATAAATTTAATACGGTAAAAGACCTCTTCAAACAGGCAGATGATACACTAAATTTTTCTATCTCTAGTCTTATTCTGGAGGGTCCAAAAGAAGAGTTAGATTTAACAGTCAATACACAACCAGCAATATTTCTAATAAGTTATTCAATATTTAATGTAGTTAAAAATGAATTCAAATTAGATTTAAATAAAGCGAAATACTTTGCTGGACATTCTTTGGGTGAATATTCAGCTTTGTCATGTGCAGGATATCTAGATTTTGTAGATACTTTAAAAATATTAAGAATTAGAGGAGATGCCATGCAAAATTCTGTGCCTAAAGGGCAGGGAGGTATGGTTGCAGTATTAGGCTCAACAGTTGATGTCATCGAAAGAATTTTGATAGAAAATAAAGAAAATTTAAAAGCACAAATTGCAAATGACAATTCTGAAGGTCAAATAGTTTTGAGTGGAAAAATAGAGGATTTAGAAAAATTAATGCAAATATTAAAAGATAACTCAATTAAAAACCTCAAACTTCCAGTAAGTGCACCTTTCCACTGCGATTTGATGAATAATGCTACAAGAATTATGAGAGAAGAGTTAAATAAACTTAATTTTAATAATGCACAAAATAAATTAATTTCAAACGTGTCAGCTAATGAAATTAAAGATCCAGATGAACTAAAAAATCTCTTGATTAAGCAAATAGAGAACAGAGTTAGATGGAGAGAAAGTGTGATTAATATGATAGAAAATGATGTAGACCATTTTATAGAAATTGGACCTGGGAAAGTATTGTCAGGTTTGGTAAAAAGAATTAATAAAAATGTAAAAATTGATACAATTAATAGTCTAAGAGATATTGAAGGTTTAAAAATATGACAGATTTAAAAGGTAAAAAAATTATCGTTACAGGTGCTTCAGGTGGAATTGGAAATTCAATTATTGAAAAATTAAATCTAGCTGGGGCAAATATTTTAGCTTCAGGTACAAAAATAGAAAAACTTGAGGAGCTAAAGGAAAAAAATAAAAATATTAAAATATTAAAGTTTGATATTTCTCAAAGTGATAAAATTGAAGAATTTGTTGAAAAAGCAACCCAGGAACTTGGTGGTAATTTGGATTGTATAGTAAACAATGCAGGAATAACACATGACAATCTAGCAATACGAATGAACCTAGAAGAATGGCAAAAAGTAATAGATATCAACTTAACATCAACATTTTTAATGAGTAAGTTTGCAATAAAAAAAATGTTAAAAAATAAATCTGGTAAGATTGTTAATATTACATCTGTTGTAGGTCATACAGGAAATCTAGGGCAGGCAAATTATACTGCATCGAAGGCTGGTATTATTGCGATGTCAAAGAGTTTATCGATAGAATATGCTAAGAAAAATATTAACATTAATTGTATTTCACCAGGATTTATTAAGACAGCAATGACAGATAAATTAAATGATAAATTTAAAGAGGTTATTATATCAAAAATCCCCTCAGCACGCCTAGGAGAACCTGATGATATTGCAAATGCAGTGCTATTTTTATGCTCAAATCAATCAAGTTATATAAATGGTGAAACACTACATGTTAACGGGGGCATGTATATGGCTTGACAAAACAGGTTTTTAAACTATTAAGAATTTATAACAAAAGGATCAATATGTCAGATGACGTTTCAAGCAAAGTAAAAAAAATTGTAGCAGATCACTTAGGAATTGATGAAGCAAAAGTAACTGAAGAGTCTAGTTTTACTGATGATTTAGGAGCTGATAGTTTGGATACAGTAGAATTAGTTATGGCTTTTGAGGAAGAATTTGGATCTGAGATATCAGATAGTGAAGCTGAAAAAATTTTAACAGTAGGCGATGCTATTAAATTTATCGAAGGAAAAGCAAACTAAATAAAATTAATGCCTTCAGAAAAAGATGGGGTGATGATAATTTTATCTTCTCCATCGGGAGCAGGAAAAACAACCCTTGTAAAAAAGTTATCTGAAAAAGATAATTTTGAAATTTCAATTTCACATACCACTAGACAACCAAGACCAAATGAAACTTATGACGAAGATTATTTTTTTGTAAATGAATCTGAGTTTAAAAGATTAATAAATAATGAGGAGTTTCTAGAATATGCAAAAGTTTTTAATAATTTTTATGGCACTACCAGAACTCCAGTTATAAACAAACTTGATAAAGGAAAGAACGTTCTTTTTGATATTGATTGGCAGGGAGCTGATCAAATAAAGAATAAAAAACTAGATTACAAATTAATTACTTTCTTCATACTTCCGCCTAGTAAAGAGGTCTTATTTGAAAGATTATCCAGAAGACATATTAATGAAGAATTGATAGCTAAAGAAAGAATGAAACAATTTGAAAGAGATGTGTTGCATTGGATAAATTATGATTTTGTTGTTATAAATAATGACTTAAACGAATGTTATTTGAAAATAGCAAATTTGATTGATGCAGTAATTAATAATGGATCTAAAGATTATGATCTAAATTTTATAAGAAATCACGTTGAAAAACTAACTTCTTAATTTTTCATATTCACAAGCTAATTTATAGTAAGTCTCAAAATTCAAGTTTTGTGGTCTTAGATTTAAATCAATTTTGAGTTCATTTATAATTTTTTGATTTCCATTAAATAGTTGGTTGAAGGGTTTTTTTAACATTTTTCTTCTTTGGTTAAAAAATATTCTTGTAATTATTTCTAAATTTTTTGGATTTTTAATTTTTGTATAATTTTTTTTTGGGGAAAAAAATAATAAAGAACTATCAATTTTAGGTTTTGGATAAAAAGATTGAGGTTTAATATCACAAATTTTTTTAATATTAAGTTTCCAATTACTAACAATTGATAATCTTCCATAATTTGATGTATTAAAGTTAGCAATAATTCTATTTGCAACTTCTTTCTGAAACATCAATATTAAACAATCAAACCAAACATTATCTTTTGAATTAATAATCCATTTACTCAAAATTTCAGTTGAAATATTGTAGGGTAAATTTCCAAAGACTATTAATTTATCTTTTTCAAGAGTATTTTCATCTATTTTTAAAATATCATTATTAATTATTGTAAGTTGATCTTTAAATTCATTTTTAAGAGTATTTGCTAAGATATTATCTTTTTCAATTACTATAAATTTTTTTGGTTTTTTTTTTAAAATTAAAGAAGTTAAATTTCCTGTGCCAGGGCCAACTTCAAGAATTGATTTATTTTTGATGTCTGTGATATTAACTATTTTTTCTAAGATGCTATTATCAATTAAAAAATTCTGACCCAGGCTTTTTTTTGCTTTAATCAATATTTTTCCAAAAATTCTATAGCTCTAATTAAACTCAATGGGTTCGAAATATTTTTTCCTAACATTTTTTCATTAGGTCCATGATCAGGAGAAATTCTTATAAATGGTAATCCTAATGTTATATTGACTGCATCATACTCAAACAAAGTCTTAATTGGCGTTAATACCTGATCGTGATACATACCTACTATAATATCAAATTTTTTTCTATTTTTTTTAAGAAAACATGTGTCTGCTGGGTATGGTCCTGTAACTTTTAAATTTAATTTTTTTAATTCATTTAGCGCTGGTTTAATAATTTTTTCATCCTCATTAAATTTTGATACACTTTCGCAATGTGGGTTTAATCCAAGAACACCTATTGCAGGTTTGAAACCTAACTTTTCTCTGTAAAATTTATTTATTAATATAATCTTTTTCTTGATTATTTGTTTGCTAATTTCTTTAGACACATATTTTAATGGTAAGTGAGTTGTAATAGGACAAACTGATAGCTTTTTATTGTAAATTAACATCACAGGTTGTTTTATTTTAAATTGTTTGGAAATATATTCAGTAATACCTAAGTAATTTTTTTTTAGAAAATATTTTTTTGAGATAGGACCATTTATTAATTTCTCAGAAAAACCACTCTTTATAATTTCAAAAGCAGTTTTGAACGAATTCTGAATATATAATTTTGATTTATCTGATATTTTAGTAAACGCTTTTTTTTGTGTATAACTTATATCTATTAGATTAATTGATTTATTATTTAACTTATATTCATTTATTTTTTTTATATTTATTAATCTTATATTTTTTTTAAATTTAAGCTTTTGCATTTGCATTTCAAGCAACTTTTGAGACGCAATGATTATTAGTGGAATTTTAATATTTTTTTTTATTGTCTTAAAATATATCTCTAAAAAAATACTGTTAGGTTCACCAGCAACAATAAGTATAGGTTTATTTTTCATTAATCAAATTATTAATTTTAATTTTGTTAAAATAAATTTTTGAATATTGATTTAGTTGTTTATTTTTTTCAAATTCTATCATTTTTTTTAGAAGTTGTTTTTTATCATTTTTAATTTCATTTAATTTTATATCTTCGATTTTTAAAATCAAAAAATTATTATTAATTTTTATTGTTTTAGTAAACTCACCAACTTTAATTTTAAGAAGTTCGTTTAAAATTTTTTGCGATAGATTTTGTTCATCTACCCAACCAATTTTTCCACCATATTTTGAACTTTCGCTAATACTAAAAATATTTGCAGTATTATTAAAACCTACATTAATTATACTTTTTGTAATTTTGTTTATTTTTTCATCAAGAGCTATGTTTTGATCCATTTTAAAAAAAATTTCTGATAACAAATATTGTTTTTTATATTTTTTATCAAAATTATTGATTTTAATTTTAAGTTTTTCCTCATCAATTTTAACCTGATTTTTAAATTTATTTAATATTAAACGATTCCAGAAAAATTCTGTTTTCAATTTTTGTTTAATTTCATAAATTGAATAATTTGTGCCACTCAATAATTTTTTTTTGAAATTCTTTTCACTAGTAAAGTTTAAATTATTATAAAAATCTTTAAAAATATTGTTAATAATTGGTAATTCTTTTTCATAATTAAAAAATTTTACAAGCTCATTTTTTTTTATTGTTTCATTAATTAGACTTTTTTTCGCTAATTCATTAATTTGATTTTTATTTAAATTATTTAATTTTGGATTTAAAAGTGTAAGGTAAGATACTTCTTTTTTTACATCAATATTGGTTACTATTTGATTATTAACTTTTGCTACAATAAATATTTTTTCATTGGAATAACTTACTGAATAATTAATAAGAAATAATGAAAATAATAAAAAATATAAAATTTTAACTTTCATTATCGAATATTTGGTGATTTAGCTGTTCCAAAAGGTATTATTGTCAAATTAAAAAATATATTCTCAGAAGGTCTTATCTCGCTATCGTTGTAATATTCTTTTTGATATTCAATACTTGCCACTAAACAATCATTTTTGTATTGATATAATAAATTGTAATATTCTGTTAAATCAGATTTTAAGTTTTCTCTTGTTGAAAAACTTATATTATTTGAATCATTGAAATTATAAGTAGTTTTATTTAAAAAATATGAATTTTTATCTCCATCCTGTCTTAAATAATCTAGCGTGGTTGTAAAATTACTAAATTTAAGTTCTGTAATTAAATTTTGATAATTAATATCTGATAAATTGTTTAATGTTGATATCTTATAACTAGAGGACAAAAACTCAACTGGTGAGTAAGTTATTTCTCCAAAAAAATTAGATGTTTTTGCTCCTAATTGATTATTTCTCTCAATATCATTATTTTCTTTTAATCTTAAATTATTTGCCAATTTTAAACTAAAAATCTCTTTATTATTTTTTTCACTAGTAAGTATGTAATCTGATCCATATGCCAAAGATATACCGCCCTCTAAAGTTTCATTTGATGAGATTCTATCCAAATTAAAAATATTATTTACATCAATCTTATTTTCATTGCTGCTAATATCTCTAGTATTGTTAGGACTTAATTTAAAAGATATTTTTGGTTTTAATAATTTTCTATAATTATTATTTTTTTTTATTAATGGATAGGTCGAATTAAATTGAAAAAGGCCAGATAGATAATGATCAGCTCCTTCTTTGTGTGACAATGAATTATCTGATTTTGTATTTGAGTTTTTAATTATAAATTCGTAATTGTTATTAATTCCTTGTTTTGAAATCTTTGGAGTTGAATTAAAAATAAGGTTATTAGTATTAACTCTTTCAAAAACATTAGTATCATAATTATAAATAAAATTTGTTGATTTAAAATTAAAATTTCCTTCCAGGTTCGTTTTATTTTCCACTCTTTTATCAAGCTCAATTTTTGGTAAAATATATTCATATTTATCATGGTTATTTTGTATGTTTAAATTTTCATAAACCATTAAATTAGTATTAATATTTAAGTTTTCTGACTTTATATTTAATTTTATTGAAGACTCTAATAATTCATAATTTTGGATTATTGGAGACTCAATCCTATTTTTTTTTAAATAATTGTCTTTAGATACCTGCTCTATTTTTAATTCTAAATTATTATTTTCAAATTCATCAAAACTAAAATCTTTATTTAAATTGTAAAATAAATGACCTTGAATATTATTATTATTGTCAGAATATACACCAACATCGCTTGTAATTTTGCTGAATTTATTTACTTCTCTATACTCATTTTGTATCATAAATTGATCTTGACCATAAAACCTTGGTGTTAGAGTTAAATCCTTATTTTCACTTAAAACCTTATAGTATGGCACACTAAAATAACCATCTTCGTTTGTAGAACTTTTAAATGTAGGCATTAAAAAACCAGATTGTCTTTTAACGGTAGGGTCTGGGTGAAAGAATTTAGGAAAATATGCAACAGGTACATCATATAATTCTAGCCACACATTCTTGTAACTTATAGTTTTTTTTTCTTTATTATGAGTTATTTTATCAGCTGATAATTGCCATGGAGGGCATTTGTCTGTTTTCTTACAAGTCGTGAACGCTCCATCAGTTATTTCAGTAACATTTCCTCTATATTTTATTTCTTTACCAACTAATGTAGGCTCAACATCAGGTCCCATAAATTTATTATTTAAATTTATTACTATATCTTTTCCTAATAAATTGTTTGACAACAAGTTAATTGTAGCATTTTTAATTTTAAAATTATTATTTTCATTATCGTTTATCAATGCATTAGATACTTTAGCAATTTTTGTATCAATATTATATTTAAATGATTTAGTATTAATTTTATTATTTTTTTTATCTTTAAGTTTTGTTAAAGAATTAGAAAAAATTATATTCTTTGATCGATCCATAACTATTTTTTCACCAGTAATGTTTAAAGAGTTTTTTAAATCATCAATTTGAATTCCACCAGACGCAGTTAAAATGTTCTTTGATCGATCCATAACTATTTTTTCACCAGTAATGTTTAAAGAGTTTTTTAAATCATCAATTTGAATTCCACCAGACGCAGTTAAAATGTTCTTTGATCGATCCATAACTATTTTTTCACCAGTAATGTTTAAAGAGTTTTTTAAATCATCAATTTGAATTCCACCAGACGCAGTTAAAATGTTCTTTGATCGATCCATAACTATTTTTTCACCAGTAATGTTTAAAGAGTTTTTTAAATCATCAATTTGAATTCCGTTTTTTGCTATAAGAGTTAAATTATTATTATTGATTTTAAGTTGCTTAAAAATTATTTCTAAATTTTCTGATTTAATTATTGCTATACCTTCAGATGCTTCCAATATATCTAAATCTTTTAAATATTTAAATTCTTTTGCTTTAACACTTAAATTTTTATTTTTTGATATTATTTCTCCATCAAATGCACTAATTGTATTCCCATTGTTAAGAGAAATTATTTTTTTTACTTCAAATGTATATTTTTCAGCAATAGAAATTTCAAAAATAAAAAATAATAATAGAGACTTGATTATTATCTTAATTTTCATTTATTCTAACCAAACCAATAATTGTGATTATTGTTAAAAATAAAATAGGTAAAAATACTGATATTTCTGTGGGGATTTTACCAGTGTTTCCCAATGAAAAAAACATGAAGTTTATATAATATATTACAACAGAAATAAAAATTCCTAATATTATATTAAAAAAGATTGAGCTTCTTTTGACCACACTTATCATTACTATTGATGATAATACAGTCATTAAAGCATAAAAATATGGCGATATAAAAATTTTGAACAAATGTATTTCAATTTCATCAGATGAATATCCTAAATTTTCATAATCTTTTTTTAAATTAAATAACTGCATAATATTTAATGTTGAAAAATTTGAAAACAAGCTACGAATTTTATCATTATCAAAACTGGTAGTAAGATTAATCTCATTAAACTTGTTTTGTAAATTATTTTTAGTTGTTATTGTTGGTTCAAAAATTACCCAATTTTTGTTACTAATATCTACTCTACTTGACTGAATTGTTCTATTTAACTTAAAATCAAAATTGAACTCATTTATTACTACATCTATTAAGAAGTTATTTTCTATGTTTTTTGATTTAACTATTAAAATTGATTTTTCAGTCTCATCTTTAAGCCATAAACCACTTTCATTTACTACTGCAAGATATTTGTTATCATTGCTATAATTATTTTTAATATCTGTATAAATAAATTTTAGTTTTGAAGAAAAATTATAAAATAATAGAACGATAATTAGACCCATTAATATTGTTGAGAAAAATAAAGTTTTTATAATTTTTAGATTACTTAATCCATTATTTTTAAGAACGAACATTTCATCATTTTTTATTATTTCATAAAAAAAAAATTGTGATGTTATTAGAAAAATAAATGGAAAAATTTCAAAAAGAGTAATAGGTGCATTTAGTATTGTTAAGAAATAGGGTAAGATGAAATTAGAATCAGAATTTTTAAAAAATGAAATTTCTTCAAATATATTTAAAACTACAGCTAAACAAAAAAAAATTAAACTGATAAGAAAAAATTTGTTTATAAATTTTTTTAAAATATATTTTTGATAAATTTTAAACATTTTTAGATTTTTTGAATAAAATTAAATATATGATTATAAACAAAATAAATGGTGTAATTAAATATATACCAGTTGATAAGGTTGATACTGTAGAATATCTTAAAGCAGTTTCAGATATTATTAAAAGTAAAAATCCAAATAAAAATGTTAAACTTGATTGCAATTTATAACCTGAATTATTTTTTGGTAGCAAAATTAAAAAACTACAAATCAGAGCCAATATAGGAATGTATATTGGTTTATAGATTCTCTTAAAAAGTTCTTGGCTTATTTCTGCTTTTATTGAAGCTTGGCAATTTATTTTTTCATTTTTTTTTTCAAAATTAAATTTACTAAAAAAACAAACTATAAGGTTTTTTGTAGATGTTTCTTGTAACTTTGGAGTTAATATAGTTTTAGTTGTATAATCTGATAAATTAAAATCAATTTGATCAAATTCAAATACATTAATTTTATTTTTTTTTTTATTGATTACTTTTCCATTAAAAAGCTTAAATATTTTTTTGTTATTTATATCTAAAATTTTACCGTTATTTGCGTATGTAATTTTAGTGTTTTCTTTAGAAGAATCATCAATATATATATTTTTGAAGTTTCCATCTTGATCCTTTTTATCTATAAAGATCGTTAAACCTTTTACAGCATTTATAAATTTTCCCTCTTTAATTAATGAAGAAAAATAATCTATGTTAGAATCTTTTAAAAAAGTTCTAGATTTGAGTTGAGAAACAGGCGAGATATAGCTTCCAATTAAAATTTGAATAACAAGTAAAATTATTGACAATATAATTATTATGTTTGCAAATTGCATTTTACTTACCCCATGTGTCCAAAAAATAACCAGCTCATTTTTAGCTTCATAATTTGTTAAAACTAAAAATAATGAGATAAAAAATACAAAAGGAATTAATCGATGAATAATTTTAGGGAAATTATATAAGATATAAAAGAAATAGGTTTTTAGACCGTGACCGTCCTGTGTAACAAAATCAAGATAATTTACAGCCTGTAGCGTCCAAACTATTAATCCAAGTGTTAGACACAACAAGAAAAACAACAGTGTTATATCTTTAATTACTTTTTTAAATATTAATTTTTCCATTGAAAATATCGTATTTCTTAATATATATCATGTTTTTCGAATACAATATTAAATTATGTCAGTAAATATTAATTATAAAAAAATAAAGTCCAGTAAATCAATATCAAATGTTGTTTTTTTTGTTGATGATAAATTTACTATTACAAATATAAAAAAGTATATTTCCAACAAAGAGTTTTCTTATGTATCAGATTTGATAAAGAACATTAATAGTAGAAAAAAAATATTTTGTTTTGATTTAAGTTCAAAAAAAAAAATTATTCTAGTTTCTCTTAAGAAAGATATAAAAAGTTCTGAGGTAGAAAATTTAGGTGCCGATTTATATAATATTATTAAAGAATTAAAAAATAGTGAGTATATTCTTAATACAGATAGCATTCCATCGAAGTTAACTAATTTTGTTGCATATTTTTTGCATGGACTCAGGCTTAAGTCATATAATTTTGATAAATATAAATCAAAAAAAAATACAAAAAATATTTCTATTTTAGTAGTGGGAAAATATATACCAAGTGTCAATGAGCAAATTAAATTTAAGGCAATTGAAGAGGGAACTTTTTTTACTAGAGACTTAGTTTCTGAACCTGGAAATATTTTGCATCCAGATGAGTATGCTAAAAGATTAAATTCATTAAAAAAGTTTGGTTTAAAAATTACTATTTATGATGAAAAAAAATTAAAAAAACTTGGAATGAATACACTGCTTGGAGTTGGTCAAGGAAGTGCGAGAGGTTCTTATTTAGTGACTATTGAATGGAAAGGTTTGAAAGATAAATCTAAACCTTTGGCATTTGTCGGAAAAGGAGTTTGTTTTGATACTGGAGGAATATCATTAAAGCCTGCAAAATTTATGGAAGACATGACTTATGATATGGCAGGGTCTGCTGTTGTAGTAGGCTTAATGAAAAGTTTAGCCTTAAGAAAAGCAAAAATAAACGCAGTTGGCGTTGTTGGTCTTGTAGAAAATATGCCTGGAGGTAACGCGCTTAGACCAGGAGATATTTTAAAGTCTTATAGTGGAAAAACAGTAGAAGTTTTAAATACAGATGCAGAAGGAAGATTAGTTTTGGCTGATGCACTTACATTTACAGAAGAAAAATATAAACCTAAATTTATTGTTGACTTAGCAACTTTGACGGGAGCAATTATTGTTTCACTAGGATCTGAATACGCAGGATTGTTTTCAAATGATGATAAATTGTCAAACCAATTAATTGATGTTGGTGAAAATGTTGATGAGAAAGTTTGGAGGATGCCTTTAAACAATAACTTTGATAAATTAATAGACTCTAAAAACGCAGATATGCAAAATATTAATTATGTTGGCGGAGCAGGATCAACAACTGCTGCTCAATTTTTACAAAGGTTTATTTTAAACAAAACACCTTGGGCGCATTTAGACATAGCTGGAATGGCCTTTTCAAAATATGGAGGAGCATTAAATTCAGGTGGTGCTACAGGTTATGGAGTGAGATTATTAAACAAATTAATAGAGGATCATTATGAGTAATTTAGAGCATACATTGTCAATCATTAAACCAGATGCTGTAGAAAGAAATCTTGAAAATGAAATTAAGGGAATGTTTAAAAGCAATGGTTTTAAAATATTGAAAGAAAAAAAAATTCAAATTGAAAAATCTGAAGCAGAAAAATTTTATAAAGTTCATGAAACAAAGCCATTTTATAATGATTTATGCGATTATCTCTCATCCGGTCCCATTGTTGTTATGGTCCTTGAAAAAGAAAATTCAGTATTAGGGAATAGAGAGTTAATGGGTGCCACAAACCCAAAAGATGCTAAAGAGGGAACAATTAGAAAAAAATATGGAATTTCAATAGATAAGAACTCAGTTCATGGATCTGATAGTATTGAGAATGCAAAAATTGAAATTGATTTTTTTTTTAAAAATTGAAAACTTTTAAAATAGCTTTTGGATACAATTTATGCTCTTGAACTAAAATTCTTTTAGCTAAAGTTTTTTTTGTATCATTTTTTTTAATTTTTACTTTTTTTTGTAATATTATCTTTCCCGAGTCTAGTTTTGCACTGACAAAATGAACAGTACAACCAGAAAATTTTTCATTATTATTCAATACCCTTTGATGAGTATTTAACCCTTTGTATTTAGGAAGTAATGACGGGTGTATATTGAGAATTTTATTTTTAAAATTTTTTATAAACCTTTTTGACAAAATTTTCATAAATCCGGCAAGACAGATCATTTCAATATTATTTTTTTTTAATTCTAAAAGTAGTTTATTTTCCACTAAACGTTTATTGTTAAAATTTAATATTTTTTTTTTAATATTAAAATTTTTTGAATAATTTAACCCTAGAGCTTTTGAATTACTTGAAATTATTAAATCTATTGAAATAGGCGATCTCTTGTTTTTAGAAAATTTAATTAATGATTTTAAATTACTCCCTTTACCTGAAATAAAAACAGCAGTTTTAATTTTATCAAAGCCAGTTGATAGAGCCATTCAGTTTAACTTTATTTTTTCCTTTTGTAATTTTACCAATTACATAAGGTTTATATTTTTTTGAAAAATATTTATTTATTTTTTTTAACTTCTTAGCATCAGCAATTAAACAAAATCCAACACCACAATTAAATGTTTTAAGCATTTCATTATCAGAAATTCCTATCTTTTTTAACCACTTAAATATTTTAGTGGTTTTTATTTGATCTAAATTTAAATTTGCCGAAAGTTTTTCTGGTATTACTCTTTTAATATTATCAGATAATCCTCCACCAGTTATATTCGCACAACCATTTATCAAATTTTTGTTGGTTAAGTTCATAATTTCCTTAACATATATTTTAGTTGGTTTTAATAGTTCAGATTTTAAAAATTTATTTTTTGTAATATTTATTTTGTTTTTTTTTATTAAATATCTTACAAGAGAATAACCGTTAGAGTGTAACCCACTGGAAGGAACTGCTAATATAATATTATTATTTTTTATTTTATTATTATTTAAAATTTGATTTTTTCCAACTATACCAACAGCAAAACCAGCAATGTCAAACTTACCTTTTTCATAAGTCCCTGGCATTTCAGCAGTCTCTCCACCAACAAGCTCGCATCTAGATTGTTTGCACCCATCTAAGATACCTTTAATTATTGATTTAAGTTTTGATAAATCAATTTTATTTATTGATATGTAATCTAAAAAAAATAATGGTTTTGCACCCTGAACAATCAGATCATTTACACTCATAGCTACCAGATCAATACCAATAGTATCAAATTTATTCAAAGTGTTTGCTATTTCAATTTTAGTACCCACTCCATCTGTACAAGCAACTATCCTTGGTTGTTTTATATTTTTTGGAATTGTAGTTATTGAGCCAAATCCACCAATATTAGAAAACTTTTTTTTGCCTTTTTTTTTTGGTGAAATTGTAGAGATGAAGTTAACAAACTTATCAGCAGATTTTATATTAACACCACTTTTTTTATAGGTATATATTTTTTTATTCATTAATATGTTTTATGAAATTTATTTTTAAAATAATTAAACAACTAAACTTATATAATTTTTTTTTATTTCTTGCTTTACTAAATATTTTCTTTTCCACAGAAAATGTTTACTCAAAGACCTTTTCAGTCAGTGATATTGAAATATCCACTCCTTTTGAAATAAATTTCAATAAAAATGAAATTATTGATGAGGGATTTTTAAAGGCATTTGATGAATTAATTTTATCTATTGTTCAAAGTAAAGATAAAATTAAATTAAAAAATACTTCAATTAATCAAATTAAAGGAATGATTGAAACCTTCTCAATAAAAGAAGAAAAATTTATTGATGATATTTATTACCTAACTCTCAACGTTTCATTTAATAAAAAAAATTTATTTGATTTGTTAGAGTCAAAAAATATATTTCCGTCTCCTCCAGTAAATAAAAATATATTATTTATCCCAGTTTTTTTTGATCAAGAGGAAAACCAGGTTTTAATGTTTTCTGAAAGTAAACTATTTAATAGTTGGAATTTAAATAATAAAAAATTCAATTTACTGAATTATATTTTGCCCACACAAGATCTTGAAGATTTTAACTTAATTAAAAAAAATATTAAAAATTTAGAAAGTTATGATTTCAGAGAAATTACAGATAAATACAGTATAGATGATCATATAATAATGATTGTATTTAAAAACAATGAAACAATTAAAGTACTCAATAAAATATCATTCGATAATAAAAGTATTTTAAAAAATTTTATATTTGATGATATAAATTTTAATGATGAGAGAGAATTAAACAAATTTATTGATAATTTAAAATTAGTTTATGAAGATTATTGGAAGTCACAGAATCAAATTAATACTTCAGTTAAATTATCTCTAAATATTTCTACAAATAATACTAATAATATAAAAATTGATAAATTTGAGAAAATTCTCTCTAATTTAGATTTAATATATAATTTTTTTATTTATAAATTTGATAATAAAAATAATTTTTACAAAATTATCTTTAATGGAACTCCAGATAAATTTTTAGAAGTTATGAGTTATCATAATTATGATTTTGAAATAAAAAATAAAATTTGGATTCTAAATGAGAGATCTTAATCAACAAATTATAAAATTTGATTTCGAACAAAATTTTAAAGATCAAGATTTTTATGTTTCAAATAGCAATGAACACGCGTTTACACTTTTAAATACTTGGCCAAAATGGGAAAAGAATTTTATAAATTTAATTGGTGAAAAATTTTCAGGTAAAACTCATTTGATAAATATTTTTTTAGAAAAATTTAAAGGTATTAAAATTGATGCAGAAAATATCACAAATGGATTTGTTAAAAATTTAAAAATTTATCAAAATATAGTAATTGAGAACTTAGATGAAAAAATCGATGAAAATTTATTATTCACAATAATAAATACTATTGATCAAGATAATAAGTATTTGATAGTTACATCTGTGACTCCAATTGTAAATTATAATTTTGAATTAAATGATCTTAGATCAAGATCTAAAAATTTTATTTTATCTCATATTGAAAATCCCAATGATGATTTGATGTATGCATTGATACTAAAAAATCTCTCCGACCGCCAAATTTTTATTAATAAAAAACTTATTGATTTTGTTATTAATAGAATTGATAGATCTTATGGTAAAATATCTGATTTCATATATAAGATCGACGAAATTAGTTTAAAAAGAAAAAAACCAATTGATTTTAAAATAATTAAAGAGGCTTTAGGAGATTAATTGAATAAATATAGAACTCATAATTGTAACGAATTAAGAAAAACAGATGTAGATAAAAAGATTTATCTTTCGGGATGGATAAATAAAAAAAGAGATCATGGTAATTTATTATTCCTAGATTTAAGAGACAATTATGGAATTACTCAATGTATTATAGATAAAGACAATAAATTCTTTTCTGATTTAGAAAAAATCCAGTTGGAAACAGTAATCAAAGTTGAGGGAAAAGTTGTAAACAGATCTAAAGATACAATTAATAATGAAATTGATACAGGTGAAATAGAGGTCGCTATTGAAAAATATGATGTTTTAGGTACTTGCAAAGAATTACCTATGCCTATTTTTAGTGATCAAGAGTATGCAGAAGAGATTAGATTAAAATATAGATTTTTAGATTTAAGGAGAAAAAAAATTCATGAAAATATTATTTTAAGATCTAAAGTAATTTCATACATCCGTAACGAAATGATTAAGTTAGGTTTTTTAGAATTTCAAACACCAATTTTGACCTCATCCAGTCCAGAAGGTGCTAGAGATTTTTTGGTCCCAAGCCGACTAAATCCAGGAAAATTTTATGCTTTGCCTCAAGCTCCACAGCAATTTAAACAATTAATAATGGTATCAGGTTTTGATAGGTATTTTCAAATAGCCCCATGCTTCAGAGATGAAGATGCAAGAGCCGACAGAAGTCCTGGAGAATTTTATCAATTAGATTTAGAAATGTCTTTTGTTGAGCAAGAAGATGTATTTAATGTAGTTGAAAAGTTAATGGTTAATACATTTAAAACCTTTTCTAATAAAAAGCTACTTTTTGATAAATTTCCAAAAATTTCATATAAGGAGGCGATGCTTAAATATGGTACTGATAAACCAGATTTAAGAAATCCACTTATCATAAATGACATCACTGAAATTTTTTCTAGAGAAGATGTTTCATTTGAAATATTTAAAAAATTAGTAAAAAGTGGATCTATGGTCAGATGTATTGTTACTAAAAATACCAAAGATAAGCCGAGAAGTTTCTTTGATAATATTGATAAATGGGCAAAAGGAGAGGGTGCTTCTGGTTTAGCATATTTTACTTTTGAAAAAGGTAAAGATATTTCAGCAAAAGGTCCTATAGGCAAGTTCTTTTCACAAGATGTATTACTTGAAATCATGAGAAAAACAAATTCTGAAATAGGGGATAGTATTTTCATGGCCTGTGATAAACAGGATGAACTAGAAAAAATTACTGCTTTAGCACGAGATAAAATTGCAAATGATCTTGATTTAATTGATGATAATGTTTTTGCATTTTGTTGGATTGTTGATTATCCAATGTTTGAAAATGATGAATTAACAAATAAGATAAGATTCAGTCATAATCCGTTTTCTATGCCTCAGGGCGATTTAAGTGATAAAGATTTTAAAAATCCATTAGATATACTTGCGTATCAATACGATATAGTTTGTAATGGAATTGAACTGTCTTCTGGAGCAATTAGAAATCATAAACCAGAACTTATGTACAAACTATTCTCAATTGCAGGATATGATAAAAAACAAGTAGATGAGAAATTCAGCGGAATGATCAATGCACTTAGTTATGGTGCACCACCACATGGAGGAATAGCACCTGGAATTGATAGAATAGTAATGTTATTAGCTAATGAGAAAAATATTAGGGAAGTTACTATGTTTCCAATGAACCAGAACGCACAAGATTTAATGATGAATGCACCATCTAGTGTAAATCCAGATCAATTAAAAGAATTAAATCTTGTTTTAAAAACTAAAAAATAAATTTATTTCTTACCTTTTAAGCTTATCTTTACATCTGAAAGATCAACCAAATTTTTTTTATAGTTGTTTCTTACAAAACCTTTGCTGGTGATATCTTTTACAATTTTTAATAATTGATTCTGATCTTCAGAGTTCTGATCTTCTGTATTTACAGTATCATTTCCACCAATAGCAGGAGTGTGAGCTAGATCTTCTCTATTTTGGTATGAAATAGCTAGTTCTCTGAAAATATAATCCAAAATTGATGTAGCACTTAATATTCTGTCGTTACCATAAACCTTGCCTGAGGGTTCAAATTTTGTACCTACAAATGCACTTATAAATTCATCTAGCGGTACTCCATATTGAAGACCTAGCGAAACAGCAATCGCAAAGTTATTCATTAAAGCTTTTACAAGCTCACCCTCTTTACTAGTATCAATAAATATTTCTCCAATTTTTCCATCTTCGTATTCTCCAGTATGCAGATAGACCTTGTGATCACCAATAGTAGCTTTTTGAATATAACCTTTTCTTCTATCAGGCATACTAAATCTTTTTCCTGATTTCTCATTTGTTTTATTTAAATTAGTTATTATACTTTCTTTGCTTATTGAGCTTGTGTTTTTGGCCTGTGTAATTACCTCTGATTTGTTACCATCAAGAATTTTGTTGTTTTTCGGATCTAGACTTTTAGTTTTTCTATTATCAAGCTTTACATCTAAAACTTCAAATTTTCCGTCATCTCTTTTTTCCAAATTTTTTAATTCTGTTTCATTTACGTCATCTAAGTAATGATTTACTTTGAAAGTACAGGTATAATATGTTTCAACTAGATATTTTGCCATTTGTCCTCAATTTAAATTTTAATTTGATTAATGAATCAATTAATTTATATACATATTCATATTTTAGTCTAATTTAAATTTTACAATTTTTAATTGAATAAAAAAAAAAAATTATGTTGACACTTATTAAGAAAATTTTCATTTGGTGGAATCAAGATACTTTTGGGACAAGATTAAAAACTATTTTTTTTGGAAAACTTGTTGGAAAAGATGAATACGGCAACAAATATTATGAGAGCAAAAGTGGAAAAAGATGGGTTATTTATTTTGATTCTATTGATGCGTCAAAAATTCCCGTAGAATGGTACTCCTGGATTCATTTTACACCTAATAGGATAGAAAAAAAACATAATTTAGATAAATATGACTGGCAGAAACCTCACAAAGAAAACTTAACCGGAACAGACGAGGCATATTATCCAAATAAAAATACAAATGCTGCTAAGAAAAAATACTCGAGTTGGAAAGAATAATTTTAAATTAATATTTTTTGTTATTTTAATTTATTTTTCAGTAATAATTAAATGTAACTCAAAAAATAATTTAGAAGGTACTTTTACTGATATCAAAATTTTAGATAAAATAAGTTCAAAAAATATACTTTTAAAGTTGAAAAATGGAGAATTTAAAAAGTATAAAGATTTATCAATTAAAAGTTTAAAATGTAAGAATTCTGAGTTTGACGATAGCCCCGAAATAACTGCTTACCTGCAGGTAAGAGACTTGAATAATAGTGACAATAACGAGGTTTTTGTATTTAATGGCTGGATGTTTTCTTCAAGTCCATCAATTACCCCTTTTGATCACCCTGTTTATGATGTTTGGCTAGTGAGTTGTTATTAAACTATGGAGTCTTTATCAAGCCAACTTACGTTGAAGTCTGAATTGATAAATTTTTTATGACTAAGTAATTTTTTATGAAGCGGAATAGTTGTGGTTATTCCCTCAATAACAAATTCGTCTAAAGATCTATTCATTCTTTGAATAGCTTCAGTTCTATTTCTTCCGTGACAAATTAATTTACAAACCATACTATCGTAATATGGAGTCACTTTATAACCCTGAAATATAGCACCATCTACCCTAGTTCTAAAGCCTGATGGCTGGTGACACATAGTAATTAATCCAGGAGAAGGTTGAAAGTTTTTACTTGCATCCTCAGCATTAATTCTGCATTCAATTGCGTGTCCTCTTGGATTTATATCACTTTGTTTTAAAGCAGTTTCGCCAGAAAAGGCTATCCAAATTTGTTCTTTAATTATATCTACCCCAGTAACCATTTCAGTTACAGGATGCTCAACCTGAACCCTTGTATTCATTTCAAGGAAATAAAATTTTCCATCTTCATAAATAAACTCAACAGTTCCAGCACCCATATAACCAATTTTTGTAACCATTTTTACTGTTTTTTCAAATAGGTCTTTTCTTATTTTGTCATTTAAAACCGGACTTGGGGTTTCTTCTATTAATTTTTGATGTCTTCTTTGGACTGAACAATCTCTTTCATGAAGATGTACTACTCTGTTTTTTCCAGCTAATATTTGAACCTCAATATGTCGTGGATTTTGAAAAAATTTTTCAATATAGACTTCATCATTTCCAAAGTATTTTTGTGCCTCTGATTTAGCAGTTGAAAACAATGTTTCAAATTCTTCCTCTTTGTAAACAATTTTCATACCTTTACCTCCACCTCCTCCAGAGGCTTTAATTAAAACAGGAAAACCAATTATTTTACAAAGTGATTTTGCTTCAGAAATATTCTTAACACCCCCGTCAGATCCTTCTATAACAGGCAATCCATTTTCTTTGGCTATTTTTTTTGCTTGAATTTTATCACCCATCATCTCTATATGTCTTGAAGAAGCTCCAATAAAATTAATTTTATTATCTTCCAAAATTTTTGCAAAGTTGGCATTCTCTGAGAGGAAGCCATATCCAGGGTGAACTGCATCCGCATTTGTTAGTTCTATTGCTGACATTAATGCTGGAATATTTAAGTAACTATTTGCAGGTTGATGAGAGCCAATGCACACACTTTCATCTGCCATTCTCACATGCATACTTTCTCTATCCACATCTGAGTGCACAGCAACAGTAGGTATTCCCCATTCTTTACATGCTCGAATTATTCTAACTGCAATTTCCCCACGGTTTGCAATTAAAATTTTTTTAAACATAGTTTATTCTAAAATAATAATAGTCTGACCGAATTCAACTGGTTGCCCGTCTTCTACACAAATTTCTTTTACAATCCCGTCTTGAGTTGAAGGAACATGATTCATTGTTTTCATTGCTTCAACAATCATGATTGTGTCACCTTTTTTTATTTTTTTTCCTACTTCTACAAATTTTTTAGCACCTGGTTCTGGGGCATGATATGCTGTTCCAATAATGGGTGAAGTAATTTCAGTGCCTGATTTAATAGCTTGAGCGTTATCAGATGTTAATGAAGAAGTTGTAAGATTTGAAACTACCTGTGGCTGATTACTGATAGAAACATTATTTTTTGATACTTTAATTTTTGTATCTTTCTCTGTTATCTCTATTTCAGTAAGATTAAATTCCTTTAAATAATCGCTTAACTCTTTAATAATATTTTTATCAATTTTCATTATGCAAAGTCTTTTGTAATGAAATTATGGCCAAAATATATCCATCAGTACCCAAGCCAAATATTCCTCCAGTTACAACACCACTTATAAGTGATTTGTGTCTAAATTCCTCCCTTTTATAAATATTTGAAATATGAAGTTCAATAATTGGTTTTTTAAATATATCAAGAGCGTCTCTAATAGCTACTGACGAATGAGTAAATCCAGCAGCATTTATGATAATACCGTCATATTTTTTTCTAGCATCTTGAATTATACTTACCAACTCTCCTTCAACATTTGATTGTGTGAATTCAATATCTAATCCAATTTCTTGTCCTTTTTTTAGGCAATTTTCTTTAAGTTGTTCAAAATTTGTAGATCCATATTGTGATTGTTCTCTTTCACCTAATAGATTAAGATTTGGACCATTAATAATAATTATTTTATTATTCATTCAGCATTTATATACGATGAAAAAAATAAAAAAAATAAAAATTAAAGTAAATGGTAAAATGAATTTAGTTATTAAAGACTATAATCTATCAGAGCTATTAAAACACCTTAAAATTCCTCTAAATAAAGTAGCTATAGAACTTAATGAGGAAATATTAGATAAGAAAAAAATAAGTAAAATAAAATTAAAAAAAAATGATAAAATAGAGATAGTACATTTTATTGGAGGTGGTTAATTTGAAAACAGATAATTTTGTTATTGCTAAGAAAAAATTTAATTCTAGGTTAATTGTAGGAACTGGAAAGTATAAGACCATGTCAGAATGTGCTAAAGCAATTGAGCTTTCTGGAGCAGAAATAGTTACAGTTGCCGTTAGAAGAGTAAATATTACTGATAAAAACAAACCGTTGTTGATGGACTATATTGACCCAAAAAAAATAACATATCTACCAAACACTGCGGGATGTTTTAATTCAAAAGAAGCACTAAGAACATTAAGACTTGCAAGAGAAATTGGAGGTTGGAAACTAGTTAAATTAGAAGTTTTGGGAGACAGAAAAAACTTATTTCCAGATATGATTGAAACCTTAAAATCGACAGAAGTTCTTGCCAAGGAAGGCTTTAGAGTAATGGTTTATTGTAATGATGATCCTTTAATGGCTAAACGTTTAGAGAATTCAGGAGCTGATGCAATTATGCCTTTAGCAGCTCCCATAGGATCTGGTTTAGGAATACAAAATAAAGTAAATATTCAAATAATTAGAAAGCAAACAAAATTGCCTTTAATAATAGATGCTGGATTAGGTCAAGCTTCTGACGCGGTTATTGCAATGGAATTAGGTTGTGATGGGGTTTTAGTAAATACTGCAATAGCTAAAGCAAAAAATCCTTTTCAAATGGCACTTGCTTTTAAAAATGCCGTAGTTTCTGGAAGACAATCATATTTATCTGGAAGGATAAATAAAATGTTAATGGGTAATCCATCCTCACCATCAAAAGGAATTATTTAGATTTTTTAAAAAATCTTTTTTTTTTATATGTTTTTTTGTTAATTTTTTTGTTTTCTTTTTTTTCTATAAATTTATCTTCTTTAGTTTGTATATCCAGATTTTTTAATTTTTCATGATATTCAACCAGTTCAATTGTTTTTTTTGATTTATTTTGAAAATTCATAATATATTCAGGAATTATTAAAGAATTATCACTAACAATATCAATTTTCATTTTATTTTTTTTTTCAAAATATGTTAAATCATTAACAAAGTTTTCTTTAAGAAAATCAGATATTTTTTCGCAAACTTTTAATTCTACAAATTTTGCTTTATTAATTACTGCTTTTAATTCAACAATCTTTAGAATTTTTTGTGCAAATGACTCATCAGTCAATGTAACTTTCCATTTAATGGCACTTTCTCTGAGCCTTTGTCTTGACATTTCTAAAAGTCCAAAATTACTTATTCTTCCTATTTGTATTCTTGCTCGATCAGACCTAGATTTTTCTTTAAGTTTTTTTTCTACTAACCTTCTATTTCCATAACTGAGCATATCAATAAAATCTATAATAATTAAACCTGACAAATCTCTTATTTTAATTTGTCTAGCGATTTCTTCAGCAGCCTCAATATTTGTATCTAGCGCCGTACTTTCAATATTTTTTCCTTTAATTGAACTTCCTGAGTTAATATCTATAGATACCAAAGCTTCAGTAGGATTAATAACTAAATATCCACCAGATTTGAGTTTTATTTCTGAATCGAAAATTTGATTTAGTTTTTGTTCAATATTTTCCTCAATAAACAATGGAACTTTTCCTCTATATTTTTTAACTTTTTTTACTGCAGATGGCATCATCATTTTCATAAAAGTTTGTGCTTTTTTATAACCCTCATTTCCTTCTACAATAATATTTTTTGTATTGTCATCCAGCATATCTCTTAAGGTCCTTTTTATTATTTCACTTTCTTGATGAATTAATGATGGTGCAATTGAATTTATAGCGTTATCTTTTATTTGGCCCCATGTTTTGATTAAAGTATTTAAATCATTATTTATCTCATTTTTAGTTTTGTTACTTCCAGCTGTTCTAACAATTAGACCCATTTCTTTTGGTATTTCTATTTCGTTTAGAATTGTTCTAATTTTTTTTCTATCTGCTGGATTAAATATCTTTCTCGAAATTCCTCCACCCTTTGGCGTATTAGGCATTAAAACTATATATTTACCAGCTATAGAAATAAAGGTACTTAGTGCTGCTCCTTTTTGTCCTCTTTCATCTTTAATTACTTGAACCAAGATTACTTGGTTGGGTTTTATTACTTCCTGAATTTTATATTTTTTAAATTTAAATTTAATTTCTTTATTTTTTCCTTTTATCTCTTCTGAATTATCTTTGTCTTCATTTTTTTCATACAATTGTTGATCTACATTTTTTTCAATTGGATCATCTATTTCTAATTTTCCCTCAGCAATATTTTCTTCTTCTTTTGCTTCAACTTGTTTTGAAAGTTCCTCTCTTGCTTTTTCCTCTTCAATTTTAATTTTTTCTAAATCTGCTTTTGGGATCTGATAGTAGTCTGATTGAATATCATTAAATGATAAAAAACCGTGTCTTTCTCGTCCAAAATCTATAAAAGCCGCCTGAAGGGAGGGCTCTATTCTACTTACTTTGCCTAAATAGATATTATTTTTTATTAAGTTGTTTTTTAAACCTTCGTACTCGTAATCTTCGATATTTTCACCTGATTTGAGAACAACTCTAGTTTCGTTTGGATGCGAGGCATCAATAAATAAATTTTTTTCCATAATATTTTGATTGTTATTTTCATTAATAATTTAATATTTTTAAAATTTTGTTTAATACTAGTGCCTTATCTTTAACAAATTCCAAGATATAATGAAATGAAAATGAATAAAATTTTAAAAAATATCTTTATTTTATCTATATCTTTTATCCTTTTAACAGGTGTTTTGATAATTAGCGTTTTGTGGAGCTTTTCTAATGATCTACCAGATTATAAATTTTTAAAAAATTTTAAACCAGCCGTCTCTAGCAAAGTTTATTCGGGCAACGGAGACTTAGTAGCAGATTTTTCTCAGGAAAAAAGAGTATTCGTACCATTTAATACTATTCCAAAAAACGTTATTAATGCTTTTTTATCAGCTGAGGATAAAAATTTTTTTTCTCACCCAGGCGTTGATGCAAAAGGAGTTATTAGAGCTATTATTAACAATATCTCAAATGTATTAACATCAAAAAGATTAGAGGGTGCATCAACTATTACTCAACAGGTAGCAAAAAATTTTTTACTTACAAACGAAGTAAGTTTAAATAGAAAAATAAAAGAGGCAATATTGGCTTTTAGAATTGAAAGAGCTTTATCTAAAGAGAGAATTTTAGAGTTGTATCTTAATCAAATATATTTAGGAAGTGGAGCCTATGGTGTAGCCGCTGCTAGCTTAGAATATTTCGACAAATCAATTAGAGATTTAAATTATTCTGAAGCAGCTTTGCTTGCTGCACTTCCCAAAGCTCCTAGTAAGTATAATCCATATAATAATCCTCAACTTGCGAAATTTAGAAGAAATTTAGTTTTAAAAAATTTATATGAAAACAATTATTTGACACTTGAATGGTATAAAAAACTAAAGAAAGAAAATATTAAAATAAAAAAAACAAAAAAAATATTTCTAGAAGATGCTCAGTACTATATTGAAGATGTTAGAAAAAATGTAATAGAAAATTTAAGTTATGAAAAAGTTTACAAACAAGGATTAAATATAAATACACCTATTGATTTAAAAATACAAAAAATTGCAACAAACTCTCTTAGAAATGGATTGATTTCATATGATAAAAGAAAAGGATGGAGAGGACCACTAACAAATAAAAAATATAATTCTGATTGGAGCAAGAGTCTTGATAAATTTAATTTAGAAAATTCACTTAAATGGAAATTAGCAATAGTAAAAAAAATAAATAAATTTTCAGCTGATATTGAAACTTACGATAAATTTAAAGGTTCTATACAATTTAAAGATATCTCTTGGACAAAAAAAGAATTTAATGAGTTGTTTAAATTAGGCGATGTAATTTATGTAAAAAAAAGTAACGAAAATTATTATAGTTTGCAACAATTACCCGAAATTAATGGTGGAATAGTCGTAATGGATCCATTTACAGGAAGAGTTTTAGCTTTAAGTGGTGGCTTTAGTTTTAAAAAAAGTGAATTTAACAGAGCAACACAAGCAAAAAGGCAACCTGGATCAGCATTTAAACCATTTGTTTATGCAATAGCTTTAGAAAATAATTTTACACCAACATCTTTAGTTTTAGATGCGCCTTTAGTTCTAGATCAAGGTGAAGATTTAAAAATGTGGAAACCAGAAAATTATGGTAAAAAATTTTATGGTCCGTCAACGCTTAGAGTAGGTTTAGAAAAATCAAGAAATTTAATGACAGTGAGAATAGCTCAAAAATTAGGGTTAGAAAAAATAATTAATTTTTCAAAAGAACTTAATATTTATGAAAATCCTGAAGAACTTTTGTCAATTTCTTTAGGGTCTGCTGAAACTACTTTGTTAAAACTCACCTCAGCTTATTCTACTTTTGTAAACGGAGGAAAAATAGTCAATCCAATTTTAATTGATAGGATTCAGGATAGTGAAGGAAATACAATATTTAATAACGAAAAAAGAAAATGTATTAATTGTGATAAAATTTCATATATCAGCAACGACTACCCAAAAATTGAAAATAATTACAAACAGGTATTTTCACCTGAAACAGCTTATCAAATGACTTCAATATTAGAAGGAGTTGTACAAAGAGGCACAGCAAAAAAATTAAAGGATTTGAATTTAAATATTGCAGGAAAAACAGGTACTACTAATAAAAATACAGATACATGGTTTGTAGGTTTTACTTCAAATTTATTAGTAGGTGTTTATGTTGGTACAGACAATCCCAGATCACTAGGAAGATATGAAACGGGATCTAAAACTGCATTACCTATATTTAAAAGTTTTATTAAAAAAGTGGTTAAAAAATCAGATGCAAGACCTTTCAAAGCTGCAAAAGGAACAGTAATGATGGTAGTTGATCCTCTAACTGGTCAAAAAGCTAATTTTTCCTCAAAAAATACAATTATTGAGGTATATAAAAGAGAAAATATAATTGATGGTAAAGTCCGTTATTCAAATTCAGATAGATTGGATACAAATAATATACTAAAGTTTTACTAATGGATAATAATTACAAAAATTTTAAAGATGAAGTTGTAAAAATAAATCAAAAAATACAGGAGTATCTTTGAAAAAAATAAAATCTATTCAAAACTTCAATCTTTAAACTCACAAATGTCAAGTGCCGATTTTTGGCAGGACAAAAATAATTCTCAAAAAATAATAAAAGAAAAGAAACTTTATGAGGATTTAACTAATTCCTTAAATAGCGCTGTTAAAAGAGTAAAAGATTTAGATGATTTAAATCAATTAGCGCTAGAAGAAGAAAATTTAACCGTTCAAAAAGAGGTTATACAGAATATAAAAGACTTAAGACGTGAAGTAAAAAAAAATGAAATTAAATGTTTTTTATCAAATGAAGCTGACTCATTGGATTGTTATATAGAAATACATGCAGGAGCTGGAGGTACAGAAAGTCAAGATTGGGCCGATATGTTAAGAAGAATGTATTTAAAATGGTCTGATAAAAAAAATTTTAAATCAAGCTTAATCAGCGAACATAAAGGTGATGAAGCTGGAATCAAATCAGCTACAATTAAAATACATGGCGAGTATGTCTTTGGGTGGTTAAAAAAAGAGTCTGGAATACATAGACTCGTTAGAATCTCCCCATTCGACTCTGGAGCAAGGAGACATACAAGTTTTGCTAGCGTATGGATTTACCCAGTTGTAGATGAAAATATTAATGTAGAAATTTTAGAGAAAGATTTAAGAATAGATACTTATCGTTCTAGTGGAGCAGGTGGCCAACATGTTAATACCACTGATAGTGCAGTTAGAATTACACATATTCCATCCAAAATTGTTGTTCAATGTCAAAATGAAAGGTCTCAACATAAAAACAAAGAAACGTGTATGAACATGTTGAAAGCAAGATTATATGATTATGAAATTAAAAAAAAAGAGGAGGAAAACTTAAATATTGAAAGTTCAAAATCAGAAATAGGATGGGGTTATCAAATTAGATCATATGTATTACAACCTTATAGACTTGTAAAAGATAATAGAACTAATTTTGAAAGCACAAGCCCAGATAAAGTATTAGACGGTGATATTGACGAATTTTTGGAACAATCACTTTATAAAATTAAATGAAAAATTATATTTTAAAGTTTTTTTTATTAGTTCTTAGTTTAATTCTCATTTTATTAGTTTATCTCAGCACTCTAGGTATAGAAACAGATAGGTTTAATAAACAAATTAAAAATAGAATTGTTCAAATTGATAAGAATTTAGATTTAGATTTAAAAAAAATTAAATTTACTCTTGACCCATTTAAATTAAAAATTTATGCAAAAGCAGTAGGATCTACCTTTTTTTTTTCAAAAAGACCACTTCCACTAGAGTATGTTAAATCTGAGGTTTCACTAAGTTTATTAACGAAGAAAAAGATTATTTATTCAAACATAGAACTAGCAACAAGATCAATTTTGTTAAAAGATTTTATCAAATTTATTAGAGCAACAAATAATAAACCCCAGTTATTTATGTTAGAACGAGTAATAAAAGAAGGTCATATC
>CACOSU010000002.1 GCA_902629935.1 uncultured Pelagibacteraceae bacterium | reverse complement strand
AAATTTATCTTTATCTATCCAACTTTTGCTTTGCGAAAGTAATAATGTTGAATTTATATAATTAATTTGTTTAGCAACCGATCTTGCTTCATTAAATTTATCTTTTTCAATTAAATAATTAAGGTAAAAGAAAATATACCTAGAATAATCTCCTTGCGGATTATTAATCAAATTTAAAAAGTAAGAAGAAGTTTTTGAATCATCAAGATAACAATATTGAAATGTTCTAGAAATTAAAGATAAATTACCAAAATTGTTTTTATTATTTAAAATTTTTTTATTATCAAAAGTGTAAATATATTGTTTCAGGGTTTCAAATATAACAAGGTTTAATCTATCTTCATCTTTGAATTTTAAACTTTGAGTCAGATATTCATCAGCTTTTTTAAAATTATTTTTCTTTAAACTGTCAACTATTAAAATTATATATGCATTATAAAAATCTGAATTTGATTTATTTGCGTTATTATTCAATAGGTTAATTGCTTGAGGCACTTTATTTTCTAAAACTAAAGAATTAACATATCTTTTTAAATAACTATCATGTTTGTTAATTAATACTTTAGTTAGATTAAAAAATTTTAAAGCTTCAGAATTATTTTGATTTTCAAATGCAACTATTCCAGAAAAGTAATTTGATAAATCTCTTGAGTTGAAATCATTAAAAGTAGCACTTTTAGAATACAAAGGTGTCTGATAAGATATGAATATTATTAGTACTAATTTTACAAATTTTAGGAACATATGACCATACTATGACTAAAAAAGTAATAAATCAAAATACCAAATTAAACCAAGAACTAATAAATACAATTGAGCCAAAATTTTTATTTGCTGATAAACCGATAAATAGATTTAATATTTTGGAAATGAATGATGATACTCAGCAAATTAATAAAGAAGAAATACTTAAAAATTTAAAGAATCAAATAAATTCACTTGAAAAGTGTAAATTGAAAGAAAATTCAAACAAAATTATTTTAGGTGAGGGAAATTTAAATAGCCCTTTAATGCTAATTGGAGAGGCTCCTGGGGCTGAGGAAGAAAAATTAGGCGTCCCATTTAGAGGTGAAGTTGGCGAACTTCTTAACAAAATGCTTATAGCCATAAATATTAAGAGACAAAATATTTACACAAGTTATGCAATCAATTTTAGACCACCTAATGACAGAAAACCAACCTCAACCGAAATTAAAAGATACTCAGTATTTTTGAAGGAGCATATATTAATTATAAACCCAAAGATTATTGTATTAATGGGAAGTTCAGCGATGGAGGCTGTAACAGGAATAAGTGAAAAAATATCTGATGAAAGAGGAAATTGGAAGGAAGTTATTTTAAAAAATAAAACATTCCCTTTAATGATAACTTTTAATCCATCTTATCTAATTCGTTTTCCAGAAAATAAAAAACAATCATGGGAAGATTTAAAGAAAATTAGAGACAAAATTAAAGATCTTAAGTTAAAAATTTGATGAAAATAATCGCTGGAGTTGATGAAGTTGGTAGAGGAAGTTTAGTTGGGCCTGTTTATGCTTCAGCTGTAATTTTAAAAAAATCAATTAATACTAAATTATTAAAAGACTCAAAATCATTAAGTAAAAAAAAGAGAGAGTATCTATGTGGTTACATAAAAAAAAATTCTGCATGGTCTATAGGGAAAGCTTCTGTCAAAGAAATAGAAAATCTGAATATATTACAAGCAAGTTTGCTAGCTATGAAAAGAGCTATCAAAAAACTAAAGAAAAAACCAACGCACATTCTAATAGATGGAAACAAAATTCCAGAATTAGAAAATTATAATTTAAAATCAGTAATTAGAGGAGATAAAAAAGTTCCCTCTATTTCTGCAGCTTCTATAATTGCAAAAGTATCAAGGGATAAGTTTATAGCCGCCTTATCAAAAAAAAATAAAGGTTACGATTGGGATAAAAACTTTGGGTATGGAACAAGACAGCACTTAAAAGCTCTAAAAAAACTAGGTATTACCAAACATCATAGAAAAACTTTCTCTCCAATATATAAAATCAAGGCTGTTGTTAATTAAACAAAGGAAAATAAATTAACACAACATCTAGTTATCATCTAATATAAAAACACAAATCGAATCCAAATTTTTCAATCTCAGGTTGACCGTAGAATCCATATAGAGTCTAATTAATTTTTACAAATGAATACTGATTTAACAAATAAAATAATTAATGGAGATAGTCTCGAAGAATTAAAAAAAATTCCACGTGAAACTTTTGATTTAATTTTTGCTGATCCTCCTTACAATTTACAATTAAAAAGTGAATTAACTAGACCAGATAGATCAAAGGTTAGTGCGGTGAATGATAAATGGGATCAATTTGAAAATTTTAAAAAATATGATGATTTCACTTATGAATGGCTCAGTGAATGCAAAAGAATTTTAAAAAAGGATGGCGCTATTTGGGTTATAGGAAGCTACCATAATATTTTTAGAGTTGGCACAGCAATCCAAAATTTAGGATTCTGGATTTTAAACGATGTCATTTGGAATAAAAACAATCCAATGCCAAACTTTAGAGGAACACGTTTTACTAATGCTCATGAAACTTTAATATGGGCGTCTAAAAGTGAAAAATCAAAATACACATTCAATTATCAATCTTTAAAATGTTTAAATGACGATATACAAATGAGATCTAATTGGAACATTCCAATATGCAATGGCTCTGAAAGACTTAAAAAGAATGGAAAAAAAATTCATTCCACACAAAAACCAGAAGCGCTATTGCATAGAATTTTACTAGCTACATCTAATAAAAATGACCTTATACTTGACCCTTTTTTAGGATCAGGAACAACAGCTAAGGTTGCAAAAAAACTAGGTAGAAACTATTTTGGTATAGAAAAAGAAAAACAATATTTCAAAGCAGCCAGCCAGAGAATAAAAAATACGAAACCAATCGAGGATGATCTACTAGATACACTTAAAAATAATAGATCCAAGCCAAGAATACCATTTGGGACATTAGTTGAACTTGGAATAATTAAGCCTGGAACTAATATCTTTGATAACAAGAAAAAAATAACAGCCAGAATTATGGCAGATGGTAGTATAAAACACGATCAAGCGGAAGGCTCTATTCATAAGGTTGCAGCTACCATTTTAGGTGCAGAGAGTTGTAACGGATGGACCTATTGGCATTGCGATATTAATGGACAAATATATCCAATAGATTACTTGAGACAAAGATTAATTTCAAAAAACTAATTTTTATAGATTTTTCCTAAATAATTTTCTAAAAAATTTTTATTTTTAACTAAAAATTTCATCAAAATATTTCTAAAAAATGTAGTCACAGGATTTGATAAATGAAAAGCAAATTGGTTAAAATTTGATCTGTTATTGATCATTTTAATCCTTTTAGATCTCGTATTAAAAAAATTTTTATTATTCAATATACTTTTGTGTAACTCTACAGCTCCCTCAATCGATTGTGAGGCGCCTTGAGCAAATGAGGGAGAAATCGCAAAAAAAGCATCACCAACTAAAAATGTATTTTTTGGGGGTTTGAAAAAGTTTTTACTTACAAAAACAGGAAAAAATTTAATGTTATGAATTTTTTCAAAAATCATTGAGGAAATCCTTTGAGAAAATTTATATTTAATATTTTCTATAAAAAACTTTTCATCAAAAAGTTTATGATTTTTCTGCTCATTTGAAGTTAATTTGTGTTTTAATATTCCAATGAAATTAAAATTCTTATCTTTATTTAATGGATAAACTACGTAATGAAAATCTGATCCTAAAAATAATGAAACATTTTCATCACTTATATTGTGAAGGTTTTCTTTTGAAATAGTACCCCTA
Organism: uncultured Pelagibacteraceae bacterium; assembly: GCA_902629935.1. Classification (GTDB taxonomy): domain Bacteria; phylum Pseudomonadota; class Alphaproteobacteria; order Pelagibacterales; family Pelagibacteraceae; genus Pelagibacter. The sequence continues at coordinate 164,862 of CACOSU010000002.1, read as the reverse complement.
ATAGCAATAGAATTGTTATAAATTGCATTTGATTTATTTCCCGAAATTAATGATTTGCCTTTAGAAAACACTCCATCTGAAATAATTAAATAATCACATGTTTTTTTTTCACCATTATCAAATTTCAAATTTGTGTTATCTTTCTCATATTCTATTTGATTGATATTATAATTATATTTAATTATTTCATCTCCAAGTCCATCAATCAAGAACTGAAGTAATTTTGATCTTTTTAATGTTGTATATTTACAATTTTCAAAATTAAATTTTGTAATCTCTAAGTCACAAATTTTTTTGAAATTTTTTAGATCGTAAAAATCAATTTTTTTTGGGTTAAACTTCTCTTCTTCGGTTATAGAATTAAACCCTATTTTGTTTAAATGTTCTACACTATTTACCGATAACTGTATTCCATATCCTTCATTAATATCTATTAAATTTTTTTTTTCATAAATTGTAACTTCATAGTCTTTGTTATCTTTAAATAAATTAGCTAAATATAAACCTGAAATACCCGCTCCTATAATTGCGATATTTTTCATTTATGATTTTCTAGAAAATTTACAATCTTTTTTGTAAAAGTTGGTAAGGTATATTTATGTAAATTCTTAGGGTCTATCCAATTTGATGTAATTACTGATTTAACTAAATTATTATATTCTATTTTTATATTCATATTCATATTTGATAATTTGATATTTATATCCTTATTAAAATTTTTTGGTTTAATTATTTCTTTCATGGGAAAAATATCAAAATTTTTTAAAAAATTGAACTCAGTATTTTTAATTAATAAGTATTTTTGATTTTTTTTAAAAACTTTGAGTAGGTAATACTTGTCTTTATTTTTTTTCTTTATTTTATTTAAAACAAAATCTTTATTTTTAAACGATATACACTTAGACGATATTGGACATTGATCGCAATTTGGATTGTTAGGTTTGCAAATTAATGCCCCTAATTCCATTAATGCTTGAGCATAATCACTAGATCTATTTGTTAAACCAAATATTTTTTTTTCTTCATGTAAGTTTTCTTTGGTAATTTGATGTTCTTTTTTTAAATATAAATACCTTTTCAGAACTCTCTCAATATTTCCATCTAAAGGAATAAATGGTTTATTAAAAGCAATAGCTGAAATTGCACTGGCTGTATAATCGCCAATTCCTGGTAGGGATTTTAAATCTAAAAAATTAGATGGTATATTTTTATTGAAATCTTTGATTATGACTTGGGCTGTTTTTTTTAAGTTTCTTACTCTTGAATAATAACCTAAACCTTCCCAATACTTTACTAATTTTTGATCATCAAAAGTTGCTAGTGTTTCTAGATCTGGAATATTTTTAATAAATTTTTTAAAATAAGGTATTACTGTAGCAACCTGTGTTTGCTGCAACATAAACTCACTTACCAAAGTGTAATATTGTTTTTTTCTGTTTGAAACTTTTTTTCTCCAAGGTAAGATACGCTTATTAATATCATACCAATTAAGAATTTTATTTGCTATTATTTGATTATTCATATGCAATTTAAAAATAATACTAAGCAGAGAAGCCAATCCATTCAAGGACTAAGATCTTTTAAAGACACTTTGCCAAAAAATGTTAAAAAAATTATTAATAAAAAAGGTCATATTTATTCAGAAACTTTAAATAACTGGAAATACATAGTAGGAGTTGAACTTTTTAAAGTCTGTTACCCAAAAACATTCAAAAACTCGAATAGATTTGGCGTCAGCACTTTAGTTATTATGGTTAAAAGAGGACATGAAGTTGACATGGAATATTCAAAAAAAAACATTTTAGATAAAATTAATAACTTTTTTGGCTATTCTGTTGTTGAAAAACTTAAATTTATAAGTTTTGATGATGAACAGGAAATTAAAAGCTCGAGTGATACCGAGGTTGAAAATGTGGCAATTAAGAAATATCAAGATAAAATTAAAAATGTTAAGAACGATAAAATCAAGAAGTCATTGACTGAATTAACAAAGGTTTTTAAAGAAAAATGAAAAAAATTATATTCTTATTGGTAATTTTTTTAACTACAATTTCAAATTTACAAGCTGAGAATATTAAAAGAATAACAGTTGGCAATGAAAATGCACAAATAACAATTATCGCTTTTGAGTCATTAACATGCAGTCACTGTGCTAATTTTCATAAAAATGTATTCCCTGAACTAAAAAAAGAATTTCTTGATACTGGAATAGTAAAGATAGAGTTTAGACACTTTCCATTAGACATAGCAGCTTTTAATGCATCAAAAATTTCTCAATGTAGGAACGATGGAAATTCAGATATCCTTGAAAGCTTATATGCTAACCAACAAAAATGGGTCAAGGGTAGTACAGTTGAAGAGGCAAATAAAAATCTTCAAATATTTTTGAAAAACGAGGGTTTTGCTATTGATTTTGATGCCTGCGTTAATAATAAGGAAATTGAGGATTTTGTACTGAACGATCGAATCGATGGAGCAAAGAACTTCAAAGTGAACGCAACTCCTACGATAATTATTAACGACAAAAAATTTGAAAAAACTCTAAATTACAAAAATTTGAAAAAAGCACTTGAAAAACTGATATAAGTTAGTGCATGGAGTTTAAAAAAATCCAATTAAACGGATTTAAATCATTTGCGGAAAAAACGAACTTCTTAATTGAGGATGGTTTAACTGGTATAGTTGGCCCAAACGGTTGTGGGAAATCAAACATTGTGGAATCTTTAAGATGGGTTATGGGTGAGACCTCTGCAAAAAGTATGCGTGGCTCTGGTATGGAGGATGTAATTTTTTCAGGAACATCAAATAAAGCATCAAAAAATATTGCAGAAGTTGCAATAGAAGTTAAAAACAAAGATAAAGAAGGTCCAATTCAATATCGCGAGTTAGAACATATACAAGTTAGACGAAAAATAGAAAAAGATAAAGGATCTAAATTTTACATAAATGATAAAGAAGTAAGAGCAAGAGATGCTCAAATGTTTTTTGCAGATCTCTCTACTGGTGCACACTCACCATCCATGATCAGTCAAGGAAGAATTGGTGCTTTAGTAACTGCAAAACCGACGGATAGAAGAGCTATATTAGAAGAAGCTGCAGGAATATCTGGTTTGCACGTAAGAAGACATGAGGCTGAATTAAGATTAGGTGCGGCTGAGAATAATTTAAAAAGAGCGGATGAATTAAGAAGACAGCAAGAAAAACAATTAGCAAATCTTCAAAAACAAGCTGAAGAGGCTACAAAATACAAACTAATTTCAGATCAAATTAAAAAAATTGAAGCAGGTTTATATTATTTAAAATTATTAGAAATAGAAAAAGAAATTAGAATAGAAAATGAAATTAATACTGAGGCAGAAGGAGAAGTAGAAGGATTTAATAACAAAATATCTGAATTAGAAAACTTAATTAAATCTTTTATAGATAAAGTTAATCCACTTAGAGAAAAAAATATAGAAAATTTATCAAGAATTCAAAGACTGAACTTAGAACTTCAAAGTTTAGATGAGGAAAATACAAGAATTCAAGATGAGATAGAAAGCATTAAAAAATCAATTCAAACACTTGATGATGATATCACGAGAGAAAAAGGGATTATTATAGATGCAAACTCAAATGAAAAAAGATTGAAGGAAGAAAAAACTGAATTAATTGATACAGATTCAAAATATTTTGAAACAGAAAAATTATCTAATGAAGAGTTGGAAAGTGCAAAAAATATACTTAAAGAGGAACAAAGAGTTGTTGATGAAGTTGTAAAGAATTTAGCTGAAGAAACTGTAAGTATAAGTGTTGGTCCAATAAGAAATATAAAAAATACTATATCAAGGGTAAAAGAATTAATAGATAGTAATGAAATAAATCAAGCAGTAACACTTCTAGATAGATGCAATATGGAGCTAGATAGATTTTTGAATGATTTAAAAAATGAGAGATCTAGAAGTGAATTATTAGGAGTTAGTGAAAAATCGAAAAATATAAAATTACTCCAAGAAAAATATGCTGACGCATATAGTAAAAATCAATCAATTAAAAATGAGTCTCTAAAAAGAAATGAGAGAATTAAAACCATTGAAACAGAAATTGAAAGTTGGAAAAATTTGTTAACTAACTCAGAGAAAATGGTTAATGAACTAACACAAAGAAAAGAAAAATTATCAAAACAATTAAGTGATTTAGAAAACCAACCTAGAGTGCAGGCAGAAAGAAAAGGTCAAATTTCAGAAAATTTACGAATTTCAGATAAAGAAAAAATTGATAATGAAGCGATTATAGACGAAACAGATCAAAAAATTGAAATGTTAAGAGCACAGTTAAATGAAATACAAGAACAATCTATTCAAATTAGAGAGAGAAAAGCAAGTTCAGGAGCTACAATTGAGGGCTTGCAAAAAAGAAAAAATGATCTCCTTGATAGAATTAGTTCTGAGTTAAATTTGAATGAAGATAATATTTTAGAAAATTCAAATTTGAATGGAGTGGAGGAACTTCCAAATCCAGTGGATCAAGAAGATGCTTTAGATAAGAAAAAACAAGAAAGAGAAAAATTAGGATCTGTAAATTTAAAAGCAGATGAAGAAACAAGTAAATATGAAGAAGAGATAAAAAAAATGGAACAGGATCGTGCCGATCTTGTTACTGCTATCGTAAAACTTAAAGATAGTATTAATGAACTTAATCAAAAAGGAAGGGAAAGATTAATTGAAGCTTTTGAAAAAGTTAATAGAAAATTTAATGAAGTTTATACAAAACTTTTTAATGGTGGAAATGCCAAATTAGAATTAGTGGACTCTGATGATCCACTTGAAGCAGGTTTAGAAATGTTAGTTAGTCCTCCAGGAAAAAGACTCCAATCTATAACTTTGTTATCAGGAGGTGAACAAGCATTGACTGCCCTATCTTTAATCTTTGCAGTATTTTTAACAAACCCTTCGCCTATTTGTGTGTTAGATGAAGTTGATGCACCACTTGACGATGCTAACGTTACAAGATTTTGTAGTCTACTTGAGGAACTAATTAAAATAACCAATACCAAATTTATAATTGTTACTCATCATGCTTTAACTATGTCAAAAATGAACAGACTTTATGGTGTAACTATGCCTCAAAAAGGAATTAGTCAGCTTGTGGCTGTTGATTTACAAAAAGCAGAGAGTATGGTTGCTTAAACTATATAAATGCCAAAAGACCCTTTCAAAACTCGCTTAGAGATTGCAAAAAGCAAGATTTCAAAGAAAAATCTCTACAATAAGAAGAATGACCCCTCACCTATAGGAACTGCATTTAAATTGAGCACAGAACTTGTTTCCGCAGTGGCTGTGGGGACAATTATTGGGTTTATTTTTGACAAGACCTTTGGTACTAAACCCTGGTTTATATTAATATTTTTTTTTGTTGGTGTAGTTGCTGGAATAACCAATGTGATTAGATCTGCAAAAAAAATGCAAAAATAAATAAGTATTATGGCAGCAAATCCTATGTCCCAATTTGACGTCTATAGAATTGGACCAGAAATTAAAGTTGGAGCATTCGACATATCCTTTACGAATGCAAGTTTATTTATGATTTTAAGTACTGTATCTATTTTGTTAATCTTTAATTTAGGATCAAAAAAAAATTCAATACTACCAAACAAAATTCAATTATTGGCGGAACTTAGCTATACCTTTGTATCTAAAATGATTAGCGATACAGCTGGATCAAAAGCTAAACCATACTTTGCATTTATATTTTCTCTATTCATGTTTGTTTTATTTTGTAACATGTTTGGAATGATACCTTATACTTTCACTGTAACCAGTCACATTATTGTAACATTTGTGCTTGCAGCCTTTATATTTATTGGAGTGACAGTGATTGGTTTTATTAAACATGGATTTGGATATTTAAAATTATTTGTCCCGAGTGGAGTACCTGCAGTATTGCTACCTTTGATTGTAGTTATAGAAATTATTTCTTATTTAAGTAGACCCATTAGTTTATCAGTTAGATTATTTGCTAATATGATGGCTGGTCATACAATGATGAAAGTTTTCGGGGGCTTTGTGATTAGCCTTGGAATAGTTGGTGGGTGGCTTCCACTAAGTTTTTCGGTTGCGCTAACAGGTTTGGAGATCTTAGTTGCTTTTCTTCAAGCTTATGTTTTTGCAATCTTAACATGCATCTATTTAAATGATGCATTAAATTTACACCATTAATAACAGAGGAGGATATAATGGAATTAGAAGCAGCAAAAATGATCGGAGCAGGTTTAGCGGCAATTGCTTTAGCTGGAGCCGGTGTTGGTATTGGAATAATTTTTGGAAATTATTTGTCTGGTGCAATGAGAAATCCATCTGCAGCACAAAAACAATTTCCTAACTTGCTTTTAGGTTTTGCTCTTGCGGAAGCTACAGGATTATTCGGATTGGTAGTTGCGTTAATCATTCTCTTTGCGTTTTAAATTGATGGTCAAAAAAATATATTTTCAGTCAATATTTTTTGGCTTCTTTTTAATTAAAGATGCTTTAGCAGCTGAAAGCGGAGGTATGCCTCAATTAAATCCAGAATTTTGGGTTTCTCAAATATTTTGGTTAATACTTACTTTTGGTGTTATGTATTTAGTTTTATCTAAACTAATACTACCAAAAATTAGTAATAACTTAGAATCAAGAAAATCTCAAATATTAGAAAATATTGAGGCTGCTGAAAAACAAAGAGAAGATAGTGATGCAAAGTTAAAAGAGTATGATGAAATTATATCTAAAAGTAAACTTGAGGCTAATAGTATTTTCAATCAAGCTAGAGAAAAAGCACTAAAAGATATTGGTGCAAAAAGAGATGTTCTTGATAAGCAAATAGAAAATGAAATTACTGAGGCTGAAAAAGAAATAGATGCATTAAGGAAGAATGCGCCAGATAAAATAAACAAAATAGCTATTGAGACTTCATCTGAGTTATTACAAAAACTTATTGGAGCTGAAGTAAATAATAGTAGCATATCAGCAATTGTTGATGATCTATTTAAAAGAAATGGAGATAAATACTATGGCAATTGATGCAACATTTTGGGTAGCAGTATCATTTATTATTTTTTTTGGAGCTTTAATTTACCTTAAGATTCCTCAAAAAGTTTCTGAAATATTAGATAAAATGATATCTGATATTAAAAATGAAATTGATGAAAGCGAAAAATTAAGAAGTGAGGCAAAAACACTATTAGATAATTCACAAAAAAAATTAGATGCAGCTAAGTCTGTTAGCAACGAAATTCTTGAGAACGCCAAAAAAGATGCTGATAAATTGATAATTGAAATGAATGATAAATTTCATAAATCATCAGAGATAAAAAAAAGTTTAGCTGAAAATAAAATAATTCAAATGAAAGAAACAGCTTTAAAAGAAATTAAAGATGCGTCAATAAAGATTGCTGTAGACTCAGTTAAAAAAGTAATAACTACATCTGTAGATAAGTCAAAATTAGACGCTGTGTTTCAAAAAAATTTAGATGAAACTAAAGAAGAGTTAAAAAAAATTAACTCATAATACACTTACAATTTTTCAAAAAAGCTATAAATTATTAAAATGAATTCTATAGTCATTGGATCAGGATTTGGTGGTATCGCAGCAGCACTAAGACTTAAAGCAAAAGGACATGAAGTAAAATTAATAGAAAAACATCCAGACCTAGGTGGTAGAGCTAGAGTTTTTAAAAGAAATGGATTTATATATGATGCTGGACCAACAGTAATTACTGCACCCTACTTAATTAATGAATTGTTTGAATTATTCAATAAAGATCCGAAAAATTATATAGAATTAACCCCACTTAAAATTTGGTACCAATTTATTTTTGAGGATAAAACTAAGTTTAACTACTCAGGTGACGAAATAGAAATGAAAAGCCAAATTGAAAAGATTAACAAAGAAGATGTAAACGGATATGGAAAATTAGTTGATTTCACAAAAAAAATATTTGATAAAGGTTTTTCAGAACTTGCAGATGTGCCATTTAATAAACCTTTTGTAATGATGCAGCAATTGCCTGCTCTATTAAAACTCAAAAGTTATAAATCAGTTTACTCACTTGTTTCATCTTATATAAAAAATGAAAAATTAAGAAGAATGCTTAGCATGCATCCTTTGCTAGTTGGAGGAAATCCTTTTACCACTACTTCTATTTATGGATTAATACTTTATTTAGAAAAAAAATGGGGAATCCATTATTCAGTTGGAGGAACAGGAAATATAATTAAAGGTTTTGAAAAGTTAATGAATGAAGTTGGTATCGAAATAATAAAAAACAGCGAAGTCACAGAAATTATAACAAAAAATAATCAAATAACTGGTGTAAAATTAAATAATGAAAACAAAATTGGTACAGATAATGTTGTTTGTAACGCAGATCCGCCAGCATTTTATGAGAAAATGTTAAGCAAAAGCAACGGGGGTTCCATATTGTTTAATTGGAAAAAAAATCGAATGGAATATTCTATGGGTTTATTTGTTTACTATTTTGGAACAAAAAAAATTTATGAGAATGTTGAACATCATACAATAAAGTTTGGGAACAAGTATAAGGAACATCTTGATGACATATTTGATAAGAAAAAATTAAATAATGATATTAGCTATTATCTTCATAGACCTACAGCGACTGATAAATCTATGGCTCCAGAAGGAAATGATTGTTTTTATGTGCTAGTGCCTGTTCCTAACAACCAGTCAAAAATTAATTGGGAAATTCAGGGTGAAAAAATGAAAAATCTTGTAATTGAAAAAATGGAAAAAGACTTAATGCCAGATCTTAAGAATAATATAGTTGAAGATTTTTATCTAACACCTGATTACTTTGAAAAAGAATTAAATACAAAATTTGGATCAGGATTTTCAATTCAACCTAAATTTACACAATCAGCATACTTTAGATTTCATAATAAATCAGAAATATATGATGGTTTGTACTTTGTTGGTGCGGGTACACATCCAGGGGCTGGGGTTCCAGGTGTTCTCTCTTCAGCAAAAGTTTTAGATAAATTATTTTAATGTTAACAAAGAATTATTTAGCTATTTACGCAAAATCTTTCAATTGGGCAGGTTTTTTTTTACCAAAAAAAACCTATCAAAAATGCTCTGCTCTTTATGATTTTTGCAGAGAAGCAGATAATATTGCAGATAATGAAAACAAGATTGAAGTAAAAAAAGATAACTTAATTAAATTTAGAAATAATTTTGTAAACAAAAATTACGATGATCCAGTTATTAAAAATATGTGGGATCTTGTTGATGAATTTAATATCTCTACTAAAATTATAGATGATTTATTTGAGGGTATTAATTCTGACATTAAAGAAAATGTTAAACTTAACTCAAAAAAAGAATTATTAGTATATTCCTACAGGGTTGCTGGAACAGTTGGATTAATGATGGCTAAAATATTGAATGTTCACAAAGAACAATCTTTAAAATCAGCTATTGATCTTGGAATTGCAATGCAATTAACAAATATTTCTAGAGATGTTATGGAAGATAAAAAAAATAATAGATTTTATATCAATGAAAATTTTGAGGATATAAAGACTACAATCAAGCTTTCCGAACAGTTTTATGAAAACTCATTTTACTCAATAAAAGAAATACCATTAAGTTTCAGATTTTCTATTTTGGTTGCAAGAAGAGTTTATAGAAAAATAGGATTTAAAATTCTAAATAAAAAAAACTTTGAAAATTATGAAAAGTCTGGAAAAATTTATGTTTCAAATATTGAAAAAATTATTCAAACTTTTTTATCTATTTTTGACTTAATTAAGCTATCACTTATAGTTAAAAACGATAATAATATTAATCATGATCATAATTTAATTAATGAAGAAATAAATTTAAATGAAAGAATTTGATTACATAATTATAGGTGGAGGTTGTGCGGGTCTTTCATTGGCATATGAGCTAGAAACTAATAATAAATTAAAAGATAAAACTTTAGCAATCATTGAGCCAAGAGAAGATTATAAAAGAGATAAAACTTGGTCTTTTTGGAAGGTTTTTTCACATAACTTCGATGACTGTGTCAAAAAAAGTTGGAATAATTTTACAATAAATATACCTAATCATACAAAATATATAGATTGCCAATCTACTCCATATCAGACAATTGATAGTGGTAGGTTTTATGAAAAAATACTTTTTAAACTTAAATTAAACAAAAATATTCAGTTTTTTAAAAGTGTTGATGAAGTAGATAAATCAGGATCAATAATATTTAATAGTGTGCCTAATTTCGAAAACAAAGAGAGTAAGCTATGGCAACATTTTAGTGGAGTTGAAATAGAAACTGATAAAGATTTTTTTGATGATGAAATTTTTAATTTAATGGATTTTGATTGTGATCAGAGAAATAGAGTCCATTTTTTCTATACTCTTCCATTTTCAAAAAAGAATGCACTAGTAGAGACAACATGGATATCAGAACTAAATAATAAAAACCTTGAAGATTATGAAGATCAAATTAATAATTATTTAGGTAATGATCTTAATATAAGAAATTGTAAAATTAATTTTATAGAAAAAGGTGCCATACCACTTTTTAGACAAAAAAATGAAAATAAATCAAACGAAATTTATATTGGCTCGGCAGGAGGTATGACTCGATTAAGTACCGGTTATACGTTCCTTAATATTCAAGAACAGAGCAGATATATAAGAGAAAACATAGAAAATATAAAGAATGTTAATCTATTTAAAATTAATTCAAAATACGATTTTTTAGATAAAATCTTACTAAAAGTTCTGAAAAAGAATTCTACTGAAATGGGTAATATATTTTTTAAGGTTTTTAACACAAAACCTAAAACAGCTATAAATTTTTTATCAAATAAGAGTAATTTTTTTGAGGATATAGAAGTTATTCTAAAAATGCCTAAATGGAAATTTCTAAAAGAATTAATTTAACATGAGTGATAAAATTAAAAAAATTAATTTAAACCATTCATTTATTTTCTTCTTAGCAGTTAATATTTTTTCAATTATATTTTTTAGATTTGATAATTTTGATATTTCAACATTTTTGTGTTTATTTCTTATTTTAACGATAGGGGTATCCCATGGATCCCTGGATCATGTTAAAGGAAAAAAACTTTTAGAATTGTTTAACATTCAAAAATCTTATATTTTTTATTTAATTTATATACTTATTGCTTTAGGAATAATTATTATTTGGGTTCTCTTTCCTACGATAACTCTAATTTTATTTTTAATTGTTGCTTCTTATCATTTCGGAAAAGAAGATACTGAATTTTTAGTAACAGACAAATCTTATTTCACAGAGATTCTTTATTTTTTAAAAGGTTTATTAATTATTCTTGCCCCATTATATTTTCATTTTCAGGATACAGTAGAAATTTTTAAAATATTACTTGTTAAAAATGAATTTTTTTACTCAACTTTAAGCTTTGTTGAAAAAAATAAAATAATTCAAATTGGAATTTTTATGAGCTCTCTATCTAGTATTTTCTTTTTCATAAATAAATTTGAAATAAGAAAATTTTCAATTTTTTTAGACTATTTCTCAATAGTAATATTAAATTATTATTTGTCGCCACTTATAGCATTCACTTTTTATTTTTGCTTTTTGCACTCAATCAGGCATTCAATTACATTAGCTTTAGAGCTACATGAGGATAATTTATTTAATGGTTTTAAAATATTTATAAAAAAGGCTATTCCATTAACAATTTTAACAGGTGTTTTTTCGTTAATATGTCTCTATTTATTAAATAGTGAAAATAATTTAAATAGCTCTGTATTAAAAGTAATATTTATAGGTTTGGCGTCTTTGACCTTTCCACATATATTGCTTGAATATTTATTAGAGAAAAATGAAAAATAAAGAGTTAAAAATATTACTTTCTGCACCTAGAGGTTTTTGTGCCGGTGTTGAAAGAGCAATTGAAATAGTAGAAAAATCAATTCAAAAATATGGAGCACCAGTATATGTGCGCCATGAGATAGTACACAATAAACATGTTGTTGATAATTTAAAAAATAAAGGAGCAGTATTTGTAGAGGAGCTAGAGGAGATAGATGATAAATCAAGACCAGTAATTTTCTCAGCTCATGGTGTTCCAAAAAAAATTCCTGAGGATGCAAATAATTATGAAATGACTTACGTCGATGCTACTTGCCCCTTGGTATCTAAAGTTCATAGAGAGGCAGAAAATCTATTTAAGGCAGGATATCATATAATTTTAATTGGCCATAAAAATCACCCCGAAGTTATTGGAACTATGGGACAACTTAAAAAAGGTTCAATAGACCTCATTCAAAATGAGGAAGAGGCAATAAATTATAAAATGAATGATAATAAAAAAATTGCTTATATAACACAAACTACCTTATCAGTGGATGACACAAAAGAAATAATAAATATTTTAAAAAGAAAATTTCCAAATCTAAAAGAGCCAATGAAAGAAGACATTTGTTATGCTACTACAAATAGACAAATGGCAGTAAAAGAGATAGCAAAAAATTGTGATATGTTTTTTGTTATTGGAAGTAGAAATTCCTCAAACTCTGTAAGACTAGTCGAAGTTGCAAAAAAATCTGGTTGTGAAAATTCACAATTAATTCATTCAGAAAGTCAAATACCCTTTGAAGAAATTGAAAATTGTAGAACTATTGGTATTTCATCTGGTGCCTCTGCACCTGAAATTTTGGTAGAAAATTTTATTAATGAGTTAAAAACAAAATTTTTAATTACTATAGACGAAGTGGAAATAATAAAGGAAAATGTAGTTTTTAAAGTTCCCAACAAACTTAACTAAATGGCTGTCTATACAAAGATAAGTAAAAAAGACATCTCAATTATAAATAATAATTTTAGTATTGAAACAATAGTAAGCTTTCATGGAATTAAAAAAGGAATTGAAAATACAAATTATTTGCTTAAATCTAAAAATAAAAAATATATTTTAACAATATTTGAAAAAAGAGTTTCAAAAAAAGAAATTCCATTTTTTATGAAATTAATGGATATTTTAAGTAGATCTAAAATTAACTGTCCTAAACCACTGAAAACCTATAACAAAGATTATATCATTAAATTAAAAAACAAAAGCGCATGCATCGTTTCATTTTTAGAAGGTAAAGACAAAAAGTTATTAAAACCTTCAGATTGCTATACAATAGGAAAATTTATAGCAAGGATGCATGTAATATCAAAAAGAATAAAGTTAACTAGAAAAAATTCGATGGGAATTAATAAATTATATCCCTTACTGAATAGTATTAAGTTTAAATCAAAACAAAAATCAAATTTAAAATTTTTTTTAAAAAATAATTTAGATAATATTAGAAAAAATTGGCCAAAAAAATTACCAAAAGGTATTATTCATGGTGATTTATTTATAGACAATATTTTCTTTAAAAAAAATAAACTCTCAGGAATAATTGATTTCTACTTTGCAGCTAATGACTACTTCATGTATGAAATAGCTATATGTATCAATGCTTTATGCTTCGATAGTAAAAAGAGAGAATTTTCAATAAATAAACAAAAGATAAAAAATTTAATTAGGGGTTACGAAAGCATTAAACAAATATCTCTAAAAGAGAAAAGTTCTCTTAACATCTTATGTAAAGGTGCTGCAATTAGATACCTACTGACTAGGCTTTATGACTATTCAAATACACCAAAATCAGCTTTAATAAAAATTAAAGACCCTAATGAATATTATCAAAAACTACTTACTCATAATAATTTTAATTCATTTGAGGACTATTTGAATTAATGATTACTATTTACACAGATGGCTCATGCCTAACAAATCCTGGTAGCGGTGGCTGGGCTGCAATAATTAACGAAAATAACGAAAGAAAAATAATCAGTGGTAATGAAAAAAATACAACAAATAATAGAATGGAGCTTTTGGCTCCAATAAATGCTTTAAGAGAAATTAAATCTGAGTCTAAAATAAAAATTTATACAGACTCTCAATACGTAAAAAATGGGATAACAGTGTGGATTAATACATGGCTGAATAACGATTGGAAAACCTCAAAAAAAGAGGATGTAAAAAATAAAGATTTGTGGATTGAATTATATAATTTGTCTAAATTTTTGGATATCCATTGGATATGGGTAAAGGCTCATGATGGAAACCCTTTAAATGAAGAGGTTGATTTGTTAGCCAAAAAAGCCGCTAATTTAGATTAATTTAAAAAAATTTTCTGCAGCTGAAATTTCACAAGTTCCTGTATCTTTCTCCTCTTGTAGTTTAATTACTTTCATATTGTCTACTAACATGGTGTATCTATTTGATCTTATCCCTAAGCCCCTTCCGCTTTTGTCTACATCTGCACCTATATTTTTTGTGAAATTTAAAAATGGATCTCCTAACATTATAATTTTATTGTCAACATTATTTTCTTTTCCCCAGGCATTCATAACAAAAGGATCATTAGCAGATAAACAAATTATATTATCTATTCCTTTATCTTTAAATTTGCCATACATATTAATGTAACTTGGGAGATGTTTTTTAGAACACACTGACGTAAACGCACCTGGTACACCAAATAAAATTACTTTTTTATTTTTAAAAAAATCTTCGATGTTCTTTTTTATTGGTTCTCCTGATTCAAGTATAAAAACTTCTGAATTAGGTAATAAATCATTTTCTTTTATTTTCATTAGAGCTTGTCTTTAATATACAATTTTACCTTTTCAACATCATTTTCAATTATATCGTAATTTTCTTTTTCATCTAAAATAAACATTAGTTCACTCGGTAAATTAGCATTACTTTTTATAGCTCTGTAAATAGCATCAGGAAACTTTGAAGGATGTGCTGTGCCAAGTACAATATTATTTCCAATTAAATTATGCTTATCAAATGCACCATAGCCAATCGCTGTATGCGGATCGAGCACAACATTAAATTTTTTATAAACAGAACTTATTGTTTCTAGGGTTTCGTTTTCACTCATCCTTACAGATAAAAAATTTTTTCTTATTCTATTAAGCTTTTGATTATCCAAAGTGTAATTTCCAATCTTTTTAATATTCTTCATATCCCGTGATGTTTGGACATCATCCTCATTATTTAGGTCAAATATAAGTCTTTCAAAGTTACTAGCTATTTGTATATCCATGCTAGGAGATATAGTCTCAGAAACTTTTTCTGCTTGATAACTGCCTTTTGATATTGCTCTATGCAATATATCGTTTTGATTAGTTGCAACTATTAGTTTGTTTATTGGAAGACCTAATTTTTTGGCTAAATATCCAGCATAAATATCGCCAAAATTTCCAGTTGGAACTGAAAAATTAGTTGGCTGATCTTCATACTTAACCAAGAAGTAACTATAAAAATAATATACACTTTGAGCAATAATTCTAGCCCAATTAATTGAATTAACTCCCGACATATTTATTTGGTTAGAAAAATTTTTATCGGAGAACATAGATTTTACTAAATTTTGACAATCATCAAAATTACCCTTCACAGCTATATTATATACATTTTCAAATTTTCCTGTTGTCATTAATTTTCTTTGAATCGGGGAAACCCGATTTTCTGGATGAAGCACAAATATATTTAAATTTTTTTTGCCCTTTATTGCATCTATTGCAGCCGCACCTGTATCACCAGATGTTGCAACTACAATATTAATTTTTTGGTTTTTATTACTCAAATAATATTCATAAAAGTTTCCTAAGAGTTGCATTGCAACATCTTTAAAAGCTAAAGTTGGTCCATGGAATAATTCTAATAAAGATCTGTCACCTATTTGGATCATCTCAACTACATTATCTTTTCTAAAAGCAGAGTAAGATTTATCAATAATTTTACTAAGATCGTTCTCAGACATAAAATTGCCGATAAAGGGATAAATAACTTTTTTTGCTAAATCTGAGTAATTAAGTTTTTTAAAATCTTTTATTTCATCTTTACTAAATTTTATTAACGACTTTGGAATGAATAGACCTCCATCATCTGCTAGTCCTTTGACAAAAACTTCTTTAAATTCAAAGGTTTTTGAGGTGTCTCTTGTACTTACGTATTTCATCTAATAATTTTTTTTTCTAAAATATAAATATATTAAAAGAATTGAAATCGCCATAGAAAACCAAGTTATTGCATACTTCTTATGATTGTTTGATATTTTAGCTGTTATAACTTTTGGCTTTGGAACTTTATAATCTCCACCTAGATAGATAATATACTTAGAAAATTTTTTACCAGTAAATTTAAAAATATCTTCTCTATTTAAAGTAAACCAATAATTCTTTTCTAAATCATTTTCAGGCTTAAATGAACTATATTTAGCTTGTAGCAAAATTGTTCCAACAATCTCTTTTTGATTTATTAAATTAATCTCTGGTAAGTCTTTTTTTTCAAAAGGTATCCACCCTCTATTTATTAAATAATATTCATTGTTAATGTTTATAGAGTTGATAACTTCAAAACCAGGTTTTCCATTATCATTTAAGTTGTATAAATATATTTGTTTATCAAAATCAATTTCTCCAGAAGTTTTAATTCTTAAGTAATTTTTTTTTTCAGAATTAATTAATTCTACTGGATCGTTTTTTAAAGAAGTTTCGATTTGATTAATTAAATCTAGTTTCCAGTTTAATCTATAAAGCTGCCAGAAACCTAATGATAATAAAACTAAGATGATAAAGTAAACAAATACAGAAAATAAAAACTTATTTTTCAAAGATTTATTATTAACTTCCCCAAATATAAATAGCTGCGAATAAGAATAACCAAACGACATCAACAAAATGCCAATACCAAGCGGCAGCTTCAAATCCAAAGTGATGATCTTTTGTAAAATGACCAAGTTTTCCCCTCCACAAACAAACAGCTAAAAATATTGTTCCAACTATAACGTGAAAACCATGAAAACCTGTTGCCAT
Source organism: uncultured Pelagibacteraceae bacterium (assembly GCA_902629935.1). Taxonomy (GTDB): domain Bacteria; phylum Pseudomonadota; class Alphaproteobacteria; order Pelagibacterales; family Pelagibacteraceae; genus Pelagibacter. Next base: position 147,962 of record CACOSU010000002.1, on the reverse strand, counting down.
ATAAAATACAGCTCCATATATATGACCTGAATAATCAAAAGTTGCATGATGATATTCGTAAGCTTGCAACAATGTAAAAAAGAAACCTAAAATAACAGTTGCTGTTAATCCTTGAACAAAACTTTTTCGATCGTCTTCAAGTAAAGCATGATGAGCCCATGTGACTGTGGTTCCTGATAAAAGTAAAACTAAAGTGTTTATCAAAGGTATATCCCATGGATCAAAAGTTTCTATATCTTTGGGTGGCCAGACATTTCCAACAAATTCATTCGGAAATAAACTAATATCAAAATAAGCCCAAAACCATGCAACAAAAAACATTACCTCTGATGCTATAAAAAGAGTCATCCCATATCTGTGATGAATTTGTACAACAGGTGTATGGTGTCCTTGATGCTCAGCTTCTATCACAACATCTCTAAACCACATATATGCACAGTATATTAACAAAGCTAAACCAAGATACATCCCCCAGGAAACATCGTTATGCATGTAAAAGATGGATCCTATAGCTAATACTAAGCAAGAAATTGACGTAAAAATCGGCCAAGGACTTGGATCAACTAAATGATAATCGTGTTTTTTTTCAGCAGACATATTATTTATTATGATTTTTTATAATAATCTGTCGAGAAAAAAGTATAAGACATAGTTACGTCCTCTAAATTTTTAGTTGTTGGATCATTAACAAGCTCTGGATCTAAATAAAAAGTCATAACAAATGTTGCTTTTTCACCTGCTTTTAACTCTTGTTTCTCGAAGCAAAAACAACCAAGTTTACTATAATATTTTCCAAAACTGGATGGTGAAACGTTAAAGCTTGCAACTCCATAGGTGGTATCTTTCCCATAATTTTCTACCTCAAATTCTATTTTATTTACTTGTCCTACTTTTACATCCATTACATTTGATTTAGCTTTAAAATCCCAAGTAAGATTATTCACATTTGTATCAAATCTAACACTAACAATTTTATTAAGTACTACTTTTGGTGGTTCTTTAGAAACTTGTGTTGTTCCACCGAAACCAGTTAATCTACAAAACGCGTCATAAAGTGGGACTGCAGCAAAAGATAATCCCAGCATTAAAATAAATATACCTGCTAGCAAGATTGGAGTTAAAGTTTTATTTTTAATCATATCTGTCTATCAAAAACTCCTACATTAAATAATGTAAATAAAAATAAAAAAACCATAAATGCTAATATTGCTATAGCTGTTAAAATATTTTTTTTTTTCGTTTTTTTATCCGGTGTAATCATATTATTTTATCTATTAGAAATAAAACAAATACCAAAAATAAGTATAAAATCGAATAGCCAAAAATTGACCTAGCAATTTTACCATCAAATTTATTTTTTTTAAAATTATAAAGTTTAAAACACAATATATTATAATATATGGTCAAAATTAATGATGGAATTAAAAACACAAGGCCAACAAATCCAAGAGCGTAAGGCAAAATTACTACGGGTAGCATCAATAGTGAATAAATAAATATATTCAATTTTGTACTTTCTATTCCATTGGTTAATGGAAGCATTGGTACTTTCGCTTTTTTATAATCATCAGATTTATACAAACTTAATGCCCAAAAATGAGATGGGGTCCAAAAAAATATGATCAGAAAAAATGTTAAGGGTTCTATAGATAACGAATTTGTTGCAATGGTCCATCCTATGACTGGTGGCAAAGCTCCCGATGCGCCTCCTATAACTATATTCTGAGGAGTTTTTCTTTTTAACCAAATTGTATAAACAAAAACATAAAATAAGATTGTAAATAATAATAATCCAGCTGATAATCTGTTTGCAAAATAATCCAGTGCTATAACTGAAAATATTGATAACGAAATACCAAATACAAGCGCCTGATTTTTATTTATTTTGCCCGTTGGTATTGGTCTTAAACAGGTTCTTGTCATTAAAGCATCAAGATCTGACTCATACCACATATTTAATGCTCCAGATGCTCCAGCACCAATAGAAACAAGTAAAATTCCTATAATAGCATCTTTTGTAGGAACAACATTTGGCGCCATTAATAATCCAACTGCACAAGTAAAAATTACCAAAGACATGACCCTTGGCTTCATTAGTTTAAATAATTCTGAAAAATTAAAAACGTCCTCTTGACTTAAATTTCTAAATTTTAATTTCGACTTAATCATTTTTAATTTTAAAAAATCTTAATTATTAACTCGCAGATTTTTCAACACTCTCCTCATCTTCAAACTTTGGTAATTCATCAAAAGTATGAAAATTAGGTGGAGATGGTACGGTCCATTCTAAGGTTGTAGCACCTTCGCCCCATGGATTTTTTGCGGCAGCTTTCTTTTTATAAAAAGCATAAATCAAATTAATAAAAAACACCGCTAGACCTATGATTGATATATATGAACCAATTGAGGAAATATAGTTCCAACCAGCAAAAGCATCTGGATAATCTGCATATCTTCTTGGCATACCTGCAAGCCCTAAAAAATGCTGCGGGAAAAACACTAAATTTACTCCTATAAATGTTAACCAGAAATGCAACTGACCTAAGAACTCTGAGTATTCATAGCCGCTCATTTTACCAAACCAATAGTAAAATCCTGCAAATATTGCAAAAACTGCTCCTAAAGATAATACATAATGAAAGTGTGCAACAACATAATATGTATCATGCATCGCTGTATCTACACCAGCGTTAGCTAGTACTACTCCCGTCACACCTCCAACTGTAAATAAAAATATAAATCCCAAAGCCCAAACCATAGGTGTTTTAAATGAAATTGATCCTCCCCACATAGTTGCTATCCATGAGAATATTTTTATACCTGTTGGAACAGCAATAATCATTGTTGCAGCTAAAAAGTATGCTTTAGTGTCTGTACTCAATCCAACTGTATACATATGGTGAGCCCACACAACAAAACCTACAATTCCGATTGCAACCATGGCATAAGCCATCCCCAAATAACCAAAAACTGGTTTTCTAGAAAATGTTGAAACAATATGACTTATCATTCCAAAACCTGGTAAAATTAAAATATAAACTTCTGGATGACCAAAAAACCAAAACAAATGTTGGAATAAAACTGGGTCTCCTCCTGTTTGAGCATCAAAAAAAGCTGTTCCAAAATTTCTATCTGTTAAAAGCATAGTAATAGCTCCTGCTAAAACTGGTAATGATAGTAACAATAAGAAAGCTGTTACTAATATTGACCAAGCAAATAATGGCATTTTATGTAGTGTCATACCTGGAGTTCTCATATTTAAAATTGTAGTAATAAAGTTTACAGCACCTAAAATTGATGATGCACCGGCTAAGTGTAAGCTTAAAATTGCAAAGTCCATCGCAGGTCCTGGTTGTCCTGCCTTTGATGATAAAGGTGGATAAATAGTCCATCCTCCACCAACACCAGTCTGACCTGGAGGGCCATCCATAAATATAGACATAATTAACAAAATAAATGAGGTGGGTAATAACCAAAAAGAAATATTATTCATTCTTGGAAACGCCATATCTGGAGCACCAATCATTATTGGTACAAACCAATTACCAAATCCACCAATCATTGCAGGCATCACCATAAAGAAGATCATAATAAGACCATGACCTGTCACTAAGACATTGTATAAATGATAGTTTCCACCTAAAATTCCATCACCTGGATGCATCAATTCCATTCGCATTAAAACTGAAAATGCAGTACCAATTACTCCAGCAATAATTGCAAATATTAGATACATTGTCCCAATATCTTTGTGGTTAGTTGAGTATGCCCAACGCTTCCAACCGGTTGGAGTATGATGATCGTCGTGTGATGCTGATTGTGTATACATTATTATTTGCTCGCTAGTTTTTTATATTGATCTTCCTCTATAACCTCTTTTGCAAATTTAACTTTGGCGTCTAATAACCATTCTTCATATTCTTCATCTGTAACAACTCTTACCTCAATAGGCATAAATGCATGTTTAATTCCACAAAGTTCAGAACACTGACCATAATAGGTACCAACTTTTTCAGCTTTAAACCAGGTTTCATTAATTCTACCTGGCACAGCATCTCTTTTTACACCAAATGAGGGCAATGCCCAAGCATGCAAAACATCATTTGCCGTAATCATAACTTTAATAACCTTATTGACAGGAACAACTAATTCATTGTCAACAGCTAAAAGTCTCGGTTGATTTTCTTTCAAATCTTTATCTTCAAGCATATAAGAGTCAAAGTATATATTTTGATCAGGATACTCATATCCCCAATACCATTGATAACCAATGGCCTTAACAGTTACATCTGCTTTTGGTATAGAATCCTGTTTATATAGAATTTTAAATGATGGAACTGCCATAACAATTAAAATTAAACACGGAATTAACGTCCATAAAACTTCAACAGCTACATTATGAGTTCTTTTTGATGGAATTGGATTGGCTGATGCGCGAAATCTTATGCAAGCATATACCATCAAAAATAATACAAAAACGCTGATTGCAATTATAATCGGAAGTAATAAGTTATTATGAAAATTAACTATATCTCTCATAGATTCTGAAGCAGCTTTTTGAAAACCTAATTGCCAATCAAATGGTTGATTAGCGAAAGCATTTGCTGCAGCGAAATTTGATAGAATTATAAATAAAAATTTTTTCATTTTTTTACTCTATATAGAGCGTCTTTTAAAAAAATACACTTTTACTTTTAGCGACAAAATATCAATTAATAGCGTAATTTATGATCGATAGAGCAGAAATTACAGCCGTTTCAGATCTTAAGATGTTTTCATTGATTTTAATGGGCTGAACACCATTAAATTTAAGAATCTCTTCCCTTTCCTCTTCAGAAAAATCACCTTCAGGCCCTATAATTACACACGTAGGCTTTGTTGTTAACTTTTTAAGATTAATTTTAGTATCTGAAGAATTGAGATCGGTAAATATTAAATCCATATCATTAGTAAGAAAATGTTTTAATTTCTGTGGTTCCTCAATTGTTGGAATAGTTATTCTATTTGACTGTTCTGAAGCTTCTATAATTACTTTTTTCAATCTCTCTTTATTTATTTTTCTGACAATCGTTCTATCAAAAATTATTGGTAAAAACTTAGTTACACCAAGTTCTGTGGATTTTTGAATCATGAAATTTAAATAATTTGATTTAATGGGAGAGAAAGCTAACCAGAGCTCTTTGATATTTTCTTTCTGTCTTAATTGTTTTGTGACATTAAACTCAACTATACTTTTCGATACACTCACTATTTTGGCTTCCCATTCTCCACTGCTATTAAATAAAGAAAAAACTTCATTTTCCTTAACTCTCATAACTTTTGAAACATAGTGAGATTGAGATTTATCAAGAGTGGCTCTCAAATTAAGTGATAAACTTTCATTGTAAAATAATCTAATATTACTCATTAAGATAAGTTTAATTATGAAAAATATTAAAGCAATAATTTTTGATGCCTACGGAACTTTATTTGATGTAAATTCAGCTGCTGAGTCATGTAAAGATAAGATTGGAGATAGGTGGGAAAATTTTGCTAATTATTGGAGAACCACACAACTAGAATATACCTGGCTACGTAGTTTAATGAAAAGACATAAAGATTTTTGGCAAGTTACGGAAGATAGTTTAGATAAATCAATGAAAGCTTATGAAATAGAAACTTCATTGAGAAATGAATTATTAGATCTTTATAAAATTCTATCTCCATATAAAGAAGTGCCTGAAGTTTTAAGATTACTTAAAAAAAAAGATTTAAAAGTTGCAATTCTGTCCAATGGTACACCTACTCTTCTTAATCAATTAGTTAATAGCAACAATTTAGAAAATTTATTTGATAATATTTTTTCTGTTGAGGAAGTTGGTATTTATAAACCAGATTTCAAAGTTTATGACATACCAGTTAAAAAATATCAAATTGACAAAAATGAAGTTGTTTTCTTAAGTGCCAATACTTGGGATGTGTCTGGTGGGGGTAATTACGGTTATAATTCTATTTGGGTAAATAGAAATCAAAATATTTTTGATAATCTAGATTATAATCCAAGGTATAAAATAGAAAATTTATTAGATCTTTTGCAGCTAATTTGAGGCGATCATTTGGCTCATATCATAAGATTATTTAAAATATATCGTTCAATTGAAAGGAAAAATTATGAGTGAAAAAAAAGAAATCTCTTTTGAAATATATTCTGACTCTGAAAAAATGTTGGAGCAAATAGTCGATAAATACGATCTTCCTGATACATCAAAGGCATTAAGGTGCTTAATGGATTATGTTGAAGAAAAAGAGGAAAATTGGGATGATATGTTTGCAACAATTCGTTGTAACAGATGTGATTAGGAGTTAAATTAAAATTACATGACAAATATTATAGATTTATTAGGGAGGATACTCATATCAGTATTGTTTTTTTTAAATGGCATTTTTAAAATTAATAATTACGACGGTACAATTGAATGGATGGATAGCTACGGCTTACCTGGCATTATGATTATACCAGCAATTATTATTGAAATAGTCGCCCCTATACTTATTGTAATTGGATATAAAACAAAAATTGCGGCTGCATTTTTATTTTTATTTTGTATTTCTACTGCTTTCATTTTTCATAATGATTTTAGTGATCAAATACAATTAACAGCTTTTCTTAAAAATATTGCATTAGGTGGTGGTTTTATGTTTCTTGTTGCAAATGGAGCAAAAGGTTACAGTTTGGAAAAAAAATAATATTGAAATATAAAATATAATAACTATTTCCTAATCTATGAAAACAATTGAGGTAAGCAAAATTATAGATCCTATTGCAGCATCAGATGGTGCTGGAGTTAAATTAAAAAGAAGTATTGGTGTTGATCCAAACTACTTTGATCCATTTTTAATGTTAGATGAGTTTGGATCAGAAAATAGTGAAGATTATATTGCAGGTTTTCCACCCCACCCTCATCGAGGAATTGAAACAGTAACTTATATGTTGGCTGGAGATTTTGAGCATAAAGATAGCACAGGTGGCGAAGGAAGAATGACTGCTGGAGATGTCCAGTGGATGAAAACAGGTAGTGGAATAATTCATTCTGAAATGCCAGCAATGAAAGAGGGTAAGCTTCACGGATTTCAATTATGGGTAAATATGCCTGCGAAATTAAAAATGAGTAAGCCAGAATATATTTATATTGATGCCAATAAAATGAGTATCCATAAGGATGATGACAAACAAATCAAAGTAATTGCTGGTAAATTTGAAAATGCTGAAGGCCCTGTTAAAGGTCATAACATCGAGCCAATTTATTTTGATGTAGAGTTAAATAAAGATAAAGAGTTAAAATTTAAATTACCATCTACTCATAATACTTTTATTTATTTGATTGATGGTGAAATCGAAGTTGGCAAAAATAAACACGACAATGTTAAAGATAGTACTTTGATACTGTTAACCAGAGGTGAAGATTTAACTGTAAAAGCTAAATCGGATGCTAAATTTTTACTCATTTCTGGAAAACCAATAAATGAAGAAATTGCTAGAGGCGGACCTTTTGTAATGAATACTAAAGCAGAAATCTTGGAAGCAGTTCAAGATTATCATAATAATACATTTGTAAAATAAATTATGAAGGCTGTAGAAATTAATAAAACTGGTGGACCTGAGGTTTTAGAAGTTAAGGATATCACTTTAGATAAGCCTGGTCTTGACCAAGTAACAATTGAGCAAAAAGCAATTGGTCTAAACTACATTGATACTTATCATAGATCAGGTCTTTACCCTTTAAAACTGCCTATTGGCTTAGGTTTAGAGGGTGCTGGGGTTATTACTGATGTTGGGGATAACGTAAAAGACTTTAAAGTTGGTGATAAAATTTCATATGCCGGTATTCCTTTGGGTTCATATTGTTCACATAGAAATTACCCAACCAAGAATTTAGTTAAAGTACCAAGTGGAATTGATTTAGAAGTTGCAGCAACACTTATGACAAAAGGATTAACAACTTTTTATCTTTTACATAAAACTTATCCGGTCAAATCAGGAGAAACAATTTTATTTCATGCAGCAGCTGGAGGAGTAGGACAAATCTTTGGACAGTGGGCAAAAAGTTTAGGTTGTACTGTTATTGGTACAGTTGGATCAGATGAAAAAATAAGTATAGCGAAAGAAAATGGTTACGATCATGTAATTAATTACAATAAAGAAGATTTTGCTAAAAAAATTTTAGAAATTACAAATGGTAAGGGCGTTCCTGTTGTATATGATGGTGTTGGTAAAGATACATTAGATGGGTCAATTGAATGTTTAGCAGTTAGAGGAATGATGGTTTCATTTGGAAATGCATCAGGTCCCTTGTCTGAAATAAATGTTCCAAAAGTTCTGCAACCTAAAGGTCTTTATCTTGTGAGGCCCTCAATGCAACAATACCTTTCGTCAAGAGAAGAGCTAGATGAAGCTTCAAATATGATGTTTGAAAAAATTAGCTCTGGAGAAGTGAAAATAAAAATTTTTAAAAGATATAATTTAGAAGAAGTTATTCAAGCTCATCAAGATCTTGAAGGAAGAAAAATTTTAGGCCCAGCTGTTATAGTTCCTAATTAACATCAACATCCATATCAGACATATGAAGCTTAAGTGCATTCGTTGAGATTTGAATTTCTCTTATAAAAAAAATAATAGATATAATCATTGATAGACAACAAGATCCAAAAATCACTCTAGCAAGAAAAACCTCATCTAAATAAAGAGCAAATACTGTAAGCATATTAAATAAAAAACCAAAAGACGCAAATAAGATTGTCCACCTTAAGAGTGTTATTCTTCCACTCAAATTAATAAACTGTTTTTTCCATTCTGGAGGAATATGTTTTTCATAAACATGTTCATCATGAAGTTGCCGAATTAAAATACTTAACGAATGAAATCTGTTACTGTAAACACTCATTAGTAAAGGAATTGCAGGAAACATTAATGCTGTGACTGTGTAATCTATATTCATACGAATCAATTTGATTATGAAACTAGCCTTTGTTATTTACAAGTAAATTATGAACCAATTAAAACTTTTTATTGATTTAATAAGATTAAAAAAACCTATTGGCTACATGCTGTTATTTTGGCCATGTGCATGGGGTCTTACTTTGGCTTACGATTTTAGTCAAAATTTAAGTATTTATTTTTTTTATCTGTTTCTATTTTTTTCAGGATCATTATTAATGAGATCAGCTGGCTGTATAGTAAATGACATCTTGGATAAAGAATTTGATGCAAAAGTTATTCGAACAAAAAATCGTCCGGTTGCATCTGGTAAAGTTTCTTTAAGTCTTGCAATTTTTTATTCACTTACACTATGCTTGTTAGCTTTACTGGTTCTTTTGAATTTCAATATTTTTACTATTGCTTTAGCAATGGGCTCAATGCCATTAGCTTTTACATACCCATTAATGAAAAGATTTACGTACTGGCCGCAATTATTTTTAGGTATTACTTTTAATTATGGTTTAATATTAGGATGGACAGCAATTAAAGGTCAAATAGACCTTATACCAATTATATCTTATATAGGAGCCATATTTTGGACACTGGGTTATGACACGATCTATGGATATCAAGATATAAAAGATGATGAAATAATAGGGATTAAATCAACATCAATTAAATTTAAAAAAAACCCATATATTTTCTTATATTCATGTTATTCAATATTTTTTTTATCTTTGTTGATTATAAGTTATTTAATTAATTTGAATAAATTTAGTCTTATGCTTTTACTATTAATAATAATACAATTATTTTATTTTCAATTAAAAAGATTAAATGTAAAAAAATCATCAAGTTGTCTTAAAACTTTTAAATCAAATAATCTGTTGGGATTAATGGTGTTTTTTTGTTTGCTAGTAGGAAAAATTTAATATGACAAAAATAGAAATTGTTAAAAGACTATACAAAAACTATACAAAAAAATATTTAAAAAATATTTTAATTGCATTTGTATTTTCACTGTTGCTAGCTGGTAGTACATCTTCTGTTGCCTACTTACTTGATCCTGCAATTAAAAAATTATTTATAGAACAAAACCAATCACTAATAATTGTAATCCCTGTTTTAATAGTTTTAGCTTTTACTATAAAAGGAGCATCACTGTATATTGCAAGAGTAGTAATGATTGGTGTATCAGAGGAAGTAAAAAAAGATATTCAAAAAGATATATTTTCTTCGCTATTAAAAGCAGATACACAAATTATAGACGACAAACATTCGGGAAAGTTCATTGCTAATTTAACTAATGATGTAGGGATGATAACTAATTTGCTTAGTACAGTCGTATTAAATTTATTTAAAGATTCTCTAACTCTGGTTGGATTACTTTTTGTAATGTTTTATCAAAATTGGAAACTTTCTTTGATAGCTATAATTATGATACCACTTGCGAGCCTTGCTGCAAAATCATTGGGAAAAAGAATAAGCAAAGTTGCTACTCAACAAATGAATCGAGCTGGTGCTCTTACAGCATATTTAATGGAAATGTTTAAAAATCATAAATTAATTAAAATTTTTCAAAAAGAAAATTACGAAAAAAATAGAGCATTTGAATTTATAGAAAATCTTAAAGAATCCACAAAAAAGATAGCTATAGTTTTTGTAAGAGCTTCACCAATAATGGAGTTTTTGACAGGAATTATGATAGCTTTTCTAATATTCTTTGCGGCAAAATTAATTTCTAAAAATGAATTAGAGGTAAGTAATTTTTTCTCATTTCTAGCTGCAATGATGTTGGCCTACCAACCTGTAAGGTCACTAGCAACACTTAATATATCTATTCAGCAAGGAATATCTGGAGCAATAAGAGTTTTGCCTATTATTGATGAAAAGCCACAAATTAATGAAAAAGACGATGCAAAAAAACTGATTATAAATGATGGTTCTATAGAATTTAAAAATGTGGATTTTAAATATCCTAAAACTGAAAAACAAATATTAAAGTCCGTAAATTTAAAATTTACTGGACGTCATATGACAGCTTTAGTTGGTCACAGTGGTGCTGGAAAATCAACTATATTAAATTTAATACCGAGATTTTATGATCCTGTTAAAGGAGAAGTGGAAATTGATGGACAATCAATTCATTCATGTAAAATAAGTTCTCTAAGAAAAAATATTTCACTTGTAAGTCAAGACACTACGTTATTTGATGATACTATAAAAAATAATATTTCATACGCTAACTCAGAAGCTTCGGAAAATGAGATTAAAGAAGCTGCAAATTTATCCTTTGCAAACGAATTTATAGAAAAATTACCAAATAAATATGAAACACTAATTGGTGAAAATGGAATAAGATTATCAGGAGGTGAAAAACAAAGACTTTCAATTGCTAGAGCACTTTTAAAAAAAAGTCCAATCATATTGCTAGATGAAGCTACTTCTTCTTTAGATGCTGAAACTGAGGATAAAATCCAAAAAGCAGTAAATATTTTAACCCAGGGTAGAACCACGATTGTGATTGCTCACAGATTATCTACAATATTAAATTCAAATAAGATTTATGTAATTGACTCTGGAATGATTAGTGGTGAAGGAACTCATGAGGAGTTATTAAAAAATTCCGATGTTTATAAAAATTTTTATCAAAAACAGATAAGAAAATCTTAATGTTGCAAATATATAGGTTTTTAATAAATATAGTTTTAATTCTATCTCCAGTAATTATTATACTTAGATTAATCAAAGGCAAAGAGGATTTAAAAAGATTAAAGGAGAAATTCTGCCTTTTTTCAATTTATAAAAAAAAGGGGAAATTAATATGGTTTCATGGAGCTAGTGTAGGTGAAATTCAAAGTATTATACCATTAATAGAAAAAATTGAGAAAAATAAAAATATTAAGAAAATTTTAATTACTTCAAATACGTTAAGTTCATCAAAAATTATAAAAAAATTTAAATTTAAAAAAGTAATTCACCAATTTTTCCCTATAGATACAAATTACCATTCAAATAAATTTATTGAATATTGGAAGCCTTCAGCTTCCTTTTTTATCGACTCTGAAATTTGGCCAAATATGATCATTAATCTTAAAAAAAAAAATATTCCTATAATAATTTTGAATGGACGAATAACAAAAAAAACGTTTAAAAGATGGAAGTTTTTTTCAAAATTTTCAAAATTTATTTTTAGTAAAATAGATCTTTGTTTGTCATCAAGTCATATTTCGAAATTTTATTTAAAAGAATTAGGAGTCAAAAATTTAAAATATTTTGGAAATCTAAAATTTTCACAATCAGAAAATGATAAACTATATAAATTCAATGATTTAAAAAAAATTATTTCCAAAAGAAAAGCTTGGTGTGCATCAAGTACTCATTATAACGAAGAAAAATTTTGTGGATTAGTTCATCAAAAATTAAAACAAAAAAATTGGAATATATTAACAATTATAATCCCAAGGCATATAGAAAGAGCCAATAAAATTATACGAGAACTTAAAAAATTAAATTTAATAATACATACTTCTGAGTCATCTAAGCCAATAAATAAAAATACAGATGTTTATATTGTTAATTCCTATGGAAAAACTAAATCAGTTTATAATATTTGTAAAAATATATTTCTAGGTGGTTCCTTAATTAATCATGGTGGCCAAAACCCATTAGAGGCAACCAGATATGGATGCCGAATACTTCATGGACCAAATATTAATAATTTCAAGGAAATATATAATTATTTATCATCATTAAAATTGTCATATAAGATTACAAATAAGTCACAAATAGTTAACATTCTAGAAAAGTTATTTTTGGAAAAAAATAATTCTAGAAAAATACAAATTAAATTGAATAAAATTGGATATAATATTTTACAAAAATCTTATAAAGAAATTAATAAATTCTATTAAAAATGAATTTTAAAAAACCAATATTTTGGGATTATAAAGAACCCAATTTTCTATCTTATTTGCTATTACCATTCACATTATTTATCAGATTAAATAATTTTTTTTTAAATTTAAAAAAAAAAATTAATAACAATAATATTAAAACTATATGTGTTGGAAATATATATGTTGGTGGTACAGGAAAAACGCCGACAACAATAGAAATATATAATATTATAAAAAAATTAAAAATTTCAGCCGTTATCGGTAAAAAAGAATATAAATCTCAAATTGATGAAATCAAAGTCATTAAAAATTATGCTAAAATAATAGTTGATAATTCAAGAAATAAAATTTTAAAAAAAGCAAAATCAAATAAACATAAAGTAATAATATTCGATGATGGTCTTCAAGATAAAAAAATTTGTTACGATTTACAAATTGTATGCTTTGACTCAATAAACCAAATTGGTAACGGTTTTTTAATTCCTGCAGGCCCTTTAAGAGAAAAATTAAAAAGTTTATCAAAATATGATTGCGTGCTTATTAAAGATAGTGATAGTGATAGTGATATCAAAAAAATTACTAAAGCTATAAAAAAAATTAATACTAAAATTAAAATTTTTGTCACAAATTTTAGAATAAAAAATTTAAACGAATTTAAGACTTCAAAAAAATACCTAATTTTTTCAGGCATTGGAAGCCCAAGTACTTTTAAAAGTATTTTATTAAAAAATAAAATAAAAATAGTTAAAGAGCTTCAATTTCCAGATCATTATAATTACAAAAAAAGTGATATAAATAGAATAAAAAAAACAGCCAAAAAAATGAATTGTGAAATTATAACTACAGAAAAAGATTATGTAAAAATATCAAAATTGGACAAAAAAAAAATTAAATGTTTGAAAGTTGAAATCAATTTCAAAAAAAAAAAAAAATTTGTTAAATATTTAAAATCAAAAATAAATGAAAAAAATTAATTATTTTACTCAGTATTTTTTGATTCTATTACTATTTTCAATATTTAAAATTTTAGGAATTAAATTATCTTTAATTATTTCTTCATTTATTTTTAGTATTTTAGGCCCTATCATAAAAAAAAATAAAATAAGTAAAAAAAATCTAACTTACGCTTTTAAAAATATGAATGATTTTTCAAAAGAAAAAGTGGTAAGAAGAATGTGGAAAAATTATGGAAAAATTTTTGCAGAATATATGTTTATAAAAGATTTTAGATTAAATCCAAAATTTTTAAAAAAAGTAAATTTAGAAAATAGTGAAATATTAAATGAAATAAAAATGAAATCTGAACCAGTAATTTTTGTTTCAGGGCATTTCAGTAATTTTGAATTAATGGCAATGTCAATAGAGAAATATGGAATTGACTTAGCCGCAGTATATAGGCCCTTGAATAATTATTTTCTTAATCCAATAATGGTAAATATTAGAAAAAAATACATTTGCAAAAATCAAATTCAAAAAGGAATATCTGGGACTAAAAATTTACTCAAAAGTTATAAAAATGGCTCATCAATAGCTATTATGATTGATCAAAGAGTATCCGAAGGCATTCAATGTGACTTTTTTGAAAAAAAAGCTTTAACAACAACAATACCAGCTCAATTTGTAAAAAAATTTAATTGTAAAATTATTCCTGTTTATATTGAAAGATTAGAAAATAATAATTTTAAAATTGAATTTAATAAACCTCTTATCTTTAATAAAGATGAAAGCATTGAACAAATTACTTTAAAGCTTAACCAAAATTTAGAAAAGATGATATTGAAAAATCCAGACCAGTGGATATGGACACATAACCGATGGAGATGAATTATACAATTTATGCTCTTTTTTTAGATGCTTCAATGTATGAGAAATATGGTTCTTGTAAGTCTACATTCCAATAATTTAATTTTTCAATAGGAATTTGTTTTCCACTTACTGAACAAATAACGTGATCCCCTTTTTCCACAATTTCAAAATTATTTGGCAAATATTTTATTTTTGCTAATTTTTTATACATATTTAGTTTATATAATATTATATGAAAATTTTAATCATTGGAAGTGGTGGTAGAGAACATGCTTTAGCATTAGCTTGTACAAAATCGCAAAATGTAGATCAAATATTTTGTATACCTGGAAATGCGGGTACTGAATGTATTGCTAAAAATATAAACATAGACATCAGTGAATTTGATAAAATAAGAAAATTTGTTCAAGAAAATGAAGTTGAAACAGTTATTGTGGGTCCAGAGCAACCATTAGTTGATGGAATTGTTGATTATTTAAATCAATTTAACATTAAAGTTTTTGGACCAAACCAAAAAGCATCTCAACTTGAAGGTTCAAAAATATTTACAAAAAATTTGTGTAAAAAATATAATATACCTACAGCAAATTTTGGAATTTTTAAAAATATACGTGAGTCAAAAAAATTTATAGAAAATTGCAAATTTCCAATTGTTATTAAGGCTGATGGTTTGGCCTCGGGAAAAGGTGTTTATATTTGTAAAGAAAAAAAAGAAGCTGAAATTGCTTGCGAAGAAATTTTTAATGGAAAATTTGGAAAAGCAGAAAATATTCTTATTGAAGAATTTCTTGATGGAGAAGAGATGAGTTTTTTTATTATTTCTGACGGAGAAACGTTTTATCATTTTGGTACAGCTCAAGATCATAAAAGAGTTTATGAGGGAGATAAAGGTAAAAACACCGGTGGTATGGGTGCTTATTCCCCTTCCAGACTAGAAAATAAAAAATTGAATAAAAAAATAATCGAAAAAATTATCAATCCAACTTTAAAAGGACTAAATGATTTAAACACAAGATTTATTGGATTTTTATACGCAGGTTTAATGATTATAAATGATGAACCTTTTTTAATAGAATACAATGTTAGAATGGGTGATCCTGAATGCCAAACTATTATACCAAAACTAAAAACTGATTTTATTGAATTGATAAATGCTTGTGTTAATAAAAAGTTAAAGTCAATAGAATTAGAATGGCATAAAGATAAGAGTTTATGTATTGTTCTTTGTTCTATTGGGTATCCTGATGTATATAAAAAAAATATAGAGATAAAAAATTTGGACAAAATTAATTTAGAAAATAATGAATATATATTTCACGCTGGAACAAAAAAAATTAACAATAAAATTGTATCAAATGGAGGACGGGTTTTAAATATTGTTATTAGGTCTGAAAATTTCAAAAAAAATAGAGATAAAGCTATAAATTTAATTAATAAAATTAATTGGGATAATGGATTTTTTAGAAAAGACATCGGATACAAAGTTATTAATTAATGAGAATAATTGGTGGTAAAAATAGAGGTAAAAAAATAAATATACCTACTGATGAAAAAACAAGACCTTTAAGAGATTTAGTAAAAGAGTCTATATTTAATCTAATTTTACATTCAAACAAATTAAAATGTGTATTAGCTGATTCTCAAGTTTTAGATTTATTTTCTGGAACTGGTTCATTTGGATTAGAGTGTCACTCAAGAGGGGCTAAATATGTTACCTTTGTTGAAAATCACTTTCCAATTTTAAAAATACTTAAAAAAAATATTACAAGTATAGAAGCAAATAATTCTACAGAAGTTATCCAAAAAAGTTGTTTTGAATATTTTGAAACTCATCAGAATTTAATAAATAAATATGATTTTATATTTTTAGATCCACCTTATAGAGAGAGAGAAATTAATTCTTTAATTGATAAAATTAAAAAAGTTCAAATTTTGAATAAAAATGGAATTATAATATTACATCGTCATAAAAAAGATGATCTTGATATAAGTAAAAGTCTAAATATCTTAGAAATAAGAAATTACGGTATTTCAAAAGTGATAATTGGAAACTAAAAATTTATTAATTTTTTTTTTGTCTCAGATTTTATCAGCTCAACTGAAGGTTGATCATAAGGATTGATATTGAAAGCTTTGCCAAGCAAAATAGTTTCTAATATGAAGAAAGTAAACAATTCACTTAAAGATTGTTCATTTCTTTTCTTTATCAAAAAACTTCTAAAAGGAATTTTTTTCTTTAAAAACACATTCTGTGTAGCAATGTATTGATTATAAATTATAGAATTCAAATTCTTATTTTTAAGATAATTTCTCGATTTTAAAAGCTGATGATTTTTAATTTTTTTTGAATTTTTTTCTAATGTAAAAAAAAAGGTATAAAAATTATCTTTCTTTCCATCTAAATAAAATTGCATTAAGCTGTGATTATCTTGTGGCATTTTTGAGATAACGGGAAGAATTCCATTACTTTTTTTACCCAGACTTTCAGCAACCAGTTGCTGATACCAATAAAATAGATCTAATGACTGTTCATCATAATTCAATATTATTGAATTTGATTTTTTTTTTTTTGATAAATCAATAATATTTTTAACATTTTTTATTAATCCCTCTAAAAAAAATTTATTTTTAATTAATTGATTTAAATTTCTAAACTTTTCAACATTAAGGCCCATAAGTTTTGCTGGCAACATACCTACTTCTGATAAAACGGAATATCTGCCACCAATATAATTATTGTGATCTATTACCTCAGATTTCATTTTATTTGCAAGACGCCTTAAATAATTATCTTTATTTTCTGTAATAAAAATATTTTTACTTTTTGGGTTAATTAAAATATTAGAATTAACAATTGTTTCCAATGTATTTCCTGATTTAGAAATGATTAAATTCAATCTATTTTTTTTATCTAAACTATTAATTTCCTTATGTTCAAAATTATCGATAAAAAAAAATTTTTTCTGAATTTTTTTTTTTAAAAACCTATATATTGACTTTGAACCCATTATAGATCCACCCATGCCAATTAAATTAACATTTGAAAATTTCTTATATTTTTTTATATCAATCTTTTTCCAAGAATCTTGATATGATTTCCTTAAAGAATTAATAATATAGTTTTCTTGATTAAGTAAATCTAATAATAATTTTTTTAACTTCTTGCTATTTTTTGTTTTTTTGAAATTCTTAAATAAAATATTTTCAGTCAGATTCATTTTTTTTAATATTCTTTAGAATGAATTCTTGTGTAGAATTAGATTCGGAAACTTGTTGATTTTTCTCATCAGAATTATTGTTATCTTTAATGCTGATTTCAAATGAACTACTTTCATTTTCATTATTATCTTGAGTACTTCCTGGTTTGGGTAATTGATTAAATTCAGGGGGCAATACCAAAGGATTTTTCTTTTCAACTAAAAATTCATCACCTGTATTACCTTTTTTTAATTTAAATCCTTCCGAAACAGATCCACAACTATAAACAAATTTAAACACTAAAATAATTAAAATAAATTTTTTCATAATTAATTTTTTATTTTCATGAATAATTCTGAAAATATTAACAATAAAACTCCCAAAGTAATAAATATATCAGCAACATTAAATATAAACCAATGAAAACTTTTATAATGAATATCTATAAAATCTGGTACCGCTGAGTAAAACAGCCTATCATAAATATTTCCAAGCGATCCTCCTAATATCATTATAAAACCATACCTATCTATTCCGCGTGTTTTTATAACGAAATATAAAACTATAATTGTAATAATTAATATTAAAATTGTAAGACTATTGTAATAACTTTTATTATCAAATGCAAAAAGGCCAAAGGCTACACCCTCATTCCAGATTAATTGAATATTTAAAAATTTTGAAGTAAATATTTCTGTGCTAGTTAATTTATTATATAAATAAATTACGTATAATTTAGAAAACCTATCTATCCAAAAAATTAATAAGACTATAAATAAATTAACAACAAAACTTTTTTTTATATTGCTTGAGATCATTAAGTATGTCTTGGACAAGGGGCTTCATTTATTTTCCAACATACTGGACACTTAGATCCCTTTGCTTTAGTTGCGATTGCCAACGTTTCAATATCGTCTTTGTAATCAACCTGTGCTTTTGAGGTAATGCAAAGTTCAGAGAAATCTACATTCTTTGTAAATTCCTTTAAATTTTCATTTAATTGTATTTTTAAATCCGCCTCTAAACTTGATCCAATTTCTTTGTTGGCTCTTTTTTCTTCAATACTTATATTGCAGATATTTCTAATCTGAATTAACTCAACCCATTTTTTATAAACTTTATCATTTTTAAAATTTAAGGGTATTTCTATAAATTTTTCTAAGTGAATACTTTTGTAATTTTTAATTAATAATCTGTAAATTTCTTCAGTTGTGAAAGATAATATTGGGGCAAACCATTTTAAAAGAACATTTAAGATGATGTTAAGAACTTCAATTGTTGATTTTCTTTTTTTGGAATCTTTATCATCACAATAAAGACAATCTTTTCTTATATCAAAATAAAAAGCAGATAAGTCAACAGTACAAAAATTTAATAACTCCTTATACAAATTATGAAAGTCATAATTTTTAAAATATTTTTTAAATTTATTATTTAGAAGGAAAATTTTATGCAGCATGAACTGCTCCAACTCAGGTAGGTTGGTTAAATCTAATTCATTTAAATTAATATTTTCAAAATTATCATTTATGTTTCCAAGTAAATATCTAAATGTATTTCTAATTTTTCTGTATGAGTCTGCATGTTGATCCAATATTGAGTAGTCTATTCTTAAATCTTCTGCATAATTTGATGATGCTACCCATATCCTTAAAATGTCAGCACCATATTTTTTTAAGATATCATCTGGAGCAATTACATTTCCTAGCGATTTAGACATCTTTAAACCTTTGCCATCTACAACAAAGCCATGGGATAAAATTGATTCAAATGGAGCTCTACCTCTAGTTCCACAAGATTCTAATAATGAAGAATGGAACCAACCTCTATGTTGGTCTGATCCTTCTAAATACATTGAGGCTGGCCATTTTAAATCATCTCTTTTTTCTAAAACAAATGAATGAGTAGATCCACTATCAAACCAGACCTCAACTATATCACTTAATTTTTCATAATCTTCAGCTTTATATTTTTTTCCTAAAAATCTTTGAGGATCATCTGAAAACCAACAATCAGATCCTTCTTTTTCATATATAGATGCAATATTTTCAATAACCTCATCATCAACTAAAATTGCTTTTGTTTTTCTATTTACAAAAATTGGAAGCGGTACTCCCCATACTCTTTGTCTAGAAACACACCAATCAGGTCTTGTTTCAATCATTGATTTTAATCTTTCTTTGCCTTTGCTTGGATAAAAGACTGTTTGATCAATTGCATTTAGTGCCTTATCTCTTAGTTTATGACTTTCCATTGAAATAAACCATTGTGGTGTAGCTCTATGAACAAGCGGAGCCTTAGATCTCCATGAATGTGGATACGAGTGAACTAGCTCACCATTGAATAATAAATTTTTTTGTTCTTTTAGTTTTTCAATTACAATAGGATTAGCTTTAAAAATATGAATTCCTTCAAATAATTTAACATTGTTCGTATATTTTCCATCTCCATCAACTGTTTCTATTGCTTTAATACCGTTGTTCAAACATAGATTAAAATCATCAGGTCCATGACTTGGTGCGCAGTGAACTATTCCAGTTCCTTGCTCCGTTGTTACAAATCTAGCTTCCAACATTGGGATATCATGGTTATAACCAAAATTTGAAAATGGATGTTTACAAATTGTGTTTTTAAATTCTCTACCCTTAAAAGTATGAATTTTTTTATAATTTTTTAATTCACACTCTTTGGCAACTGTCTCTAGCAAATCATCTGCGATGACAATCTTTCTATTTTTAAAATCACCATCATCACTTACTTCTAATATGGTATAATCAAGAGACTCGTTGAAAGCTAAAGCTTTGTTAGCTGGAATTGTCCAGGGTGTTGTTGTCCAAATTATAATATTGCAATCATTTAATTCTTTTAACTTTGAAGATTGTATTTTGAATGATGCATAAATTGTATCAGATTTATGATCTTTGTATTCAACCTCAGCATCTGCAAGTGCAGTTTTTTCAACTGTTGACCATAGCACAGGTTTAAAACCCTTATACAAACTCCCTTCCTTTAAAAATTTTCCAAGTTCTCTAACAATTTGAGCTTCGGCATCAAAGCTCATTGTTGAATAATAATTTTCCCAATCCCCAACGACTCCTAGGCGTTTAAATTGAGATTTATGAACTTCAATCCACTTTTCTGCAAATGATCTGCACTCTTTTCTAAACTCAACTATAGGAACTTCATTTTTATTTTTTTTATTTTTTTTATATTGTTCTTCAATTTTCCATTCAATAGGCAAACCATGACAATCCCAGCCTGGCACATAAATGCTATCCTTTCCATCCATTTGATGAAATTTTACAATAATATCTTTTAAAATTTTGTTAAGTGCAGTCCCCATGTGGATATTCCCATTTGCGTAAGGGGGGCCGTCATGTAGTACAAATTTTTCTCTACCTTTGCTTTCGCTTCTTAATTTGTCGTAAAGATTTATTTTTTTCCAATAATCAAGAATTTCTGGCTCTCTAGAAGGTAAGTTAGCTTTCATGGAAAAAGCTGTTTTTGGTAAATTTATTTGTGATTTAGTCATTTAGTTTTTTTTGCAATATTTAAATCTTTTTTTATTTGGGCTCTTAATTGATTAACATTATTAAATTTTTTTTCTCTCCTTATAAACTTTAAAAACTCTACAGTTAAAAGTTTATTGTAAAGATTTCCAGAAAAATTAAATAAATGAACCTCTAATAATATTTTTTTTTGATTAAATGTTGGTCTATATCCAAGATTTGCAATTCCTCTGAGGTATTTGTTACTATTTTTAATCAAAACTTTGACAGCATAAACACCCGGTTTTGCAAGTACGTAATCTTGTATGTCAATATTACAAGTTGGAAAACCAATTTTTTTTCCAATTTGTCTTCCTTTTTTAACAACTCCTTGTATCGTCCAATTTCTATTTAAAAGATAATTAGCTTTATTTAAAAAACCTTGTTCTAAAAGATTTCTTATTAAAGATGAAGAGACAATATTTTTATTTTTGATTAATGGCTCTGGTTTAACAACTTTATATTTGAATAATTTTTCATATTTTTTTAATAAATTAACATTTCCTTCTCTTTTGTTTCCAAATCTAAAATTGTTACTAACAAAAATAAATTTTGGACTTAATTTTTTATTCAAAGTTTGATTTATAAAATTTAGAGCTTTAGTTTTTGAAAATTTTTTATCAAATTTTTTTGTGATAACAAAATCTACTTTTAAAGCACTAAGTAAATTTACTTTTTGATCAATATTTGAAAGTCTAAAATTTTTTAATTTTTTGTTAAAAAACATTTTTGGCATTGGATCAAAATTTACAACACCAATTTTTAAATTATACTTTTTCTTATATGAATATGCTAATTGAAATAATTTTTGGTGTCCTAGATGCAAACCATCAAAGTTACCAATTAAAATAATTGACTCTTTATGTATTTTTTTGATATTAAAATTTGTATAATGTTTCACCATTTTAAATCTGACTGAATATAGTTAACTATCGCCTCGTACTCTCTTGCAACATTTTGAATACCTTTTTTTTTAATTTCATCCCTGTGTATCCCGTTACTAATTAACAAAGAATCATAATTTAAAAGATTCGCACCTTTAATATCAGTATTTAAATTATCACCTATTGCTAATATTTTTTTATTATTATTATCAATTGATAGATTATAAACCTCTGAATGTGGTTTTCCAAAATACACTACTTCTCCACCCATTTTTTCAAAAACCATTGCAACGGAACCTGCGCATAATTCTCTAGTATCTCCACGGTCTACAATCAAATCTGGGTTAGTACAGATCATTTTTTTTTTAATATGTTTTTCAAGTATTTTTTTATAATATGTTAAATCTTTATCATGATCATCAAATAATCCTGTACACAACAAATATTCACTATAAATAATGTCATCACACTTATTCTGCTCAAACAAGTTAAATAAATCAAAATCTCTTGGTGGACCAATATGATAAAATTTTTTTGATAAAAAATATTTTTTCAAATAATTCAATGCTGCTTCACCTGATGTGAACACGTGCTCTCTTAGTGCTTTATCCATTCCCATCTTTTCTAAGAAATTTCTAACAGTAGCATTTGGTCTAGGTGCATTTGTTAAAAGCACGAACTTCTTTTTTTGTTTTGAAAGCTCCTCTAAAACAATTATTGCTTGCTCGTGTAGACTTATCCCATTATGAATAACGCCCCATAGGTCTATATAAAAAAGATCATAATTACTGACTATTGATTTTAGGCCATTTAAATCTAAATTTTTGGTCATATTTTAAGGTATAAACCATAAAATCCAGAATTTACTAGCAATATTCATATCTTAAAGGGTTTCTGATCTTGAAATAGGCCATGAAATATCTATATGAGGCTCATATTTGTAAAGATTTATAAAGGAGATTTTATGAAGTTTAAACCGTTACACGATAGAGTTTTAATCGAAGTATTAGACAGTAGTGAAAAAACTGCTGGAGGCATAATTATACCCGACACAGCTCAAGAAAAACCACAAGAAGGTAAAGTTGTTGCTGTAGGTGGAGGTGCAAAAACAGAGGATGGCAAAATAATTCCAATGGATGTTAAAGTTGGTGATAAAGTTTTATTTGGCAAATGGTCAGGAACTGAAGTCAAAATTAATGGCAAAGAATACAGCATAATGAAAGAGTCAGACATTATGGGTATTTCAAGTAAGTAATTTAATTTAAAGGAGAAATATAATGGCAAAAGTTGTTAAATTTGATGCTGAAGCAAGAGCAGCAATGATTAGAGGTGTAAACATCTTGGCTGATACAGTTAAAGTAACTTTAGGACCCAAAGGAAGAAATGTTGTAATGGATAAATCTTATGGTGCACCTAGAATTACTAAAGATGGTGTGTCTGTAGCTAAAGAAATAGACCTTGAAGATAAATTTGAAAATATGGGTGCACAAATGGTTAAAGAAGTTGCTAGCAAAACTAACGATGAAGCTGGTGATGGAACTACTACTGCAACGATACTAGCGCAAGCAATTGTCAAAGAAGGTGTGAAATATGTAACAGCTGGTATGAATCCTATGGATGTAAAAAGAGGTATCGATGCTGCTGTAGAAACAGTAAAAGAGAGCCTAGTTGCATCTGCAAAAAAAGTAAAAGACAGTGATGAAATTGCTCAAGTAGGAACAATTTCTGCAAATGGTGACAAAGAAATTGGAACAATGATTGCAAAAGCGATGCAAAAAGTTGGAAATGAAGGAGTTATCACTGTTGAAGAAAATAAAGGTATCGAAACCGAATTGGATGTAGTTGAAGGTATGCAGTTTGATAGAGGATATTTATCACCATACTTTATTACAAATAGTGATAAGATGACTACTGAACTAGAAAACCCTTTTATTCTTTTACACGAAAAAAAATTAACAAATTTGCAGCCGATGGTTCCTCTTTTGGAGGCTGTTGTACAAGCTGGAAGACCATTAATGATAATCTCAGAAGATGTTGAAGGTGAAGCTTTAGCTACTTTGGTTGTTAACAAACTCAGAGGTGGTTTAAAAGTGGTAGCTGTAAAAGCTCCAGGATTTGGTGATAGAAGAAAAGCGATGCTTGAAGATATTGCTATTTTAACAGGAGGTCAGGTTATATCTGAAGACCTAGGTATTAAACTTGAAAATGTTAAACTTGATGATCTTGGATCTTGTAAAAAAATTAAAGTTGATAAAGATAACAGTACTATTGTAAATGGCAGTGGTAAAAAATCTGATATAGAAGCTAGATGTGCTTCTATTAAACAACAGGTTGATGAAACCACATCTGATTATGATAGAGAAAAACTTCAGGAGAGACTTGCTAAGTTAGCTGGTGGAGTTGCTGTTATAAAAGTTGGTGGTGCAACTGAAGTTGAAGTTAAAGAAAGAAAAGATAGAGTTGAAGATGCTTTAAATGCAACTAGAGCTGCTGTTGAAGAAGGAATTGTCACTGGTGGTGGTTGTGCTCTTCTTTATGCTGCACAAGACCTTGATAAGGTTAAAGCAAAAGGTGATGACCAAAAAGCAGGTGTTGATCTAGTCAGAAAAGCATTAGAGTCTCCTATTAGACAAATTACTAAAAATGCTGGTGTAGATGGTTCAGTTGTTGTTGGTAAATTATTAGAGCAAAAGAAAAAAACTAGTGGTTATGATGCTCAAAACGAGGAGTATTGTGATATGTTTGCAAAAGGTATCATAGACCCAGTTAAAGTTGTAAGAACTGCATTACAAGATGCTGCTTCAATAGCAGGATTATTAGTAACTACAGAGGCAATGATTGCTGATAAACCAGAGGAAAAAGATGCTGCAGGCGGAATGCCAGGTGGTATGCCTGGTGGTATGGGCGGCATGGGAGGTATGGGTGGAATGGGTATGTAATCCCTCATTTTCTCAAATAAATTCTAAAGGGCCATCTCAGGATGGCCTTTTTTTTTATGTAAAGTAGAATTATGTCAAAAAGATATAGCGGTAAATCATTTAAAGACTCTAGTGTTAAAAAAAAACCTAAATTAAGTTTTAAAGAAAAAAGAAAACTTAAAAAAGATAAGCAAAAAAAGACAAATTAATCCTGAATTTTGAAAATTATTCAAGCCAGTTATGAGTTTTTTTAAGTTTTAATATCCTTTTAAATATGTATAAGAGCCAGAATTTATGAGCAATAATATCAGAAACATCACTATCATAGCCCATGTTGATCATGGCAAAACCACTCTAATTGATAATTTAATGAAACAAAGTGGTTCATTTAGAGAGAATGAAGTTGTTGATGAGAGATTAATGGATACGGGTGAGCTAGAAAAAGAAAGAGGAATTACAATTTTGGCAAAACCTGCTTCAATAAATTGGAATAATTCAAGAATAAATATAATTGACACTCCTGGTCACAGGGATTTTGCTGCTGAGGTTGAAAGAGTTTTAAGTATGGCAGATGGAGCTTTGTTATTAATTGACTCTGCGGAAGGCGTTATGCCTCAAACAAAATTTGTATTATCTAAAGCACTTAAACAAGGATTAAAACCAATTGTTGTAATAAACAAATTAGATAAATCCGATCAAAGAGCTAATGAAGTTTTAGACGAAACTTTTGATTTATTTGTAAGCTTAGATGCAAATGAAGAACAATTAGATTTTCCAGTTCTGTATGCAAGTGGAAGGTCAGGATGGGCAGATCACGAAGTTGATGGTCCAAGAGAAAATTTAAATCCTTTATTAGATTTAATTGTTGATCATGTAAAGCCTGCTGAACTTGACAAAACTAAACCTTTTGCAATGTTGTCAACACTGCTTTATGCAGATAGTTTTTTAGGTAGAAGTTTAGTCGGAAGAATTACACAAGGTACTGCAAAAGCTAATCAATCTATAAAAGCAATCAATTTAAATGGTGAAAAAGTTGATGAAGGAAAATTAACAAAAATATTTAGATATGAAGGAACAAAAAAAGTTCCAATAGATGTTGGCGAGGCTGGAGATATTGTGGTTGTTGCTGGATTAGAAAAAGCAAACGTTGCTGATACAATATGTGACCTAGAGGTAAATGAGCCTATCCCCGCTACTCCAATAGATCCTCCTACAATGTCAATTACAATTACAGTGAACACCTCACCTTTAGCTGGAACTGAAGGTAAAAAACTAACCAGCACCCAAATAAGAGATAGATTGGTTCAAGAAGCTCAAAATAATGTTGGAATTACATTTTCAGAAAACAATGGAAAAGACTCTTTTGTTGTTAGTGGTAGAGGTGAGTTGATGTTGGAAATTCTTTTAACTCAAATGCGAAGAGAAGGTTTTGAAATGACAGTTAGTCCTCCAAAAGTTTTATATAAAACTGATGAAAGTGGAAATAAACTTGAACCAATTGAAGAAATTACTATGGACCTTGATGAAGAACATTCATCAAAAGTAATTGACTCAATGAATAGAAGAAAAGGGAAACTAATTGAATTAAAAGATACTGGTACTAACAAAAAAAGATTAATTTTCCATGCACCTACTAGAGGCCTAATGGGGTACACAAGTAGATTTCTTACGCTTACAAAAGGAAATGGGGTAATAAACAGAATATTCCATAGCTATGGTCCTTTTGAAGGAGAAATGGAAGGTAGAAGAAATGGTGCGTTAATCTCAATGGAAAAAGGGAAAGCTGTTGCATTCGCAATCTTTAATTTACAGGCAAGAGGAGAAATGTTTGTAACACATAATGATGCTGTTTATCCTGGAATGATAGTTGGTCTTTCACCTAAACCAGGTGACATGATTATTAATGTAATGAAAGGCAAAAAGCTAACAAACATGCGAACTCAAGGTACTGATGAGAATGTTGTACTCACACCAGTGAGAACAATGTCTATTGCTGAGCAATTAAGTATGCTTAATACTGATGAAGCTTTAGAAATAACTCCAGACTCATGTAGATTGAGAAAAGCAATTCTTGATCCACACGAAAGAAAAAAAAGCGAAAAAGCTACAGCTGCAGCTTAATCAAAAGTTTTATCAACTAAATAAAGTCCTAAAGCAACACAAGGACCTATGCCGAATGCAAATAGTAAAGTTCCAATCCCTACTGTTCCTCCCAAATACCATCCAACACTAACAACTGAAATTTCTAATGTTGCTCTTACAACAGCTATAGGAAAATTAGTTAATTTTTGTAATCCTATCATTAGTCCATCTCTAGGACCGGCTCCTAAATTTGATACTAAGTAAATACCCCCACCTATTCCAACCATCATAACAGAAATGCCAGCTAATAATAATTGATAAATATAATTTGATGGTGTTGGAACATATTTGATACAAAGATCAATCATAATTGCAATAATCAGAGCATTAAATATTGTACCCATCCCTGGTTTTTGACCTAGAGGTATCCATAAAATTAAAACTGCAACACTTATTAATAATGTGATAGTTCCAATACTTAAATTAACATTTAAAGAAATACCTTGCGCTAAAACACTCCAAGGAGAGGCTCCTGTGAATGAAACAATTAACAATCCTTCACCTAATCCAAATAAAGATAAACCAAAACATAAGAAAAAAAATGTAGAAAACTTTGGTTTAAAATTAAATGGTTTTTCTGAGCTCCATTTTACTTTTGGAATTTTTTTTATTTTTAAAAACATAATTATAATAAGCTATATCTATTAATGAAAAATTCTAATATTGTAACCAGCAAATGAAAAAGATTGCAATTATTTTACTTTTAATATTTTTCTCATCAATTTCTTTAGCTCATATTGGTCATTATAACAAATTTGACAAAATAGAAATGGAGATTTTGAGAAATGATGAAGTAATTGGGTATAACAATTATTTTTTTAAAAGAGATGGTGAAAAAACGATAGTAAAAAATCAATATAAATTTGAGGTAAAACTTCTATCTGCAACAATTTTTAAAGTAGAGGGATATGGAGAAGAAATTTATTTAAAAGATAATTTAATATCTTTTCAATCAAAGACACTTCAAAATAAAAAAGAAAAATTTGTAAACTTGAAACTAGATAAAAATAATAAGAAATTTGACATCAAAGGGTCTTCATACTCAGGTGAAGCTTCTCTAAAAAATATTATTGGAAATTGGTGGAGTCATAGAATTTTACAAGCAGAAAGCCAAATAAGTCCTATTTCTGGAAGTATAAAAGAACAAATAGTTACTTTTATTGGTAAGGAAAATATTTCAATTAATAACAAACAATACGAAACAGATCATTTCAAACTAACATCTAAAGATATGTCTCTTCCTGAAGATAAAAAATTAAATTTTGATATTTGGCTTGATAAACGAACTTCAGTTATTGTCAAAGTTACATATAAGAGAATGGGAAATTGGGAATATCGTTTAAAAAATCTTGAATAAAATTATTTATTTATTTTTTTATAAAGATCATTTGCACTTATCCATCCGGCCTCTACTCTAGGACCTACAAACCAGTCTGCACACACACCTAAATTTAATTTAGTATTCCAATAACTTTTGATTTTAAAGGGCCTAGAATTTGAGGAATATTTCCAACCATGATTTAATGAAGTGATTATTTTTGCTTTTTTAATTCCAGTAAGTTTAAAAAATCGATCAATCAAAATCTTTGAGTTTTTTTCTTTATTTTCTCTATTTTTATTTATTTTTTTGTTTGCCCAAAAGTTTGTGCTTTGTAAAGTCCATAAATCATTATTATTTTTAAATCTTTTTTTACTATTTTCTTTAGCGGCCCATCCTAAAATTTTGTCATCAAAAAAATAACTCGATATGTTTTTATTTGTTTTTTTAATTTCAATCATGACTGTAATATTTGCATCCATTTTAATTTCTTGTTTGATGAATGGATCTTCTATTAAATTTTTTAATAATTTTTTTAACTGTGGGAATGGACAAGTTAATATTAATTTATCATAATATTTTATTTGGTTGTTCTTAAAATCTAATTTCCACTTATTATTTATAAATTTAATCTTCTCTAATTCACTTTGAAAATTACATTTTATATTTTTTATTAAATATTTACTAATATCATTGTTACCTTTACAACCAATTATTTTAACATGATTTTTATTTTCTTTTTTTATTTTGTTTAAAAAAATATGTTTGCCACTCCATTTTTTTAGAATTTTTTTTTTAAGTAAATTTTCAATAAATTTTTTAAATCGAATTGATTTTGGAGAAATATATTGAGCCCCGTGATCAAATCCTTTTAACTTATTTAATCTTTTAAAAGAACACCTTCCACCTGGACCTCGAGCTTTATCATATATATGTACAGAATTTTTTTTACTTAATAAATTGGCTATTGTAGCTCCAGAAATTCCAGAGCCAATGACACAATAACTGTTCATTTTCCTGCAACAGTCATTCCTTCTATCATCATAGTAGGTGAATTGACTGAATATTCAAATTCTAAATCATTAGCTAAAATTATATTTTTAAACATATCCTTAAAATTACCTGCAATTGTTATTTCATTTACAGGGTATTTAAATTCTCCGTCTTCAACTAAAAAACCAGTGGCACCTACCGAATAATCTCCTGTTACTATATTCGATCCATGGCCAATAGTTTCGGTAATATAAAGGCTTCTTGAATTTTTTTTCACAAGATCTTCGTAGCTTATATTTCCATTTTCAAAATATAAATTGGTTGTTCCGCCACTTCTTCCATTTGATTTTAAATTCAATTTTTTTCCATTGTATGTATCCACAAAATAATTTTTAAGTATTCCATCCTCTATAAGTTTTAATGTATTTGAGTTTACTCCCTCTGAATCAAAATTTTGAGAACCCATTCCTTTAATTATGTCTGGTTTATCTATTACATTTATTGAATTTGCAAAAACCTGTTGATCAATTTTATCTTTTAAAAATGAAGTACCTCTTGCAATTGCGGATGCAGATATTGCGCTTGCAAAAGCACTTAACATTCCTTTTGAAATTCTTTTATCAAAAATTATGCTTATCTTCTCACTTCCAATTTTGTTAGGATTAAGTTTTCTGATAGTAGCATTGGCTGCTTTATTGCCAAGATCTGTTGCTTGCTTAATATCAGATAAATGACGTCTACTCGAGAATTCATAGTCTCTTTCCATGCTATTTTCATCTTTTGCAACTGTTACACAAGATGCGGTAAAAGAAGAAGTTTTATAACCGTCACAAAAACCCTCACTATTAGCTAGAATAAAATTAGATTTATTTTCAGTAAAACTGGATTCTGTATTTATAATTTGATTATCTGATGAGGCAGATTCCTCTAAATCTTTTAAATATTTTATTTTTTTATCGTTTTCGAATCTTGTCTCATCATATAAATTAAGGTTGCTAATTTGTTTAGCTAATAAATTTTTATCAGGTAAAGAATTAAATTCATCCTCTGGTGTAATTTTTGTAGTTTCAAAGCACTTTTCCATTAAAGTTTTTATGTTTTCATCTAGTAAATTTGATGAAGAAATTGAAGATCTTCTTTTACCTAAATAAGTCTCTATACTTAATGCCAATCCATCTGATCTATCTGAGGCTTCTAAGGATTTATTTCTAAAGTTAACTGTTTCTGAAATTGAGTGACCAACTGTTACACTTGCATCAGTTGCTCCCATTTTTTTTGCTAAATCTAAACAGTATGAAGCTTTTGATTTTAGAAATTCTTGATCCTTAACCATAATACTTCAAAGTTTTGTTCCACCAACTGTCATTTTATCGATTAAAATTGAAGGTTGAGCTACTCCTACTGGAACTCCTTGCCCAGCTTTTCCACAAGTTCCTATACCAGGATCCATCATCATATCATTTCCTACCATTGAAACTTCTCTAAGTATTGATGGTCCATCACCAATTAGAGTTGCTCCCTTAATTGGAGAACCAATTTTACCATTATTTATTTCGTAGGCTTCTGTACAATTAAATACAAATTTTCCAGATGTAATATCTACCTGCCCTCCTCCAAAACTTACTGCAAAAATTCCTTTATCAACAGACTTAATCATTTCATCTTGAGTTTGATTGCCACTTAACATCATCGTGTTTCTCATTCTTGGTAAAACAATATGTCTATAATTTTCTCTTCTTCCAGAACCAGTTGATTTTGTATTCATTAATCGCGCATTATGTCTGTCTTGCATAAAACCTTTAAGAATACCGTTTTCAATTAAAACTGTTCTTTCGGTTGGGGTTCCTTCATCGTCAATAGTTAAACTTCCTCTTCTATTATCTATTGTTCCATCATCTACAATTGTTACTCCTTCACTAGCAACTTTTTGGCCCATAAGATTATGAAATGCTGAAGTTTTTTTTCTATTAAAATCTCCTTCGAGACCATGGCCGATTGCCTCATGAATTAGTATTGCTGGCCAACCAGGTCCCAAGACTACTTTCATTTCCCCGGCAGGTGCGGGTTTACTTTCTAAATTTACTGACGCGATTCTTAAAGCTTCCTCACAAACATTTTTCCAATTATCATTTTTTAAATAATCATCATATGATTGTCTACCGCCAATACCATAAACACCTGTTTCTTTTCTACCATTTTTTTCTAACATTACAGATACATTAAATCTAATTAATGGACGCACATCAGTAATCACTTCTCCACCCGATCTAATAATTTCTATCGATTTTTGCTCACCAGCAAAACTAGCTGTAACTTGTTTTACTGACCCATCTTTTTTTCTTAAAAAATCATTTACTTTATTTAAAACCTCTAATTTTGACTTCAAAGTTTTTTGTTCAATTGGATTAATATGCTCATACAACTTCTTGTTTGTTTTTGGTATTTCATGATTGTAAGTACCTTTAATTGATTTCAGAGTCGACTTGATATTTTCTGATGAGCTTTTTAATGAGTCTCTTGATATTTCATTTGAATATGAATAAGCAACAACTTCATCCGAAATAGCTCTAAATCCAAATCCTAAATCAGAACTATAATTTGAACTCTTAATTTTGTTATCATCAAGTAGAATTGACTCCGATTTAGATTCCTCTAAATACAATTCACCATCATCACAATTTTTTAGAGTTTCAGATACTATTTTATCTGTATCTTGTCTTGTTAAATCGGATTTATTAAAGAAATTACTCATATACTCTAAATAGTGGTTTGTTGATAATTTTCAACTGATCATTTTACGCATGTACAATTTCTTACTAAAAGTTAATTATTGTTAAATGAGAGTATATTTTAATAATTCTTGTAAGATCTGTAGATCGGAAATTAACTTATATAAAAAAGAAAATATCAAAGATATTGACTGGATAGATATAACTAATAATTCAGATGCTGAAAAAGATACATCTAGAAATGGTAAAGAATTATTAAGAAGACTGCATGTTAAGGAAAATGGTAAAATTATTCAGGGCGCAGAGGCATTTCTTTATGTTTGGAAAAAAATTCCAAAATATAAATTTTTATATAAATTTTTTAAATTACCAATAATTTTTACAATCTTTAAATATGGGTATGAAATGATTGCCTTTTTTTTATATTTAAAAAATAAAAAACAACTTAAAAACTAAGTTAAGAAAAATATTAAAAATTCACTTAGTAAAGACATAGATAACAAAAACATTATTAGTAAGATTGAGTACATTAGAGTTATAACTCTATTTCTTTTTCTCCTCAATCTAACAAAGGTTTTATCATCTAGATCTGAGATGTCTCTTTCACCTATAACTGGATAATCATAACTCCATCGCCAGGTAGACTGACCTAACCTAGAGTCAAGACTGTTAAAATATCTTATCCATGCAAGAACATATCTAAATATTAAATACAAAATGATCATTAATGCAGATGAAAATAACATCTTAAATGATACTTAATTATTTAAGATAATTTAATTGATATTTTTGGCTCTTTTTCTTGCAATTAGTTGAGTAAGTGCGTCAACCATAGTATCTGAAGCCTTAAATATTTCATTATTTTTAAATTCATGAGAAATATTTTTTTCTGGATTGGTTTTATCTTCAATAACTATTCCTTCATCTGGTGAATTGTTTTTAATATAAATTAATAAAAGCCATTCATCATCTGAGGCTTCATCCCATTTAATAAATACTTCTCCTGTTTCAAACCTTCTGTCTATGCATCTAAAGATAGACATATGCCTTGTTATATGTCTTTTGTTTAATTGAAATACTAAACTACTAGCACTTCTGTAAAAACTTTCGAGAGCAAACTCAATTTTTTGTCTAGCTAAAGTGTATTCTTTTTCTTTTTGTAAAAGTGTTTCTCTATCTTCATCTCCTTGAATTTTTACTCCTAGGGCCTCTACTCTTTCTCTAATTTTTTGATCTCTAATAATTCTATATTTTTCTTTTAGTTTTTCTATTCTTTGTTGTAAACCAGCATAATCCTCTCTTTTTTCTCTTAAGGAAATTTTTTCTAGTTTTTCTAATTCTTTAACCTCTCTAACTCTGAATTTTTCAATTTGCTTATCTAGTTTTAATTGTTGCAAAAATTGCTTTTGTTTTTCTGCTTGCTCAATTCTTAAAAGAGCTTGTTCTTTTCTTAAGAATAGTTTTATTTCTTTTGTTCTTTGTTTTTCTAATCTAATTTCATCTTTTAAAGCTTGTTCTTTTAATTTAACTTTTAATTCGACCTCTTTTTGTTTTTCTTTTGCAATTTTAATTTTTTCTAACCTTTCTTTTTCTTGTTTTTCTAATTTTAACCTTCTTGCTTCATCTTTTTTTAAAATTTTATATTTTGAAATTGTGTCAGCTATTTTATCAAAAAATGATTGTATATATTTTTCAAAACCAAAATTTAAACTTAACTTAAATTCAGGCCTAAGAGAATTTTGAAAGTTAACTAATTTTAAGATAAGATCTTGTTTCTTTGGTAAGGTAGATTTTAATTTTTTTGAAACCTTTTTTGATTTTTTTAGTTTTTTTGATTTATTTTTTTTTTGTTTACTTCGACTCTTAGTTCTAGTTACAGATTTATTTTTTATATTAAGTTTATTTGATTTTTTAGATGTTTTTTTTGCTTTTTTTTTGGCTTTACTTTGATTTTTAGAAATACTTTTTTTTAATTTTTTTTTCTTTTTTTTCATTAAAGGGAGTTAGTTTCTACCAATTATTTATTGATAAATATAGTCTCTTGTAACAGGTGTAGATGAATAATTCTTTGTTAACTGAAATTGATATACAACTTGATCGCCCCATTTAAATGCCATCTCACAACCAGCAAGATAAAATTCCCACATCCTAAAAAATCTTTCATCAAACATTTCAATTATTTTATCTTTATTTCGAATACAATTTTCTTTCCAATGTCTTAGTGTATGTGAGTAATGAAGTCTTAAAACCTCAATATCTGCAACGATTAAGCCTGCTTTTTCAATTGGTGTTGTTACCTCACTCAAGCTTGGAGTATATCCGCCAGGAAAAATGTACTTGGTAATCCATGGATGTGGATCTCTTGGTGGATTTACTGACCCTATCGTATGAATTAAGGATACTCCGTCATCTTTTAAGAGTTTTTCAACTTGTAAAAAAAATTTATTATAGAATTTTCTCCCTACATGCTCAAACATTCCAACACTTACTATTCTATCAAATTTTTCATTTAATTCTCTGTAATCCATTAACCTAAAATTTAATTGATTTTCCAAATTCAGTTCTTTAGCTCTATTTTTACAGTAATTAAATTGATTTTCTGAAAGAGTAATTCCTGTTACTTCACAATTTGCACTTCTTGCTATATCAATTGCCAATGATCCCCAGCCACATCCAATATCTAAGACTTTCTGATTTGGTTTTATATTTAGTTTCTTAATTATATGTTGAATTTTGTTATTCTGTGCTGTTTCTAAAGTGTCTGCTTCATTCTTAAAGTAAGCACATGAATATTGTCTTTTAGAATCTAAAAACAAATCATAAAGGTCATCAGAAATATCATAATGATGAGAAACGTTCATTTTAGATTTTTTTATGAAATTAAAATTAGTTAAATATCTGTATGAGCCTCTCAATCTATTAATTAAATAACTAAAAAAATTTAAATCTCCCCTTCCAAAGTTCATTAGGGAAAGGTCTAAAAAATCAGTTAATGTTCCATTCTCTATAATAATTTCTCCATTAGTGTAACCTTCACCAAAATACAAATCAGGATGAAATAATAATTTATAGTGAAGATTTTTATTTAATATTTTAACTTTAATTGGGTTTTCACTTTTTGGGTTTCCTATAATGTAACTTTTAGATTTAGCATCAACTAATATAAACCCATCTTTTTTAAAAACATTATTTAAAAATCTAGCTAATTGCATATTAAGCAGCCATAGAGTTGTTTAATGAGAAATTCAACTTCTCAAGATTATTAATTATATCTTTTTCATCTTTAGAATTCAAAATACTTAGAGGGGGTAAAAGATTTCTATAGCATTTATCATTTTTACCAAAAAAAGTATGTAAACCAGAAATTAAATTATATTTTTCAAACTCAGCTCTTACATCACAAAGATTTTGATTTACAGTCTGTTCATTTCCATTATTAAAATCATCATAAACTTTTCTTGCTAATTTAGCCGTAGCATTACATGTGGCAGTAATTATACCTGAACAGCCTAATTGGAGACCTTTAAATAATTTCGACTCTGAACCAGGTAAGACTGAAAAATTGTTAATTTTTAAATTTTCAAAAAGATTATAAGTACTATCTTTAACACCAATAATATTTTTAGGGTATTTTTTTACAAGTTCTTCTACGCAACTAATACTAAATTTATATCCACACAACTTTTCAAAATTATAAAGCACTATTTCACAATCTGGAATAGCCTGAACTAATTTACTATAAAATTCTATTACTTCTTTGTCTTCATACTTGTAATAAGCAGGTGGCATAATTAAAAATTTATTAAAATCCAAAGATTTTGAGACTCTCATTAGGTTTATTGTTTCACCCAATGAATTTAATCCTGTACCGATGATATACTTTTCTTTGTACTTGCTTGACGTTAAATGGTTTAATAAATTAATTTTTTCAGAAACTGATACAAGTTGCGCCTGTCCTGTACTTCCAAATATAGCAGCTCCATGACAACCATTTTCAATAACCATTTCAGCATGTTGAATGGTTTTTTTAATATTCAGTGTTAAATCGTCATTTAAAACAGACATTGAAGCCGCATAAATGCCTTTAATTTTACTCATAATAAAAATTTATATAAAAATATAAATTAGTAAAGTTTATAAATTAACTATGAAAATATTAGCTATTCAAAATAGAATGGGTATTGGTGATACTGTAATTTTTCTTCCTTTTATAAAGGCTATATCAAAAAAATTCAATTCACCTGTAAGTTTATTGGTAAAAGAGAACTCTAAGGCAAACGAAATTTTAAATTATACAAATTATATTGATAATATTATTTACCTGAAAAGAGATAACAAAAAAAATGAAAGACATGATGGAATATTAGGTTTCTTCAAGATAGTAAGCGATATCAAAAAATATAATTTTGAAAAAGTATTTATATTTAATTCCTCTCTAAGATTTAATTTAATCGCAAGGTTGGCTGGTATTAAAGATATAAATCAATACCCTTTATTTAAAAAACAAAAACAACATATCACTAAACCAGCTAAAAAATTAATTAAAGACAAATTAGATATGGAAACTAATGACAATCCTGAAATTCGACTAGAAAATAATTTAATTTATCAGTCAATGATTAAATATAAAATTAGTAAAGATGATATAAATATTTTACTAGGTATAGGTGGCTCTGGTCCTACAAAAAGAATTCCCTCTAGTACATTTCTTAAAGTTATGGAAAAAATCGAGAAAAAAAATAAATGTAAATTTTTTTTAGCAACAGGCAAAAATGAAGGAGAACAAAAAATTTTAAGTGAAATATATAATTCAAAATTTAAAGAAAAATGTTTTCCTTTAGATGATTTAACTATTGCAGAAATTTTACCAATAATAAAAAATTGTAATATTTCTATATGCAATGATACTGGATTTGCACATCTATCCTCGGCACTAGGTGTAAAAACAATTACTTTAATGGCAGATACACCTTTAATTTATGGATCTTATAGTTCAAATATGTATCCAATAATACCAGATGGTGAAACTACTGTTACTCATGACACTCTTGGAAAAGATAAAATTAATCCAGAAAAAATTTTCGATAAGTTTGTTTCATTAATTAATTAAGAAATATCTTTTATAACTATATCTTTTGCCTCATTAACAATAGCTGACAATCTTGTCGTTTCTGGAGACACATCTGGATGTATTTTTTTTTGAATTTTTTGATATGCTTTATTAACTAATTCTTTGGTTGGTTTTTTGTTAATATCTAAATTTAAAATTTTATATGCTTCAGAAACAGATAAATTGCCTGAATTATTATTTTGTGAAGTATTAAATGAAAATCTACCACTATTTCTAAGTGTCTGAATAAGCCTATATAATGAAATCAACTGAATTAAAGATAAGCCTTTCAATTTAACTAATGCTAAACTTGCTAAAGTCAGTGGTAATGTTAATAAAAATTTTCCGCCCACAGCGAACAAAATTGCAAGAATTGCTAATAAAAATATTGTAATTAGTCTAACACTTTTTGACATTTTTTTTGGAGAAATGCTGGACCACCACCTTAATAAAAAATATAAGATAATTAAAATTATGAGTGTATAAATTATAATATTCATATATTTCCTATTAAAATGAAAGTACCACAACTTAAAAAAAAACTAGAGATAAAATCTTGTCACAATATTGAATGGGAAGATAATTATAGCTGGATTCATCAAAAGAATATTTTGGAAGTTCTAAAAGATAAATCTAAACTTGATCCTGAAGTTAAGAAGTACCTACAAGAAGAGAATACTTATGCAGACTTTCATTTAAAGAATACAAAAAATATTCAAAAAAAATTATTTGATGAAATTAAAGGTAGAATAAAATTAGATGATGAATCTTTACCTTACAAAGATCACACATATGAATACTGGACAAAAACAACAACTAAAGGAAATTATTCTATAAAACTGAGAAAAAAAATTGGCTCGGAAGAAATAGAGGAAATATGGAATGGTGATAAAGAAAAAGAAAAACTACAAACAGAGTATTTTGGTGTAGGAGATTTAGAGGTAAGTAATAATGATAAATATCTAGGATACTCTTTAGATATTAAAGGTTCTGAATATTATACGATTTATATAAGAGATATAAAATCAAAAAAAATTATTTCAAAAGAAATTACAGAAACATCAGGTGGGATTACCTTTAGTTTAGATGATAAATATATATTTTATTCAAAACTTGATGAAAATCATAGAGCAAGAAAAATTTACAGACACAAAATAGGAAATTTTAATGATGAAGATGAATTAATCTTTGAGGAAAAAAGTGAGGCTTTTACAGTTGGGATAGGAATAAGCTCAGATGAAAAGTATTATTTTATAAATACTTCTGACCATAATACCTCAGAACAATATTATTTTGAGTCAAATGAAGAAAATCCATCGCCAAAACTCATTATCAAAAGGGAAAGAGGTGTTCTTTATTCTATCAGCTCATGGGATAGTAAATTTTACAATCATACAAACAAAAATGCTGAAGATTTTAAAATAGATATTTGTGAAAATTTGGAAACACAGGATTGGAAACCATTTATATTAGCTAAAGATGAGGTTTTGGTTGGTGGATTAACATTTCTTCAAAATTGGATAATTCGTAGCGAAACATCAGGAGCTTTAGATAAACTGTTTGTTAAAAATATTTCTACGAATTTAGAGGAAGAATTAAATTTTTCTGATGAGAGTGTTTATGTCCCAGGACTTACCTTAATTCAAAAAGATAGAAATACAGATGAGGTCTATTTAGGATATTCATCACCCAAAACTCCTTCTAGAGTATATAAGTATAATTTAGCAACTAAGTCTAAAGAACTTGTAAAAGAGCAAGAAATTCCTTCTGGTCATAATAAAGATGACTATATTGTTGAGAGAGTTGAGTTTAAATCTCATGATGGAAGAATGGTCCCATTAACAATCACAAGACACAAAAACACAAAAATTGATGGGTCTGCAAATGTTTTATTATATGGATATGGATCTTATGGAAATTCGATGTCCCCAAGTTTTTCTTCCACAAGATTAAGTCTTATAAATAGAGATATAATTTGGGCTACAGCTCATATCAGAGGTGGTATGGAAAAAGGTATGAAATGGTGGAAAGAGGGAAAATTAACAAATAAAAAAAATACTTTTGAAGATTATATTTACGCAGCAAAGTACTTGATCGAAAAGGATTATACGTCAAAAGGAAATATTATTGGAATGGGTGGATCAGCTGGAGGATTGTTAATGGGTGCTGTAGTCAATCAATCTCCTGAATTATTTTTAGGAATTATTATGGCTGTTCCTTTTGTAGATTCTTTAACAACAAATCTTGATCACTCTTTACCTTTGACCGTGGGAGAATTTGACGAATTTGGAAATGCAAAAGAGAACAAAGAACACTTTGATTACATTTTTTCATATGCTCCTTATAATAATATTAAGAAAATGGATTATCCACATATCTTGATTACAACCAGTTTAAGTGACAATAGAGTTTTATTTGATGAGCCAGCAAAATTTACTGCAAAACTTAGGGATTACAAAACTGATAATAATTTACTTCTTTTAAAAACAGAAATGAATGCTGGTCATGGTGGAAAATCTGGAAGAGATGGCGCAATAGAAGATATTGCTATTGACTATGCATTTGCATTAAAAATTTCTAAAAAAATTTAGTACATTTTCAACCTTGAAAAAAACTAATTAATTCCCATATACCTAGTAAGTCGCCTAATGGGGCTTAATAAATAAACTTGCTTAACAAAGGAGGATATTATGACGAGTAAGGATTTATCTATATTTAACTCACTTAGACCTTTTTCAATTGGTTTTGATGATATGTTTGACCAATTTGAAAATATGTTGGGAAACGGGAATTTGACGATGCAGTCAAATTATCCACCATACAACATCAGAAAGACAGGCAAAGACAACTATGCAATTGAAGTAGCATTAGCTGGCTTTAGCAAAAAAGATGTTGAGGTTGAATTCGAGGACAACTTATTAACGGTTAGAACAAAACAAGTTAATAAGTCTGAGGACAGTGATGTTAATGGAGAAATTATTCATAAAGGTATTTCTCAAAGACAATTTGCAAGATCATTCACTATTGCTGATGATGTAAAAGTAAATGGTGCTGAACTTAAAGATGGGCTTTTAACAATATCATGTGAAAGAATAATTCCAGAACATAAAAAGAAAAAACTTATTGAAATTAGATAAGTTTAACCTTGCTTGCGGGGATATTTTCCTCGCAAGTATCGCTAAAAACATCCATTAGAAACAAAACCAATTACAATATTTTTAGAATTTATTTCAAATCTTCTTTCACAGGGGACAAGATACTTCTTACTATTATAAACTAGTTCAAAATTTCCCTTTGCGTTTTTAAAATCTTCATCAGGCTTTCCAAGTTCCATTTGTAGTTCACCAGAAGATTTCCCCAAAAATTTGCTTAATTTTTCATTTTCTTTTTCAACAATATCGTCTGTTTTGTCTTTGACAGCTTGACAGCCTACCAAAAATGAGGAAAAAATTATTAAAATAATAATAGTTATTAAGCTTTTCATTAGACCATTCTAACAGGACAATTATGGCATAAATATAAACTTCTAAGTTGAATATTGTGAATAAACTAGACTTAAAGAGAGTATTTTATGATAGAATCGAATAATCCTCCATTATTAGGAGGACAAATGCTTGATAATTATTTTAATTATAAAAAACACAAAACTGATTTTAAAACAGAAGTAATAGCAGGAACAACAACGTTTTTGACTATGGCTTATATCATGTTTTTAAATCCGTTTATCTTATCGGGAGAATTCGCCGGCCCCGAAAAAGGTTTCTTTGATTTCGGCGCAGTTTATACGGCAACTATATTAGCAACAGCTTTAGCCTGTTTCATAATGGCCTTTTATGGAAAAACTTGGCCAATAGGCCTTGCACCGGGCATGGGTATTAATGCTTTCGTTGCTTTTGGAGTTTGTGCTGGAATGGGTTACTCACCTCAAGAGGCTTTGGGAGCAGTATTAGTTGCAGGGGTATTGTTCTTAATAATATCTCTTACACCTATTAGAGCTTGGTTAATTAACTCAATACCTAAAAGTTTAAAACTAGGTATTGGTGCTGGAATAGGTTTATTTCTTGCTATCATTGGATTACAAATTATGGAAGTGGTAGTTGATGATCCAGTAACTCTTGTAAGACTTGGTGATTTAAGTAATCCACTGGTTTTATTAGGTTGTGCAACATTCATTGCAATAATTGTGATGGAAAAAATGAATATAAGAGGAAATATCATAATTGGTATTTTGGTATTTAGTATTATTGCTTGGGCCGCTGGTCTTGCCAAATTTAATGGTTTAGCAAGTTCGCCACCTCCAATGACTTATCTTTTTGAGTTTGATTTGTCTGCTGCATTAACTGCTGGGATGTCTACAGTAATATTTACTTTGTTGTTTATAGACTTTTTTGATACTGCAGGAACTTTAACCTCAGTTGCAAACGTTGCAGGTAAAGTTGGAAAAGATGGAAAAGTTGAAGATATAAATAAAGCCATGTTATCTGACAGTGTTGGAACAGTTGCCGGTGCGATGATGGGAACAACTACGGTTACAAGTTATGTTGAATCTGGCGCTGGAGTAAAAGCAGGTGGTAAAACAGGTATGACTTCGCTTGTCATAGGTGTTTTATTTTTAGCTTGTATATTTTTTGCTCCACTAGCAACTAGTTTACCGAAACAAATTGATGGTGCAGCTTTACTTTTCGTCTCTGTTTTATTTGTGAGAAATATAACAGATATTGAATGGAATGATATTGCGGAATCTGCCCCTGCAATTTTAGCAATGATAGCAATGCCTTTAACATATAGTATAAGCAATGGAATTGCTTTAGCATTTGTCTCTTATGCATTAATTAAAATATTTACTGGAAAGTTTTCAAGCACTTCTCCAGCAATATGGGTTATTGCGATATTAAGTGTTGTAAGTTTTGCGGTTAGCTAAATAGTATTTAACAGGGCTAGATTTCTAGCCCTGTTAACTAATTTCTTTTTATTAAGTCTTCAATTGATAGTTCCTCATAGTGTTCAGTTGGTTGAACAATCCATGGATCAGAGTCTAATCTTACTGAACAAAAATCAGGTTCAAAGATCGAAGATTTTTTTTTCCAAAGACAAGCTGTTTTAACTTCCTGAATGAAATTTTTAGTTTGAGGATAATTTTTAAGCCATTCGATACTTTTATTTAGTGTAAGACCAGTATCCGAAAGATCATCGATTAACAGCACCTTGCTAAAATCTTTATTATTTGCCAAAGAACTTATTTCTCTAGCAAACATTAATTCTCCTTGCTTATCTTCCATACCATCACCTGAGTAGCTTTGAATTACAATATAAGCAATTGGAAGTTTTAAAATTCTAGAAAGAATGTCCAATATAGGAGCTGCACCTCTCATAATTCCAACTAAAACTGTTGGATTAAAATTTTTATGAATTTGTATTGCTAATTTTTCAACAATTTTAGTATATTCATCAAAAGTGATAATTAATTTATCTGCCATAAAATTTCTTATCATATATATAAAATTAAGAAAGATTAAAAATTATGAAAGTTTTTGACTGCTTTATGTATTTTGATGAAGAGCAGATACTAGATCTTAGATTGAATGTACTTAATAATTATGTAGATTTTTTTGTAATTGTTGAAAGTACTTATAATCACAAGGGAGAAGTTAGAAAATTATTATTTGATGAAACGAAATTTCAAAAATTTAAAGAAAAAATAATATATTTAATTTATGATAAAATTCCTAATGAAGTTGTATCCATAAATAATCAAGATGACAAAACAACTAAAGATTACAAATATATAATGAATGCTCTTTATAGAGAGAATTCACAAAGAAATTTTATATCAAAAGGATTAATAAATGCTCATGAAAATGATTTAATTTTAGTGTCAGATGTTGATGAAATTCCAAAATTAGACTTCATTGATTTAAAAAAAATTAAAAATGAAATTCTAATTTTTAAACAAGATATGTTTTATTATAAATTTAA
This sequence comes from uncultured Pelagibacteraceae bacterium, assembly GCA_902629935.1. Lineage (GTDB taxonomy): Bacteria > Pseudomonadota > Alphaproteobacteria > Pelagibacterales > Pelagibacteraceae > Pelagibacter. Next base: position 104,485 of record CACOSU010000002.1, on the reverse strand, counting down.
TTTAACTCTTCCTAGTTTTAAATGGACAGGTACAAAAGGTGTAAAAATGAGTCTATTAAATTCCCCTCAATGGTTAAGAAATGTTAAGGATAGAAAATATCCTTTTTACAGAATTGACACTTTTTTTTCTGAAAAAAAATATACTAATATTAAAATAATAGAGGATGGTGGGTGGCATTTTTCAAATATAAAAAGCCCTGAACTAATTGAACATAAATTAAAATCATATCTACATCATAGGGAATTTGATGAAAAATCTCTCACAATTGATCAAATAAATGAGCTAATGAAAAAGAAGCAAGCTATTTATGATTTAAGAGTTGATAAAAAAGTTAATAAAGTTGGAAATGGAGTGGTGCTTAATAACTATGAAATTGAAAAGCTGCCCGCTTATATAAAGAATAATATAGAGAAATATAAATATTGGATAGATTAAATCAGGAGAAAAAATGAAAGGTTATATTGTTTGTGTATATGAAAATATAGAAGATCAAGAAGTTTTAAAAAATTATGCAGTAAAAGCAAAAAATGCTGTTGATAAATATAAGGGAAATTTTTTAATTAGAGGGGGAAATAAAATTACAACTGAAGGTAAAGAATTTATTAGAACAGTTGTGATTGAATTTGAGTCATTTGATGCTGCTAAGAATTTTTTTTATTCAAACGAATATAAGGCTGCACATGCAATTTTAAGCAATAGCGTTATTAGAAATCATCAAATAATTGAGGGTATTTAATATTGTATTGGTTCAGGATCAATACTTCTCCATAAATACCAAGTAGCAACTGAGCAATATGGTGAAAACCTTTTATTTAGTAAATTAACGTAACTTTCTGGTGGTAAATATTTTTTGTTATAATTTTTTGAGATAGCTCTTAAAAGTCCTATATCCTGTATAGGCCATATATTAGGACGATTGTAAGTGAATAATAAAATCATTTCTGCAGACCATCTTCCAATTTGACGAAGTTTTGATAAATAAACAATAGCCTCTTCGTCAGACATTTCTGCAATAAGTTTTGAATTAAATGTTTTATTTAAAACTTGTGTGGCTAGACTTTTAATTCCTTTTACTTTTTGTCTACTTAAACCACAGCTCTTTAACTGAAGGTAGGATAATTTATTAACATTTTTTGCATTTATTTTATTTTTACATTTTTTCTTGAATTTAAAAAAAACTGAGTTAGCAGCAGCAACACTAATTTGTTGACCAATTATACTTTTACAAAGTGAGAAGAAAACGTCCTTTCTGGTAGTTAAAACTGTCTCTGAAGATGACTTGTATTTTTTTATTAATGATGACATGATCTTATCTTTTTTAGATAAATACTTTTTTGCTTTATTCCAATATGGTGGTGTTTTACTCATGTGGTGAAACAGATAACTTTTTTTTCAAATATATTTCTCTTCTAAATATAACAATAGATGAAAATATAACTAATGATGCTCCTAATAAAGTTTTGAAAGTTGGTATTTCATTCCAAATAAAATATCCAAATATTATTGCAAAAACTAGTGCAAGATATTTCAAAGGTGAAACTAAACTTACTTCAGAATATTTATAAGATTGTGACAACCATAAATTTGCAGTACCACCTAATATACCAACCATTGATAACAAAAATAAATCAAGAAAACTTGGCATAATCCATTCCTGATAAAAAGATAAAAAACTTAGGAGCATTATCGAAAATGAAAAGAAAAAACTTATCAACCAGGCAGGCTCGGTTGAAGATAATTTTCTTATAGCAATAGCAACATATGATAATCCTAAACAAAAGATTAATGGATAAATATAGTATAAATTTAAAGAGCTAAAACCTGGTTCGGTTATAAAAATTATACCAACGAAACCAACTAAGACTGCCAACCATCGGTAAATACCAACTTTTTCTTTTAATAAAAAAATTGAAAATATTGTAATAAATATTGGTGCTGCAAAAGAAATACTTACAACAGTTGCTAAAGGCAAATTTCTTAATGCCACAAATATAGAAACAAGTGCGATTAATCCTGCTAAACATCTTTTTAAATGAAGAAATGGTCTGGTTGTCTTATAAAAATCTTTATATCTGTCATTAGGAATTAGAAATAAAATCGGAATTATTCCACAAAATCCCCTAAAAAATAATACCTGTCCAACTGGATAATCATCAGACCATTTAACAATCACATCCATAAGTGAAAAAGCACATACAGATATAAACATGTAAAAAAAGCCTAATTGATTTTTTGATAACATGTGATTAACTTTAAATTAATTAAGGTATTTATCAATGGAAATAGCAATTTTAGGATTAGGATGTTTTTGGGGTCCAGAAATTAAATTTAGTAAACTAAGTGGAATTATAAAAACAGAAGTGGGTTATTGTGGAGGTAATAATGTTGAAACTAATTACAAAGAAGTTTGCACAGGTACAACAAATCATGCAGAAGTAGTTAAGTTAGATTTTGATCCTAAAGTAATATCTTATGAGAAAATTCTTGAATATTTTTTTGAAATTCATGACCCAACAACTCTAAATTCCCAAGGACCAGATTTTGGAACACAATATAGAAGTGAGATTTTTTATTTAAATGATCATCAAAAAAGTATTGCAGAAAAAATGATAGAAAAAGAAAACCTGAAATTATCAGGAAAAGTTGTAACAAAAACCTCTTTGGTTAAAAATTATTGTCCAGCTGAAGAATATCATCAACGATATTTAGAAAAAAGATAAAATGTCTTTAGTTGATACTGACTGGTTAGAAAATAATATTGATAAAGTAAAAATAATTGATTGTTCATGGCATATGCCTCAAACTCAAAGAGATGGTTTCGAGGAGTATTGTAAAGAACACATCCCAAATGCAATTTTTTTTGATTTAGATAAAAATTCAAAATTAGATACTGATTTACCACACATGCTGACTGATTCTAAATCATGGGAACAAATAATGAGTGATATGGGAATAGAAAATAGTGATCATATAGTAATTTACGATTATTCTGATGTTATTAGTTCTTGCAGATGTTGGTACAATTTAATTTACTACGGTCATGATCCTAAACTAGTTCATATATTGAACGGTGGATTAAAAAAATGGAAAAAAGAAAATAAAGCTACAACTAGTGAAAAAGTAATTACTAAATCTTCTAAATATTCTTGCAAAGAAAATAAAAATCTTGTTAAAAATAAAAAACAAATAGACCACAATATTGATACAAAGGAATTTTATGTTGTAGATGCAAGAAGTATAGAAAGATTTACAGGTAAGGTTGCTGAACCAAGAAAAGGTTTAAGAAGTGGCTCAATAAAAAATTCTTATTGTCTTCCTTTTTCTGAATTAATAAATGATGATCATACTTTTATAAATAAAGATAAATTACGAGAAAAATTTGAGTCGTTTAAATTTGACAATAAGAAAAATATAGTATTTTCATGTGGATCAGGTGTAACAGCAAGTGTATTGGCACTAGCTTATTCTCTAATAAATGTTAAATATATGCCCACAATATACGATGGCTCCTGGGCTGAGTATGGAAAGAATTAAGCTATGAAAACGTCTACAAAAATAACAAGTATAATAATTATATTTTTTCTAATCATTGCAACCGTAATTATTGGAAGGACAATGATTGGAAATCATTTTAAAAAAAAATTCAGCAAAAGACCACCTCCAGGAATAATAGTGACTACGACACAAGAAAGAGTTTTTGAAAATATTATCAGCACTTATGGAACAGCAACTCCTATTCAGACCCAATCATTTAAAATTGAAAAATACGAAATACTAAAACCAATAAATTTTAATCAAAAAGTTAAAAAGGGAGACGTAATTGCTGACCTTAAAAATAGAAAAATAATTGCACAATTTAATGGGGTTATCGGAAAAAGAGAGTTTTCTGAGGACATAGAGGTTTCAAAATCATCTATATTGATCAATCTTGAAGATACTAGCTCAATATATTGCGATGTAGATATACCTGAAATCTTTGTTCCATTTATTAAGGTGGGATTGCCTGTTGATATTAAATTTTCTGGTTACAAAAATAAAATATATAAAGGAGAAGTCGAGTCTTTTGCTAGTAGAATTAGTGAAGATACTAGAGCTCTTGCAACTAGAATAAAAATGGATAATACATCTGGTGAAATACTTCCAGGATCATTTCTAGAAATTTCAATTAAGTACGATGTAAGAAAAGGTTTAAGCGCACCTGATACAAGTACAATAGTCGAGGGTGAGAATATTTTTATTTATAAAGTTGATGAAAAAAATAAAGTTATGAAAACAAAAGTTACGATAGGTGATAGATATTTGGGATTTGTAGAAATATTAAATGGATTAAACAATGGAGATAAAATTGTTGCTGAAGGAACAAAAAAAGTTAGACCAAATTTAACAATTAGACCAATTGAAAAAGGTGCCGAAAATAAACAAGGAAATTCTAGCTGGGGTAAAAAAAATAAATCAAAAAAAAATGAGGAAAAAAAAGGCAAGTTTGATTGGTTGAAAAATTTATTTAAAAAATCCGAAAAAGAGAAGAAATAATTAAATGTTTATAACCGAAGTTAGTATTAAACGACCAGTAGTAGCTTGGGTCATGTCCTTAATCTTAATTATTTTTGGTATATTTGTTTTTTCTGAACTTCCAGTCCGTGAACTTCCTGATGGTATTCAGCCACCAGTTGTCCAAGTTAAAACAGATTACAAATCTGCTTCAGCAGAGATAATTGATGAAGAAATAACTCAAAAACTTGAAGATGTTATTGGAGGCGCAGAAGGAATTAAAAATATTGACTCAAATTCTTTAAATGGAACAAGTAGAATTGATATACAATTTAATACAGATATAGATTTAGATGATGCTGCTAATGACATTAGAGAAAGAGTGGCGCGTGTTGTTGACAATCTACCAGGTGAGGCAAATGCACCACAAATTTTAAAACAAGCTGCAGGTTTTACAACTACTATGTGGGTAGGTCTTTCCTCCCCAACATGGAGTGATCTAGATCTTGGAGATTATGCTGAAAGATATTTAATCGATGCATTTTCGAGTGTTCCAAATGTTGGTAGGATTTTAGTTGGTGGACTGAGAGAACTTAGCGTCAGAGTTTGGATAGATCCTATCAAGTTAGCAGCTAATGATCTTACCATCCAAGAGGTTGAAAGAGCTCTACGAAATGAAAATATTAATCTTCCAGCAGGTACATTAGAGGCTAATAATAAAGATTTAACTCTAAATATAGATAAATCCTACACTAACATAAATACAATAAAACAGCTGCCTCTTAGAAAAAATAAAGAAAAAGTAATAATTCTGTCTGATGTTGCAAATGTTGAATTCGGTCCTGTTTCAGAAAAAACTTTATTTACTGCACAAAGGAAAAATGCAGTTAATCTAAAGACTGTTGGAATTGGTATCTACGCTAAAAGTGGAGCCTCAACAGTAGAATTATCTAAACAGATTAAAGTTAAAATAAAAGAACTCAATAGATCTTTACCAGATGGATTGAAATTAGAAATAGCATTTAACAGAGCAACTTATATTGGGGCTGCAATTGAGGAAGTGTATAAAAGTTTAGTTATTGCATTTATTTTAGTTGTTTTGATTATATACCTTTTCCTCGGAAATCTTAAGGCAGTGATAGTACCTGCTGTGGCTTTGCCCGTCAGTATTATAGGATCATTTCTTGGACTATATATATTTGATTTATCAATTAATATATTTGTTCTACTAAGTTTCATTCTTGCAATCGGAATAATAACTGATGACTCAGTGATTATGACAGACGCAATTTATACTAGAATTGAAAATGGAGAAACTCCATTAGTTGCAGCTTACAAGGGTTCAAAACAAATTACCTTTGCAATTATTGCAACTACTTTAATTCTAATTGCTGTTTTCTTACCTTTAATTTTCATAAAAGGTATCTCAGGAACGTTATTTAAAGAAACAGCTATCGCACTGTCTTTCTCTATAGTCGTCTCATCTTTTGTTGCATTAACTCTTTCACCAATGCTTGGGAGCAAATTTTTAAATAAAAAAGAAAAAATTAATTTTTTTGTTAAAAAATTTAACAATGGATTTAAATCTTTTACTAAATTTTATATAAGTTCTCTCGGTTATTGGATCAATAAACAAAAGACTATAACAATATTTATTATATTTATCATTGCTGTATCTGGATACCTTTTTAGTTTTTCAAAAAAAGAATTATTACCAATGGAAGACAGGGGTGCTTACTTAATCATAGGATCAACGGATGAAGGGAGTTCATTTGAGTACACCCAAGAAAAAGCACAAATAATTGAAGGTAGAATTTTAAAATTGTTACAAGCTGAAAACAGTCCTTACGAAAGACTTATAATGAGAGTTCCAGGTTTTGGTAAATCAGCAACAACTTATAATACATTTATTATAATTGCATTATTAGATGAATGGAAAAATAGGGAAAAAGACAGTCAAACAATATTAAGGGAGGCAATTGGACAGGTAGTATCAGTGCCTGAGACTTTTGCTTTTCCAATTTCACCTCAATCAATAAGAGTATCTAGTTATAACAAACCAGTCCAAATGGTTATATATGGATCTAATTACGAAGAATTAGAGGAAATTCAAAACAATGTTTTAAGAGAGTTGAGAAAAAATAGAAACATGTTCCGAGTTGAAAGTGACTTTACGAAAAATAAACCTGAAGTTAAATTAATCACAAACAAAAATAGAGCAAATGATCTGGGTGTCTCTACAGAAAATATAGGTAGAACTTTAGAAACTCTATATGGAGGAAAAAAAGTAACAACTTTTAGTAAAGAAGGAAGAGAATACCCTATTATCTTACAACAATATTTGGCAGACAGAAGAGATAAAGATGGATTATCAAAAATTTTTGTTAGATCTGAAACAACAGGTAAACTTGTATCTGTTGCAAGTTTAGTTGAGTTTAAAGAAAAAGGCACAGCAGAAGCACTACCTAGATATAACCGTCAAAGAGCTGTTACAATTTCTGCTGCGCTAGCAGAAGATTATACCCTAACAGAGGCAATAAAATACTTGGAAGATATAATGATTAAAGTTGCTCCTCAAAATCAAGTCACTTGGAAAGGAAAATCTGAAGAGTTAAAAGAAACAACAAATGAAATATACTTAATTTTTGCTCTTGCTTTGTTAACTGCCTATTTAGTAATGGCAGCAACATTTAACTCTTTTGTTCATCCTTTTATTATTATTTTAACTGTTCCATTAGCTGTATTTGGTGGCTTAGTATTTATTCTATTTTTAAATAGTTCAGTAAATATTTTCTCTCAAATCGCTTTAATAATACTTATTGGTATATCCACAAAGAATAGTATCTTAATTGTAGACTATACAAACCAGATAAGAACTACTGGTGTTAAAATCCAAGACGCTATAATAAAAGCTTGCCAATTAAGAATTAGACCAATCATTATGACTTCATTGAGCACTATGATAGCAATGCTTCCATTAGTTATTGGAAATATTGGCCCTGGTGCAGGTGAAGGCTCTAGATTAGCTGTGGGTTCTACAATTTTAGGAGGAATGATTATTTCAACCTTCTTTACTTTATATGTAACTCCAACAATGTATTTAGCTCTTGCAAAAAATACTAAGCGTATTGATGCAGTTGATATTGAATTAAAAAAACAGCTTAATTAAAAAATAATATATTTTGATGTTGATAACGAATTTTTACAATCCAATAATTGTTTTTTATAAATATTTGATTGTTTTTCCACACGTTTTGCAAGATTAATTACTTTTTTGTTATTTTTATAATTCTTATAATTTCCCCAACCTTCGTGATAAGCAATATACTGCTTGAAAGCATCTTGTTTAGAAATTTTTAAAATTTTTTCAGTTTTATTTATATACCACCCTATAAAGTCAACACTATCTTTAAATCTTGATCTCACTGCATATTTATTCCCAGTTTCATTTTTGTATTGTTTCCAGGTACCTTTTACAGCTTGAGAATAACCAAAAGAACTTGACGGTCTTTTATATGGAATAACCTTAAAAAGCTTTTGTCTTGGTGGTTTTGCTAACCAATCAAAGCTGGATTCCATTTTAATAATTGCAAGCTGCAAATAAACTGGTGTACCCCATTTTTTTTCAGACTTTTTTGCGTGTTTATACCAAAGATATTTTTCTTTAAATATCGAACAACTGCTTGCTGTATTTTTTGGAACTGATGAACAAGCAGAAATAAATAATATTATTACTAATAACAAATTAAGTTTTTGAATTTTCATTTTTTTTAAAAAAGTAGAATAAAACTAATACAATAAATACACCTAATAAATTTCCAAATAAATCTGAAAATTCAAAACTTCTCTCGGGGATAAAATAATGTATTATTTCAAGTGCTAAAGATAAGAAAGTTAAATAAAAGCTAATATAAATAAATTGGTTTGATAAATTAAAAGTTAATAATCCAATAATTGAGATAATTAAAAATGCGTAAAAATGATTGGTTGAAACTATAAAATCTGGTGTAATTTGTGGCTGCAAACTTAGATCTTTATATAAAAACCACCCTAGTACACTACCTGGAAATAAATATAAAAAAATCAAAATCAAATTAGATAAATAAAAAATAAACTTATTTTTTGAAAAAAAATTAATCATTAAAATATAGTTTTATTTATCAAATTGTTCTAAAAGATAAACAAATGAGTTATTTGATTTTAGTAAGACATGGCCAAAGTGTGTGGAATCTAGAAAAAAAATTCACCGGATGGGTAGATGTAAATTTAACAGAAAATGGAAAATCAGAGGCAAAAAAAGCGGGCCAACTAATAAAACAAGAAAAAATTGTACTTAATTTCTATTATTCATCTTTTCAATTAAGAGCTAAGAATACCTTAAAAATTATACAGGAAGAACTACAAGATTTTAAAGAAGTAAAGAGTGCATGGGAATTAAATGAAAGACACTATGGTGCTCTTACTGGATTAAATAAAGATGAAATGAAAAAAAAACTTGGGGAAGATAAAGTTCATAAATTTAGACGTTCTTGGGATCTTAGACCTGACCCTTTGGATAAAAGCAATCCATATCACCCACTTAATATCGAAACATACAAAGAAATTCCTTTAGAAAAAATTCCTGATACAGAATCACTTAAAGATACATATGAAAGAGTGATAAATTTTTATAACAGAGATATAGCAAAAAAAACAAATGAAAATATTCTTATTTCTGCTCACGGAAATTCTATAAGAGCTCTTTGTAAACATCTATTTAATTTAAATGACAATGAAATTTCTAAACTTGAGATACCTACAGGAAACCCACTTTTAATTGAATTTAAGAATAGCAAAATTTGTAAATGCAAATATCTTGATCAAGAGAGAGCTAAAGATCTTTTAGTTTTTTAAAAATATCCAGATCTGTTAAATGATAAAAGTCATTTTGACTTTCATATCCGTACAACTTTTTTTGATCTAATAATTTATTCCAAATTTCAAAAATTGAATAATTTTCTATTTTATCCCTAATAAATAATTTTTTACTAATTATTTGACATCCAATGTAAATAAATTCTTTTTCAATATCTTTGTTAATTAAATTATTTTTTAAATTGAAATCTCCTTTTAGCTTTTTATCAAAACTTAATTTTTTATTTACTAGAAGAAGAATGTTTTCTATTTTTTTAGAGAAGTACATTTCTTCCATTTTTAATATCTCATCTATATAATTATTACTCCAAATTGTATCTGGATTAAAAATTAAAAAATCGTTTTCATTAGAGTCTTTAATCATGTTTTGAATTCCTCCTCCCGTATCTAAAATACGGTCACCATCCTCAATTATTTTGAGATTTAAACTTAAATTTTTATTATCTAAAAATTCAGAAAATTGATCCTTCAAATAAAAAGTATTTATTACAATGTTTTGAATACCTAATTTTTTAATTAAATTTATACATCTTTCCAACATACTTTGATTTTTAATTTCTAATAAGGGCTTAGGGATATTTAAAGTAATTGGATTTAATCTTTTACCAAAACCTGCACATAAAATTAAAGCTGTGTTTATTTTCACAACTCTACCTTATAAATTTAGGAAAATTATTTTTCAATAGTAACATCAAATCTTTAAATTCAATCTGTTTTTTAATTCTGTGATCAATCATTTCCCAAGCATAAGGTATCAATTTAAGATATTTTTTCTTATTATCCCTCAAAGCCAAACGCATAAATATTCCAATTATTTTTAAATTCCTTAAAATTGATAGTATTTCAAAATCTGTTTTAAATCTTTCCAACTGAATATTTTTATTTGTTTTGATGTAATACTTAAATACTTTTTCTTTTAATTTATTTGATGTTTTTAATCTTACATCATCAATCAAAGATGCCAAGTCGTAAGCTCTATTACCTATTAATGCATCTTGACTGTCAATTACTGCGATTTTTTTATTATAATACATTAAGTTTGAAACATGAAAATCTCTATGAACAAATGTATCATTTTTATAATTTAATTTTGATAATAAATTTTTTACCTCAAATTTAAACTTCTTATTAAATTTAATCATTTGTATTTTAGGTAACATCTTTGGTGCATACCATTCACAGAAAAGTGTAGTTTCATCAAGTAAAATTTTGTTTTTATATTCTTTAACTTTATAAAATTTATTTTTAAAATTTTTTATTTTTTTATTTTTTATTAATTGTATTTTATTTAAGATTTTTACAATCTTCTTAAAGGTAATGAATTTGTTGTTCCTTTTATTTTTTAAAAATTCAAATAAAGTTTGATCTCCAAAGTCTTGTATTTCCATATAATTGTTTAAGTAATTTTCGCTTAATAGATTTGGTGCTAAAATTTTGTTTTTAATTAAAATTTTATTAATAGCATCATAAATTAATAGATTTTTAAACTTCTCTCTCTTAGAAAATACTAAAATTGAATTATTTTCTCGATTTCTATAAAACTTTCTAAATGAAGCATCACCTTTTATTTGTTTTAATTTTGCTAGACTTTTCATCAAAATAAGCGCTAGTTTAAACTTTTATGTTCACACTTCTATCATTTAAATTATTTAAATAACGAAATGTTAAATCTATAGATTTTATATTCTGTGTATCAGTTAGTAATTTTGGCCATTCAATAAGGGTTATTAGTTTATTATCTTTTTCAAAAATATCTAAATTTTTGATATCTTCTTTCCTTTTAATTCTAAACAAATCATAATGTTTTATTCTAATATCCTTCAGTTGATATTCATTTAATAAACTAAAAGTAGGGCTTGTAATTTCGGTCTGAGGTAAATTATGCAATGATTGAAACTCATTTACAAAATATTTGACAAATGTAGTTTTACCAACACCCATTTCTCCATGTAAAAAAATAAACTCACCACCTTTAAGATATTTTGTAAATTTTTTAGCTAATTCTTTAGTGTGCTTCTCTGAAGTGATATCAATTTTGCTATCTTTAATAGCGATAGGCATCTGGTTTGAAAGGACCTGCTGTTCCAACACTTATATAGTCTGCTTGTTCTTTTGATAACTTCGTTAGTTTTGCCCCTACCTTTTTAAGATGCAAAGTTGCTACTTTTTCATCTAAATGTTTTGGAAGAACGTAAACTTTATTTTCATAATTTTTATGATTATGCCAAAGTTCTATTTGAGCAATAACTTGATTAGTAAAAGATGCACTCATTACAAAACTCGGGTGTCCAGTTGCACAACCAAGATTAACTAATCTTCCCTCAGCTAAAAGAATAATTCTTTTACCACTAGGGAGCTCTATTTCATGAACTTGGGGTTTTACTTCAGTCCACTTATAATTTTTAAGAGCTTCAACTTGAATTTCATTATCAAAGTGACCAATATTACATAAGATAGCTCTATCCTTCATGTCTCTCATATGGTCTGCAGTAACAATATCTTTATTACCTGTTGCTGTTACAACAATATCCGCTCTACTTATAGCCTCTTCCATCAATACTACTTCATAACCTTCCATTGCAGCCTGAAGAGCACAAATTGGATCTGCTTCTGTTACTAAAACTCTAGCTCCACTTTGTCTTAAAGATGCAGCACTTCCTTTTCCAACGTCACCAAAACCAGCAACAATAGCAATTTTTCCAGACATCATTACATCAGTAGCTCTTCTTATACCGTCTACTAAACTTTCTCTACATCCATATAAATTATCAAATTTTGATTTTGTGACAGAGTCATTCACATTTATTGCTGGGATTAAAAGCGCTTTATCTTTTTCCATTTTATTTAGTGCTTTAATTCCAGTGGTAGTCTCTTCAGAAACACCCTTAACATCTTTCATTAAATTCTGGTATTCTTTATGCATTATGGCTGTTAAATCACCACCATCATCTAATAACATGTTGGGTTTCCAGTCTGGTTTTCCAACTATAGTTTGTTTAATACACCATAAATATTCTTCTTCAGTTTCACCTTTCCAGGCGTAAACAGGGATCCCGGCTTTCGCAATTGCAGCAGCTGCATGATCTTGAGTTGAAAAAATATTACAAGAAGACCAACGAACTTCAGCACCTAATTCAACTAAAGTTTCAATCAGCACAGCTGTTTGAATTGTCATATGGAGACATCCTATAATTCTTGCACCTTTTAATGGTTTTTCTTTAGAATACTCTTCTCTTAAAGCCATTAAACCAGGCATTTCACTTTCAGCTATTGAAATTTCTTTTCTACCAAAATCTGCTTGGGATATGTCTCTTACTTTATAATCTTCCATGGGAGCTTTATACAGCTAAGATTTTATTTATCAACAATAGATTAAACATTGGGAAATCTTATCTCTATCATTGCACCATCTTTATCAAGACGATTAGATGCTACAATTTCACCATCGTGCAATTCAACCAAATTTTTTACTATATTTAAACCTAAACCCGAATGTTCTCCAAATTTTTCAGGTCTATTACTATAAAATCTTTTAAATATTCTTGATGTGTCTTTTTCTTTAAATCCCTGACCTTCATCAATAATTTTAATTGATATTTTTTTTTCATTGATAGAAACGTCAACAAAAACGTTACTACCATTTTTACTAAATGATATTGAATTATCTAATAAATTTGCAATAATTTGTTCAATTCTATTTTCTATACCATTTATTAAATATTTATCTTTTCCATCATTTTTATATTCAATTTTTATTCCTTTTTTCACTTGATGAATATTATTATAATCATCAACAACAGATTGAATAATAGGTTCAACATTAATTTTTTTCATTTTTTCTTTACTTAAAGCAACTTCATCCTTTAACATTTGTGAATAATCAGTAATTAATCTTTCTATCCTTTGTACGTCGTGACTAAGTATATTTAGTAATCTATTTCTTTGTTCGTTATCATTTGAGTCTTGTAAAATTTCTGATGCACTTTTTAAAGATGCTAAAGGATTTCTAATCTCATGAACCAAATCTGTCGAAAAGTTTTCTGCATGTGTAACTCTATTTTGAAGCTCATTTGTCATATCCTCTAAAGAATTAGACAAAAGTCCTAATTCGTCTTTTCTTTTTTTGAGATTTTCAATACCTGGTTTGGCTTGACTTTTTTCTTTAATACGAATTGTGTATCCGACGAGATTTTGTATTGGTTTAATAAAATATCTACTTAACACAAAAGAAAAAATTAATATTACAAATCCCACAGATATAGCTGTTCTTATTACAAATGCTTTTCTCTCATCTATCGCTGTCTTTATTTCATTAGCATTTTCTGTAATAGCTAAAAAACCGAGATTAATTTCATTCTTTGTCACATTCTTAATTGTTGTCACTTTAAATTGATTAAAATCTTCTTGAGTGAATGTATAAGTAGCTCCTAAATTTTCAGAATTAGAATAATTGTCTAATATGTTTTTGAATGAAATAGGTTTTTTTTCATCAATTTTTATATTCTTTCCATCAATATTTTTTTCTAATTTCTCATCATTTAAACTTTCAAATTCAATTTTATCAAGTCTTGTTGAGAACGATCTTGGATCAAGATCTAATGTATCTGTGTCTCCAATAAGGTTAAGTTGGTCATCAAAAAATATTACTCTATCTAGATTTTGAAAAATAAATCTAGTGGAAAATAAAAATCTTCTAATATCATCAGACTGAAATTTTACATCCAGTCTTAAAATATTATCAATAGTGTTATTGATAATTTCTGTATGGTTTTGAGATTTTTTTTTTAATAGACTTGGTTGAATATTATTCAAGTAAATAAATGTGAATAGCCCGATAATTGTAAAAATTACCAAGTTAATAAATAAAAATTTTTTTAAAATAGATAGAGTTTTTAAATATTTACTAAACATTAGCTAATATTCCATCTATATCCACTACCATACCTAGTTTCAATAGCTGAAAAATCAGGATCTACTTTTTTAAATTTTTTTCTAATTCGTTTTACATGACTATCAATAGTTCTATCTTCGATATCGGTATCTTCTCTATAAGCTATATCCATAAGCTGAGCTCTTTCTTTTATTATCCCAGGTCGTTTAGCCAATTCTTTCACAATTAAAAACTCTGTAGTTGTCAATTTATCAGGTAATTGTTTTCCATTCCATTCACACTCGAGTTGTGATGGATCTAATTTTAATCTTCCATGAGATATCAGGCTTTTATTTTCCTCTAGAATATTATTTGAATCTTTTTTTCTTAACTGCACTCTAATTCTTTCAATCAAAACTTTTATAGAAAAACCTCCTGATTTTTTTACAAAATCATCTGCACCTAGCTTTAGACCTAGCAACTCATCAATTTCATCATCTTTAGATGTTAAAAAAATTACTGGTAAGGAAGTTTTTTTTCGAATTTTTTTTAGTAATTCTTCTCCATCCATCTTAGGCATCTTTATATCTATGACTGCCAAGTCAGGTGGCATTCTGGTTAAACCGATTAATGCACTTTCACCATCGATATAAGTTTGAATTTTAAAACCTTCCTTTTCTAATGCGATACTTAAACTTGTTAAAATATTTCTATCATCATCTATCAACGCTATTGTTTGTTTTTGCATAATTTAGTTTAAAAATACTAAATTGTCCTAATTTGGGCAATGTTATAAATTTAATGTAACATACCCCAATTATCTCCAACATTAATATCAACTGTTAAAGGAGTTGAAAAAGAATGATAATGACTCTGAGCCACACTGGTCATTTCTTTTTCAATTAATTTAATCATTACTTTTTCATCTTTTTTCGGAATTTCAAAAATTAATTCATCATGAATTTGCAAGAGCATTTTTGAATTAGAATTTTTTTCCTCCGATAATTTCTTATCTAACCTTATCATAGCTAATCTCATTACTTCAGAAGCAGAACCTTGAATAGGAGCATTTATTGCAGCACGTTCTTGAAAATTTCTGATATTAAAGTTTTTGTCATTTATTCCATTAAAGTGGGATCTTCGTCCAAAAATATTTTTAACATATCCGCTTTTTCTACAAAATTTAATTGTATTATCCATATAAACTTTGATTTCTGGAAACCTAGCAAAATATGAATTCAAAAATTCCTCTGCTTCATAATTAGAAACGTTTATTTGCTTAGCTAGTCCATATTGTGAAATTCCATAAATAATTCCAAAATTAATAGCCTTAGCTTTTCGTCTGTGATCTTGATTAACTTTTTTAATATCAATATTAAATATTTGGCTAGCCGTTAAAGAGTGAATATCTTCTTTATTTTTAAAAGCTTTTTTCAGTTCTTTTACATCTGCCAAATCTGCTAAAATTCTCATTTCAATTTGATTGTAATCCGCAGAAATTAATAAGTGCCCTTTTTTTGCAGTGAAAGCTTTTCTTATATCTTTTCCATCTTCTGATTTAATTGGTATGTTTTGTAAATTGGGATCACTAGATGCTAGTCTTCCAGTCGTTGTAGCAGCTAGCAAAAACGAAGTATGAACTCTTTTTGTATTTGGGTTTAAATGTTCAGGTAAAGCATCTGAATAGGTATTTTTTAATTTTGAAACTTGTCTCCAGTCTAATATTAATTTTGGAAACTCATGACCCTTAAAAGCTAAATCCTCTAAAACACTTGCACTTGTTGCAAAACTACCTTTTTTAGTTTTTTTTAATCCAGCTATTTTCAAATCATTATAAATTATTTCACCTAATTGCTTTGGTGATGCGATATTGAACTCCTTTCTAGAAATTTTAAATACTTCTTTTTCAAGTTTTTGGATTTTTTTTTCAAATTTAGATGAAAGAGATTTTAAAAACTTACTATCAATTTCAACCCCCTCTATTTCCATAAATGCAAGAATTTTAATTAATGGTTTTTCAAAAATTTCATAGATATTTACCATTTTTTCTGATTTTAAATTTTTGATAAATTTCTTGTATAATCTAAAAGTAACATCAGCATCTTCAGCAGCGTAATCTTTTGCTTTATCTAATTCTACCTCGCTAAAATTAATTTCTTTCTTACCTGTTCCTACCATCTCTTTAAAAGAAATAGGTTTATGTCCTAGATGAATTTCTGATAAAGTATTCATATTATGTCTATTTTTTCCTGCATCTAAGACATAAGACATCAGCATTGTATCTTCCATTGATGAAAGTGTTATTCCACACTTATAAAGTACTATAAAATCAAATTTTATATTTTGACCTATTTTTTTTATACTAGGATCTTCTAATATTTTTTTTAATTTTTTAATTACTGAGTCTTTTTTAAGACACTTGGGTGACTTGTGACCAACTGGAATATAACATGCTTTTCCAATTTTAGAGCAAAGAGAAATACCCACTAAATCTGCTTGATGAGGATCTAACGAAGTGGTTTCCGTATCGACAGCAACTTCACCAACTTCCTCTGCATCCTCTATCCATTTATCAATTTCATCTAAATTGTTAATTAAAAAATAATTTTTATTATTTATTGTTTGTTGTTTTTCTAGATTTTGAGTTTCAATTTTATTACTTTCTAGTTCAGGTTCTCCATAAGCAGAAATTGCAGAGCTTAACAATCTGTTAAATTCCATTTCTCTTAAAAATTTATATAACTTATCCTTATCTATATTTTGCAATTTAAATTCACTTAACTCTCTATTAACAGGAGATTTGTGATCTAATGTTACAAGTTTTTTACTTATTAATGCTTTATCCTTGTTTTCTATTAATGTTTCTCTTCTTTTATTTTGCTTAATCTCATGAGCAGATTTTAGTAAATTTTCTAAAGTGCCATATTTATTAATAAGCTCTGCAGCCGTCTTAATACCTATGCCTGGAACACCAGGAACATTGTCACTACTGTCTCCTGCTAAAGATTGAACATCAATAACTTTTGAAGCATCTACTCCAAATTTTTTTAAGACATCATCATTAGTTATAAATTTGTTTTTCATGGGGTCAAAAATTCGAACTCCTTTTTTGTAAAGCTGCATTAAATCTTTATCTGATGAAACAATCGTAACCTTTGCACCTTTTTTAAGGATTTGATCAACATATGTAGCAATTAAATCATCTGCCTCATAATTAGGAAGATCCACAGATGGTAAATTGAATGCAAGGACTGATTTTCTTATATACTCAAATTGTGGGGCTAAATCATCAGGCGCCTCTGATCGATTAGCTTTGTAATCACTATAAATTTCATTTCTGAAAGTTTTTCTTGCTGAATCGAATATCACTACAAAATGTGATGGTTTTTGCAAGTTTTGATCAGATTTTGAGTCCTCTAATAATTTAAATAACATACTGCAAAAACCGCTCACAGCACCTGTTGGAAGTCCATCACTTTTTCTAGTCAATGGAGGCAAAGCATAATAAGCTCTAAAAATATAACCTGAGCCATCAATCAAATAAAAATGATCTGTTTTTTGAATTTTATTCATGAAGTATTATTAAATATTATAATGATAACATATTCTGTATATAAAAAAATTTACTTTCAATCATTATAACAATTATAAGTAGATTATTTTTTATATTTTGAGTATTATTTAACAATGGAATTAACAAAAAATCTCACGCAAGCTAAACTATTTAAATCTCTGGTTGTTATTGTTCTTGGTTCAATAGCACTAACTATATCAGCAAAGATCAAAATTCCTTTCTATCCGGTTCCTATGACTATGCAGACATTTGTTGTATTATTTTTAGGAGTAAGTTTAGGGCATAAAATTGCACTAGCTACAATTTGTCTGTATCTAATTGAAGGAATTTCAGGGCTTCCTGTATTTTCAAATTCTCCTGAAAAAGGTGTTGGATTAGTTTACTTTACAGGACCAACAATGGGTTACTTAATTGGTTTTTTAACTGCTTGTTACTTAGCTTCTAAAATAAAGATTGATGATAATTTTTTCGTTGTTTTATTTAAGTTAATTATTGCAACTTCAACGATCTATATTTTGGGTCTGATTTGGCTTGGAACATTGATTGGATGGGATAAGCCAATTTTTGCTTTAGGTGCGAAACCATTTCTGTTAGCTGAGATATTTAAAATTATGATTTTAGCTCTTTTGACTAAGCAAATAATTAAAATTAGAAAATTTATCTAGGTGATCTTTTAGAAAGAATTCTTTGAAGAGTTCTTCTGTGCATTTTCAGTCTTCTGGCTGTTTCTGAAACATTCCTATTACATAGCTCAAAAACTCTATGGATGTGCTCCCACTTAACTCTATCGGCCGACATAGGGTTTTCTGGTGGGGCTGCTTTTTTTGAAGGATCTGCCAATAATGCTTTCTCTACATCTTCTGCATCGGCAGGTTTAGCTAAATAATCTATAGCACCTTCTTTGATTGCAGCTACTGCGGTTGGAATATTTCCATAACCAGTTAACATAATTATCCTACTATCACTATTTGATGACTGGATTTCTTTTACAACCTCAAGTCCATTACCATCTCCAAGTCTTAAGTCTACAACCGCAAATCCAGGTTTTTTAGTTTTTACGGATTCAACTCCCTTTTGCACACTCTCAGCTTGAAAAACTTCAAATCCTTTTTTTTCCATGGCTCTAGCTAATCTTTCTCGGAAAGGATTATCATCGTCAACTATAAGTAATGACTTATTCTCGAAATCACTTAAATTTTGCAGTTTTGCTTCAACTTTCATGAATCTTATATGGGAACTCAAGAGCATATTACAATAGATGAAAATAAGGCTTTTGAGCCCAAAATTATTTGCTTTACATTAGTTTTGTTTACTTTATATGCGACAAAATATGAAAGTTTTTTTTAAAAAGACTTTTTTTTATTAAATTTTTTTTGGAGGCATTTAAAATGCAAAAATTTAAATCAGTTGAAGAATTAATAAATCAGCTGAAACCTGAAAAACCAGTTTACTGTATAAGAAAGAGTTCTGTAAAATCTGCAGTTAAATTTTTCAAAAACAAATTCCCAGGAAAAATCTTGTATGCTGTTAAAACTAACCCACATCCAGAAGTAATCAAAACAATCATAGAAAATGGAATTGAACAATTTGATGTTGCTTCAATTGAAGAGATTAAAAATATTAGAGCTTTTAGCAATTCAGCGAAATGCTTTTATATGCATACAGTCAAGAGTAGAGAAAGTATAAGAGAGGCGTATTTTAATTATGGTATAAAAACATTTTCATTAGATACTAAAGATGAACTTATTAAAATAATTAAAAGTACAAACAATGCTAAAGATTTAGAGTTATTTATAAGAGTTGCTGTTTCAAATGAACATGCAGAAATTGATTTATCAAAAAAATTTGGTGCTTTAACATCAGAAGCAATAGGTTTGTTAAGACTTGCAAAACAACATGCTAAAAAAATTGGTTTGAGTTTTCATGTTGGTTCGCAATGTATGCATCCAATTTCTTACTCAAAAGGTATTAGTGAAATTGGAAATATAATTAAAAAGACAAAAATTGTTCCAGATTACATTAATGTAGGTGGAGGTTTCCCTACAATCTATCCTGACTTAATTCCACAATCTTTAGGTAGTTATTTTAATGAAATAAATAAGAGTTTAGAAAATTTAAAACTTGAAAAACTTCCTGAAATTATTTGTGAACCTGGCAGAGCTCTTGTTGCAGAAAGTGGCTCAACAGTTGTAAGGGTTAATTTAAGAAAAAAACAAAAGCTTTATATTAATGATGGTACCTATGGTACTCTTTTTGATGCAGGTACACCAAACATTGTATTCCCATCGAGAATGATTAAAGAAAATTCTAATAAAATAATTTCTAAAAAATTAACTGCTTTTGATTTCTTTGGACCTACGTGTGATAGCATGGATTATATGAAAGGTCCTTTTTTGCTTCCGAATAATATTAAAGAAAATGATTATATTGAACTTGGCCAACTCGGGGCATACGGATTGACATTTAGAACTCAGTTTAATGGTTATTACTCTAACGAAATCTACGAAGTTGAAGATAATCCAATAATGACAATGTATGATAAAGACATTAACAAAGCTAACATGGTAGCTTAATGTCGAGTCAAAAAAATCCTGGACATAACAGTAAAAGAGATTTCTTAAAAAATCCTGTTGAGCATATCGATATAACTTCTTTTGATAGTAGAAAAATTATATCCTCAATGGAAAAAATGTCATTTGTTTCTAGAGAAACGGCAAATGCTGCAAATATTTATAACGAGATGCTTAAAGATAAAGATTGCACAATTTTCCTTACTCTAGCAGGCTCTACTTCGGCAGCTGGATGCATGAATATTTATAAAGATTTAGTTAAATATAATATGGTAGATGCAATTGTTGCAACTGGCGCCTCAATAGTAGATATGGATTTTTTTGAAGCTCTTGGTTTTAAACATTATCAAGGTTCGCAATTTCAAGATGATACTGAGCTAAGGAGTAACTATATAGATAGAATTTACGATACCTACATAGATGAAGAAGAGCTTCAAATGTGTGATAAAATAATATGTGAAATCGCAAATAACTTAGAAGCAAGAAGCTATACTTCAAGAGAGTTCATTTATGAAATGGGAAAATATTTAAAAAAAAACTCAAAGAAAAAAGAATCTTTGATTGAAACTGCTTTTGACAAAAATGTTCCTATTTTCTGCCCTGCTTTTACCGATTCAAGCGCAGGATTTGGGTTAGTTATGCATCAAGAACAAAATCCAAAAAAACACATGACAATAGATTCAGTAAGAGAGTTTAGAGAACTAACAGAAATTAAAATCAAATCTAAAGGTTCTGGATTATTTATGATTGGTGGTGGTGTGCCTAAAAATTTTATTCAAGATACAGTAATTTGCGCTGAACTATTAGGAAAAGACGTAGCCATGCATAAATATGCTGTTCAAATTACTGTTGCTGATAGTAGAGACGGTGCTTGTAGTAGCTCCACATTAAAAGAAGCAAGTTCGTGGGGGAAAGTAGATATTACGAAAGAACAGATGGTGTTTGCAGAAGCAACTAGTGTTTTGCCATTAATTGCAAGTGATGCTTTTCATAAAGGTGAGTGGAAAAACAGAACAAGAAAAAACTATACAAAAATTTTCGAATAAAATTGAAATATCTCTCAAATAAAAAAGGATTTTTAGGAATTGATAATAAGTTTAGCTTTAAAGAAAAAGCTGTAATTGTTCCATTTGGTTTAGAAAAAACTGTCAGTTATGGTGGAGGAACAAGAAATGGACCTAAAGAAATTATTAAAGCATCTCATCAAGTTGAACTTTATGATGAAGAACTTAACTGCGAACCGTATAAAAAAATAGGTATTAAAACCTTAAAACCATTTAAGATAGACAAAAATATTAAAAAAGCACTTAATAAAATCTCAAATATTAATAAAGAGATTTTAGATAAAAAGCTTTTCCCAATAACTTTAGGTGGAGAACATTCAATAACACCTGGATGTATTGTTCCTTTTACTAAAAAATATAAAAATATTTGCCTCTTGCATTTTGACGCCCATGCAGATTTACGTCAAAGCTATAATGAAGAAAAATTTTCACATGCCTCAGCAATTAGAAGGTGTCTGGATTATAAAAATGTTTCATTAATTTCATTTGGGATAAGAAATATCTCAGTAAGTGAAATCCAATTTCTGAAAAATAATTCTTCAAGAATAAATATTTTTTGGGCAAAAGATAAAAAAAAATGGAATTTGTCTAAATTTAAAAAACTGATTAAAAACAAAACTGTTTATCTAACATTTGATGTAGACGGACTAGATTCGAGCATTATGCCTGCAACTGGTACACCTGAACCAGGAGGACTTTTGTGGGACGAAACGTTGGATATAATAAGAATTGCAGCAAAAAACTCAAAAATTGTTGGTGCAGATATTAATGAGTTGTCACCGATTAAAGGATTTAATTCGTACAACTTTCTTGTTGCAAAATTAGCTTATAAAATTCTGTCTTATAAATTTTTATATTAAACATTAATTGGTTTGATAATTTTCAATAGCATTCTGAATGGTATCAACATTATTAGAGCAACTAAAATTTTTACCATTAGATCTCCTAAAGATAAAGTTACCCAAGGAACTCCTGTTGCATAAAATGATATTGAGAAAAATAAAAATGTGTCGACTGTTGATCCAATTAATGATGAAGTAAGTGGAGCTACAAACCACTCTTTTTTTCTTAATCTATCAAAAATTTGAATATCTAACAATTGAGCAGTAATAAAGGCTACCCCTGATCCTATTGCAATTCTAACAGAGATTAAATCTGCAAAATCAGTTGAGAACAACAATGTAAATATAATTCCTATTAAAAAACCCAAATATACAATTTGTCTTGCTAATAATTTTCCATAAGACCTATTTGCTAAATCTGTTATTAAAAAAGCTATTGGATAACTAAAAGCTCCATAGGTTAGTATCTCATTTAATCCAAAATAATTTATTGGGAACTGAACTAAATAATTTGAGGATAGTACAACAATACCCATCATTATAGACAGGGTTATAAATAATTTGTTCATTAAGCTGATTTAGCTACAGGTTTTTTTTTAAAAGGGGATTTAATTAAAACTACTTTTTTCAACTTTTTTAATCTAGGAGATAAATTTTTATTTTTAACAGTTTTTAAAAATTCATCAAAACTTCCTTTTTTGTCAACTGACCTTACCCCTGAATTACTTACAGTAAGTTTTAAACTTCTTCCAGTAAGCTCACTTGTAAATTTTACTTTTTTAAGATTGGGTAAAAATCTTCTTTTAGTCTTGTTGTTAGCATGGCTAACATTATGACCTTTCATAGGAATTTTACCGGTAAGTTCACATTTTTTTGACATAATAACAGTGCCTATATAAGGCGAGATATTGAAGGCGTCAAGTTTAATACATTTAAGAAATAGTTTTATTTCCCACAATTTCTGTGAAATTTTTGACACCATCTCTTATAAGTAATTCTTTTAGGTCTTTTTTAATCATGCCAGCTATATTGGGTCCTTGAAATACCATGCCTGTATACAACTGAACATAATCTGCTCCTAATAAAAACTTATCATATGCTGCTTTACCAGAGTCAACTCCACCTACTCCAATTATTTTAATTTTACCTTTGATTAAATTATAGAATTTACTTATTAAAAGATTTGATTTTTTTTCAATAGGTTTTCCAGATAAACCACCTTTTTGATATCTCTGTATGTTTCGAAGTGTTTCTCGAGAAGCTTCAGATGTATTTGAAATTATTATTGCACTTATATCATTTTCTAAAAGAATTTCTGAAATT
The DNA here is from genome assembly GCA_902629935.1 of uncultured Pelagibacteraceae bacterium. GTDB lineage: Bacteria > Pseudomonadota > Alphaproteobacteria > Pelagibacterales > Pelagibacteraceae > Pelagibacter. The sequence goes on along the minus strand of CACOSU010000002.1, from coordinate 80,836 downwards.
AAGTCAATTTGATTTTCGTTTATATCTGGTGAAATCTTTACAGCTATAGGAATTTCAGTTCTTAATTGTTTTTTTTTCTCTGAAATAGATTTTAATAATTCTTTCAATTTATTCTCATCATGAAAATTTCTGAGATTTTCAGTATTTGGTGAAGAAATATTAATTGTTATATAATCTGCAACTTCGGAGAATTTTGCCAATCCAATTAAATAATCATTCAATCTATCAATAGAGTCTTTATTTGGACCAATATTTACACCTAGCAGGCCTAATTTTCTATTAGTTTTTATTCTATTTAATATTGTGTCTGATCCATGATTATTAAAACCTAACCTATTGATTAATGCTTGATCTTCTACCAATCTAAATACTCTTGGTTTTTCATTTCCATATTGTTTTAATGGTGTAACTGTACCCACCTCAACAAATCCAAAACCTAATTTAAATAAAGGGTTATATACCTCTGCATTCTTATCAAAACCTGCTGCAATACCTATAGGATTATCTAAATACTGATTAAATAATTTAGTTTTTAAAATTGGATCATTTTTATTTTCATCAAATATGTTTGAAACTAAATTAAGTTTTAGAGATTGTATTGCTAAAAAATGTGCTCTTTCAGGATTTATTTTAAATATTAAAGATCTTAAATTTGAGTACATTATTTCAATTTACTACTTATCAACTCTTTTGTTTCGTTAACACCGAAAAAACTAATAAAAAAACCCATTCTTGGTCCATTTTCATCTCCAAATACAACTTCATAAATTAACCTAAACCAATCTCTAAGATTTTCAGCATACCCGTTCTCTTTACCTGTTGAATAAATTAAGGTTTGTATATCCTCTGGAGACATCTGGTCATTACATTTTTCTAAAGTTTTGACTAGAGCTTGTAGAGCTAATTTTTCATTTTCAGATGGATTTTTATATTTTTTTTGAGCCTTAATAACATCATTAAAATACTTAATTGCATAACCAACTAATCCATCAAAAATTGGAAAGTTTTTTTCATGAATATTGGGTTTGTGTTTTTTAACAAACTTCCATAATAAATCTTTTTTATCAGCATTACTTGTTTCAACTAAATTCAACAACATTGAAAAGGTCATAATCATTTCTTCTTTTGGAATACTTCCATTATGAACATGCCAAACAGGATTCATTACTAATTGTTGTTCAGTTTGTTTTTTTGATTTTTCAATATTGTCAAGGTACTCATCTACAGCTTTTGGCACTATTTCTTTATAAAGTTTCTTTGCTCTTTTTGGATTTTGATACATATATAAAGATAGGCTTTCAGGTGATGCATATTTTAACCACTGATCGATAGTAATACCATTTCCTTTAGATTTTGAAATTTTTTCACCCTTTTCATCAAGAAACAATTCATATGCAAATCCTGATGGATGTTTTTTACCAATTAAATTTATAATTTTAGTCGATAAAATTGCACTTTCAATAAGGTCTTTTCCATACATTTCAAAATCAATATCTAGAGCATACCATCTCATCGCCCAATCAACTTTCCATTGTAGTTTACAATTTCCATCTAAAATACTAGATTCTAGTTTTTTACCTTTATTATCAAAAATTATTTTAAAATTTTTTTTATCAATTTCTATAACTGGTATTTCGAGAACATGACCTGTATCTGGACAAATAGGTAAAAAAGGACAATAGGTTTGTTGACGTTCTTTACCTAAAGTTGGAAGTATAATATTCATTATCCCATCATAATTTTCTAAAATAATTTTTAATGTTGGGTTGAAAAAACCACTTTTGTATAAAGATGTTGAACTTTTAAAACTGTATTTAAAGTTAAAACTGTTTAAGAAATCTTTTAACATTTCATTATTATGTTCTCCAAAACTTGGAAATTTTTCGAATGGATCTGGAACCTGCGTTAAAGGTTTATGTAGGTTTTGGTTTAGTAATTCCTGATTAGGAACATTATCAGGAACTTTTCTTAAACCATCCATATCGTCAGAAAAAGTAATTATCTCTGTTGGCAAATCTGTAAGTTGCTCTAAAGCATTAACCATCATTGAAGTCCTTGCAACTTCACCAAATGTTCCAATATGAGGAAGGCCACTTGGACCATATCCTGTTTGAAGAATAATTTTCCCTTTTTTATCAATTAATGATTTTCTCTCACGAAGCATTTTTTTCGCTTCTACGAAAGGCCAAGCACTTGTTTTATCTAAAATTTCTTTTTTAATCACGAATATATCTTTTATAAAATCTTAAATTGGCGATTTTATTAATTCTTATAGAGTTGAAATTTATTTACCATAAAATAATGTTCTTTCAAAATGTCTAATTATAAAACTGTTTTTTTTACACTAGGAATTTTGCAAATAATCTTAGGGGTCTCAATGTTCATCCCTATAATTGCTCAATTTATTTATTCTGAAATAGATTCATCATTTTTTGGTGCATCTATTGTGACTATAATTTTTGGATCATTATTTTTTCTTTCAAATCTAGACCACGACAAAAAATTAAACTTACAACAGGCATTTTTATTGACTGCTTTATCATGGTTAAGTATTGCTATTTTTGGCTCTCTACCATTTATATTTTCGACTATGGAGCTTTCAATTACTGATGCTTTTTTTGAGAGTATGTCAGGTATTACAACAACTGGATCTACAATTATTTCTGACTTAGAGAATACACCAAAAGGTATTCTATTATGGAGAGCAATACTTCAATGGTTAGGTGGTATTGGTATAATTGTAATGGCAATTACTTTAATGCCCATAATGAACGTTGGTGGTATGCAATTATTTAAAATTTCCAGTAATGACTCGTCCGAAAAGATTCTTCCCAAATCAAAAGAAATAGCTTTGAGACTTATTTACATTTATTCAGGTTTAACGGCTCTTTGTGCACTATCATATTGGATATTCGGAATGGGAAAATTTGATAGCTTAACACATTCTATGACTACAATAGCAACTGGTGGATTTTCAAATTATAATCAATCTATAGGATATTTTAACAGTGTTCCCATCGAAATATCATCTATGATTTTTATAATTTTGGGGAGTATTCCATTTATTTCATATATTAAATTTATTAGTGGAAATAAAAAAATATTTTTAAAAGATATTCAGATCAGAACATTTATTAAAATAATAATTATAAGTATTATTATATTATCAATTTATTTATTTTTTAATAACAACGAAAACTTTAGTTTAAGATCTATTTTATTCAATACTATTTCAATATTAACTGGAACAGGTTATGTAAATGCTGAATTTGATAGTTGGGGTGGTTTTCCTATAACTATATTTCTTGCACTTATGTTTATTGGGGGGTGTGCTGGATCTACTACTTGTGGTGTTAAAATTTTTAGAATTCAAATCTTATTCTTATTTATAAAAAATCAAATAAAAAAAATAATTTATCCCAAAGGTATATTTATAATTAAATATGATCAAGGAACGGTGGACGATAAATTTATTGCATCAATAATTTCATTTATTTATTTTTACTTTGTTATTTTTTTTATTTTAGCTGCATTACTATCACTAACGGGTGTTGATTTTATTACTGCTATTTCTGGAGCTGCAACATCAATATCAAATGTTGGTCCAGGTTTAGGTCCTATTATCGGCCCTAATGGTGATTTTTCAGCTTTACCCGAAATTTCAAAATGGATCTTAACTGTAGGTATGATTTTAGGTAGACTTGAGTTGTTTGCAATATTAGTATTGTTTTTACCATCTTTTTGGAGAAATTAATTATGTCAGAAACAAAGAAACAAACATGGCTCGATTCTCTATCAGTTTATAGAGATATTCGAATGTTAAGAATTCTTTTATTAGGTGCAATAAGTGGTTTCCCTTGGGTATTAATTGCAAGTAGCTTGAGTCTCTGGCTTAAAGAGGAAGGTCTTAGTAGGTCAACAATTGGATGGGCAGGTTTAATTTTTGGAGTATACGCTTTCAATTATTTGTGGGCTCCTATTATAGATAGAATTCAAATTCCAATTCTTACAAAAAAATTAGGTCATAGAAGAGGCTGGATAGTTTTGATGCAATTAATTATTTTGTTAAGTCTTGTTATTTGGAGTGTGATCAATCCAACTGAAAATTTAGCTTTATTAATTACTGTAGGTTTAATTATTGCTATTGCGTCAGCAACCCAAGATATAACTGTAGATGCATTAAGAATTGAACAAATAAATGAAAATGAAGGAAAATCAATGGCCGCGGGTGCAGCCATGGCTGTTGTTGGTTGGTGGACAGGTTATAAATTAGGTGGGGTTGTTGCTTTATTCACCGCAGAATTTTTTGAAAACATGGGCGTTGCTGACTATTGGCAATCTACTTTTTTAATTTTAGGTGTTTTAATAATTTTAATGAATATAGGATTAATGTTTGTTCATGAACCTATAGAGACAAACAGACAGGCAAAACAAAGAGAAACAGACAAATTGATTAAAGGAAAACTTGGTTCTAGCAATATAATTACAAACTTTCTTGCGTATATTACAGGAACAATAGGTGGACCTATTATAAGTTTTTTTAAAAAAAATGGTTTTGCCATTGCGGCTGGAATTTTAGGATTTGTTTTTTTGTTTAAGATAGGTGAGGCATTTATGGGAAGAATGTCTATTGTTTTTTATAAAGAAATTGGTTTCTCCAAAGGTCAAATTGCAATTTATTCAAAAGGACTTGGTTGGATAACAACAGTTGTATTTACTTTATTGGGCGGAGTAATGGCAATGAGAGCTGGAACAATTAAAACTATGTTCTTCGCTGGTGGGTTAATGGCTGTAACAAATCTTTTATTTGCAGTTTTGGCATGGACTGGAAAATCAGAAATTTTATTTGCAATTGCTGTTATAGCTGATGATATTACAGCAGCTTTTGCAACTGTAGCATTTGTTGCATTTATATCATTACTAGTTGATAGAACTTATACAGCAACTCAATATGCATTACTTGCTTCAATTGGGACTGCTGGTCGTACTACCCTAGCTTCATCATCAGGAGCTTTAGTTGACTGGTTAAACGGAGATTGGGGAACATTTTTCGTTTTAACGACTATAATGGTGATACCATCGTTAATTTGTTTATGGTTAATAAAAGACAATATTAAAATTGGTGCAAAATAATTTTTATTTCACAGGAAATTTTTCGAACATTTATAAAAAACCTTCGAAAAAATCTGAAATTACATCACAAATCATACATGGTGAAAAATTCAAAATTTTATCAAAAAATAAAAATTGGATTAAAATAAAAACTTTATTTGATAACTATAAGGGTTTTATAAAAAATTCAAAATATCTAAAAAATTTTAATCCTAACTATAAAGTTAGTTCATTAAAGGCAAGGATTTTTAAAAAACCTGGGATTGGAACTAATAGTTGGCTTCCACTAGCATCTAAATTGTCTGTATTTGAGCAAAATAACAATTATGTAAAAATTGAAAAAAATAAATGGATTAAAAAAATAGATATTAAAAAAATAAATCATAAAGAAAACAATTTTATTAAAATATTTAAGAAATTTTTAAATGTAAAATATGTTTGGGGTGGAAAAACATTTCAAGGTATTGATTGCTCAGCCTTATTACAAATATTTTTTTATTATAATAATTCGTTTTATCCAAGAGATACAAAAGATCAGATCAAATTTACAAAAAAGAATTCAAAAAAAAGACAATTTAAAAAAGGAGACATTATTTTTTGGAAAGGTCATGTTGCTATGTGTTTAAATTCTAAAAAACTAATTCATGCTTATGGTCCAGAAAGAAAAGTAATTATTATGCCAATTATAGAAACGATTAATAGAATTCAAAAAACTACCATGCTAAAAGTAAAGAAAGTATCTAGAATAAAATATTAATTTCTTCCAAAGTCAGGCTTATCAATATCTTGTTTCAATTTAATTATTTTCGACCTTACTTTTTTGGTCTGAATAAGTTTTTTTACAATAGACTTATTATTTTCTGAATTAATATCTTTTTTAAATTGATTTAAATTTTTAATAAATAAATCAATAGCTTTTGAAATATTATTTTTATTATTAAAAAAAATATCTCTCCACATGATTTCATTTGATGCTGCAATCCTAGAAAAATCTCTTAATCCACCAGCGCTATATTTGATTAGCTCATAATTTTGTTTTTTCTCAAAATCTTGCGCAGATTTGACCAGATTATATGCAATTAAGTGTGGTAAATGACTAGTAATAGAAAAAATTTTGTCATGTTTTTCAGCGCTCATAACAACTACTTTTGCTCCAATTTTTTTCCAAAATTTAGTTAGAATATTTATATTATTATTTTTAATATTTTTTTCTTTAATTATTATACACCATCTATCAGCAAACATATTTTCTTTACCATGCTCTGGTCCACTGACCTCTGATCCAGCTATCGGGTGACTTTGAATCCAATGAATACCTTTCTTTAAAAATTTATTTATAATTTTAGAAGTTTCAATTTTTGAAGAACCAATATCTGTAATCAATGTTTTCGATGGTATAAATTTATTAATTTTTAGAATAATATTTTTGTATTCACTCATTGGTGTACAAAAGATGATTAAATCAGAATTACTTGTACCTTCTTTTAATGATTTAACGATTGTTCCAGGTAATTGTAATCTTTTTATCTTAGCAATATTTGATTTTGATTTTTCATAAACAAATATTTTTTTTGCTATTTTTTTTTTGCTAATACGCCTTAATAAAGATGAACCTAATAATCCACAGCCAATAATTAAAATATTTTTCATTTTTTCAATACTTGCTTAATAACACTCATAAATTTTAAATTTTCATTTTTAGATCCAATAGTTAACCTTAATTTATTCTTTATATGATAACCATCTTCTGTTGATCTTAAAATAATTCCTTTATTTTTAAGTTTTTCATACAGAAATTTTGCTGAATATCTGCATTTTTCAAAATTAAGTAACAAAAAATTTGCTGAAACGGAATTTGAGAAAATATTATATGTCTCAAGAAATTTCTTAATTTTTTCAGAATATAATAAATTATGTTTAATTGATTTATTTATAAAAACTTTATCCTTTAGTGACTCGGTGGCAGCTAATTGAGCAATACCATTTACATTAAATGGTGGTTTTATAACATTTAGCGCATCAACTATTTTTTTTGATCCATATCCCCAACCTACTCTTAAAGAGGCTAAACCAAATATTTTTGAAAAAGTTCTAAGGATGAAAACATTATCTTTATTTTTAAACAAATCTAACCCAGGTGAATAATCTTTGTTTTTCATATATTCTGCATAGGCATCATCTATAACTAGTAAAATTTTTTTATTTAATCTTTTTCTTAATTCTAAAACTTCTTTTTTCGTTAAGTAAGTTCCTGTAGGATTATTTGGATTGGCTATAAAGACAATTTTAGTTTTTTTTGTTATTTTTTTTAAAATTTCATTTACTGAAACTTTAAAATTAATTTCTTTTGCAAATACAACTTTTGCGCCAACAATTTTTGAGTAAATTCTGTACATTAAAAAACTGTACTCTGGTACCACAACCTCATCTTTTGGGTTTAAAAACAACTGACAGAGCATTTGAATAACTTCATCTGAACCAGCTCCACAAACAATTTTCTCAAAATTACATTTATAAGCTTTAGATATTGCTTTTCGTAAGTTTTGAGATTTTCCATCTGGATATTTATCTAGATTAAGATTTTTATTTGATATTATTTTCTTTGCTTTAGGGCTCATGCCTAAAGCAGACTCATTTGCAGAAAGCTTAATTACGTTCTTAAGTTTCTTAACTTTTGATTTACCAGGCTTATAAGCCTCAATTTTAAATTTTTTGAAATTTAGAGTTATCATTTTATTTAATTTATGTGCCCTTTATAGATAAAATTACAAAATTTTATAGAGAATAAGAGGGTTTTTTAAAAAATTGACATAATAAATAAGTTCTAGTAAAAAAATTATGCGCTGATTTAACTGAATTGCGAGCGCTTAAAAAAAACCGCTAAAATAGTTTTTTTTCTCACAATTCAAAATAGGCTTAAATATGAATACTGAGAAAAATATAAAAACTTTAATTGTAAAAAAACCACTAAAATTAGACTGTGGAAAGACCATAAAAAATTTTCCTATAGCCTATGAGACTTATGGTTCACTTAATTCAAAAAAAGATAATGCAATATTAGTTTTTCACGCTCTAACAGGAGATCAATTTGTAACAGGAATAAATCCTGTAACTAACAAAGAGGGTTGGTGGAGTTATGCAGTTGGTCCTGATAAGGCTATCGATACAAATAAATATTTTGTTATTTGCTCTAACGTAATTGGTGGATGTATGGGATCATACGGACCAAGTCATAAAGATCCTGATCAAAAAATTTTTGGAACAAATTTTCCAGTTATTACAATTAATGATATGGTGAATGCTCAATATAATTTACTTGATCATTTTGGTATAGATAAATTATTTTCTATAACTGGAGGTTCAATGGGAGGTATGCAGGTCCTTCAGTTTATCAACAACTTTCCTGATAAATCTAAAACAGTGATACCAATAGCAACCACCTCCAGTCATTCAGCACAAAATATTGCTTTTAACGAATTAGGCAGACAAGCTATTACAGCTGATAGTAACTGGAAAGAGGGAAATTATACATCAAGCGATACTAATCCTGGAAAGGGATTGGCTGTAGCTAGAATGGCAGCTCACATAACTTATTTATCTAAAAAAGGTTTGCAGGAAAAATTTGGAAGAAAGTTACAAGAAAGAGAAGATCTTAAATTTGGTTTTGATGCTGATTTTCAAATAGAAAGTTATTTGAGATATCAGGGTTCAGTATTTGTAGATAGATTTGATGCAAATAGTTATCTTTATATCACTAGAGCTATGGATTATTTTGATTTAGCTAAACAATTCAATGGCAATCTTTCAGAAGCATTTAAAAATACAAACGCGAAATTTTTTATAATTTCATTTACTTCAGATTGGCTTTATCCAACCCAAGAAAACAAAGATATTGTGATTGCTTTAAACTCAATAGGAGCTGATGTTGGATTTGTAGAAATTGAGTCAGATAAAGGTCACGACTCCTTTTTACTAGACGTTCCTGATTTCTTAAGTGCACTTAAAAACTTTTTAGACAAATCTTACGAAGAAAAATAATTATGAAAAATGAATTTCAGGTAATAGCAGATTTAATTGAAAAAGATAAGAAAGTCTTAGATGTAGGTTGTGCTGATGGAACCTTGATGAAATTTTTAAAGGATAATAAAAACATAAATATAAGAGGATTAGAGATTTCAAAAGAAAAAGTGCAAGAATGCATTGCAAAAGGTTTAACTGTAATTGAAGGAAATGCTGAGAAAGATTTAAAGCAATTTCCAGACAAATCATTTGATTATGTTGTTTTAAGTCAAACCTTACAAGCTTTTCTTAATCCTGAATTAGTTTTAGATGAACTTTTAAGAGTTGGAAAAAAAGCAATAGTTACAATTCCTAATTTTGGATACTGGAAAGTAAGGTTTCATTTATTATTTAAAGGTACAATGCCGATCACAAAAACATTGCCAGATGAATGGTATAACACACCAAATTTACATATGTGTACAATCAAAGATTTTTTTCACTTTGTAAAATCAAAAGATATTAAAATTTTTAAATCAATCGCTTTAAATAATCTTAATTCATCAACAATAAATGAGCGTAATTTAGGGGTTAAGAATTTGTTTGCAGATCTAGGTATATTTTTGATAGAAAAATAAAATGCGTATTGAAATTATACCCTGTCTTCAAGACAACTATAGCTATTTAATAATAGACGAAAGTAATAATTTTGCGTGTGTAGTAGATCCTAGTGAGTCTGAACCAATAATAAATTTCCTAAAAAATAAAAATATAAAATTAAAATATATTCTTAATACTCATCATCATTATGATCATATCGGAGGAAATCAAGAATTAAAAAAAAAATATGGGTCAGTTGTTGTAGGTTTTAAAGGAGACTCAAAAAGAATACCTGGAATAGACATATTGTTAGAAGACAATCAAATATGGAAAGCTGAAAACTTTGAAGCTAAAATTATGCATATACCTGGACACACATCAGGCCATATTTGTTTTAATTTTTTTAGAGAAAAATTAGTTTTTGTTGGAGATACTCTTTTTTCACTAGGTTGTGGAAGAATATTTGAAGGCTCTTATGATCAAATGTTTGAATCTTTGCATAAAATTAAATTATTACCAGAAGATTCAAAAATTTATTGTGGTCATGAATACACTCTTAGCAATGCAAAATTTTGCAAAAAATATGATTCTGAAAACAAAGATTTACAAAAAAAAATAGAAAAAATTGAAAAATTAAGAGAAAATGGAATTCCTACCATACCTACGACTTTAAAAGAGGAATTAGAGTGTAATATATTTTTAAGAGCAAAAGATATTAAAACTTTTTCAAAATTAAGAGATTTTAAGGATAATTTCTGATTAATTCGGCTTGACTAAAGGCTGACTACAACTATATTGCTTTAAATTTAAATAAGATCATACTATGTCATACGCAGTAATAAAAACAGGTGGAAAACAATATAAAGTAAAATCTGGAGAAATTCTAAAGATTGAAAAACTACCAGACTCTAAACCTGAGACTAAAATAGAGTTTAACGAAATTTTGGCATACGGTGATGACAAATTAATTGAAATTGGAACTCCAAATGTTGAGGGTGCAAAAGTAGAAGCTAATTTAATTAAAAATAGTAAAAATAGAACTATTTTAATTTTTAAAAAAAGAAGAAGACAAAATTCAAGAAGAAAAAATGGGCATCGACAAGAATATTCTATGATAAGAATTAACAAAATTTTTTCAAAAGATGGTAAGGTGTTATCAGAGGCTGAAAAAATTTCTAAAACTTCAAAAAAAGAAGAAGTTAAGGAAGTAGTTAGCAAATAATTATTAGGTAAATTATGGCAACAAAAAAAGCAGGTGGATCATCACGAAACGGACGAGATAGTGCCGGTAGAAGACTTGGTGTAAAAAAGTATGGTGGTGAAACAGTAATTCCTGGAAACATAATTGTTAGACAAAGAGGAACTAAGATTTTTCCAGGTGAAAATGTTGGTATGGGTAAAGATCATTCAATATTTTCAGTTGTTAAAGGAAAAGTTGTCTTCAAAAAATCTAAATCAGATAGAACTTTCGTTTCTGTAAAGCCCAATTAATAGTACAACCAATTAAAATAGATGTTGTATTATGAAATTTCTCGATCAAGTTAAAATTTATATTAAAGCTGGAAACGGTGGAGATGGGTCTCCTAGTTTTAGAAGAGAGAAATATGTTGAGTTTGGTGGACCAGATGGTGGGGATGGTGGAAAAGGTGGATCAATTATTTTAAAGTCAGAAGAAAATTTAAATACCCTTATTGATTATCGATATCAACAACATCACAAAGCCAAACGTGGAGAAAATGGTTCTGGTCAAAACCGAACAGGAAAAGGTGGTGAAGATTTAATTTTAAAGGTTCCTCTAGGCACACAGGTATTTGAAGAAGATAACAAAACTCTTCTTTTCGATTTTAATAAAAAAAACGAAGAATATATTGCAGCTGCTGGTGGAAAGGGAGGTTTAGGAAACACAAGATTTAAAAGTTCTACAAATAGAGCTCCAAAAAAATTTACTAAAGGCACTATCGGAGAAGAATTTACAATATGGCTTCAATTAAAAACAATCGCTGACATAGGTATTATTGGATTGCCAAATGCTGGAAAATCAAGTTTGTTAGCAGCATTAACAAACGCAAATCCAAAAATTGCAAATTATAAATTTACAACTATTAATCCAAACCTTGGTGTAGCATCTTACGATGATAAAGAGATTACTATTGCAGATATTCCAGGATTAGTTGAAGGAGCCCACGAAGGTATAGGTTTAGGTATTCAATTTTTAAAACATATAGAGAGATGTAAGTCTTTACTACACTTAATTGATGTTACCAACTTAGATTTGAATGAGTCTTATAATCAGGTAAAAAATGAATTAAAAAGTTACAGTTCAAAGTTATTAGAAAAAAAAGAACTAATTGTGCTTAATAAAATTGATTTGATTGATGAAGAAACAGCAAAAGAAGTTAAAAATCATTTTGCAAAGGGTAAAAATTGCGAGATTATGACAGTGACAACTCTGGAAAAAAAATCTGTATCAAAAATTAAAGCAAAACTTTTGTCTTATGTATCTTAAAAACTCCAAAATAATTGTTGTCAAAATTGGGTCATCTCTCCTAGTTGATCAAAACAAAAAAATTAGGAAACAATGGTTATCTAGTTTTGCAAAAGATATTAAAAAATTAAGAGATAAAACTCAAAAAGTAATTATTGTTAGTTCTGGTGCGATAGCTTTGGGCTGCAAGAAAATGAATTATAATAAAAAAAATATCAAATTAGATAAGAGTCAAGCTATTGCTTCTATTGGTCAAATAGAGCTAATGAATTTATTTACACAAACTTTTGCAAAATATAAATTAAATATTTCTCAAATTCTGCTTACATTGGAAGATACTGAAGAAAGAAGAAGATCTCTCAATGCTAAACGAACTTTTGATAATCTTTTTGAACTTGGTTTTATTCCTGTAGTCAATGAAAATGACACTATTGCAACGAGTGAGATAAAATATGGAGATAATGATAGATTGGCATCTAGGGTTGCGCAAATTACAAACGCAGATACCTTAATTTTATTATCTGATGTCGATGGTTTGTATACAAAAAATCCTAAAATTTTTAAGGATGCTAAACTAATAAAAAAAATTGATGATCTAAAAAAAGATCTAAAAAAAATTTATATTAAAGGCGTAAATGAATACGGCAGTGGTGGTATGCATACAAAAATTGAAGCAGCAAAAATATGTCAGCTTGCCGGTACTAGTATGGTTATTGCGAATGGACTATATTCAAATCCGATCTCAAAAATAATTGAAAAAAATAACTGTACCTGGTTTAGTCCAAAAATTTCAAAGTTAGATGCTAGAAAAAAATGGATAATAAGTTCTGTCGCACCTAAAGGAGCTCTAATAATTGATGATGGTGCTAAAAAAGCATTAAAATCTGGGAAAAGTTTGTTAGCAGCAGGAATTAAAAAAGTTTCGGGAAGATTTAAGAAAGGTGATCATATTAAAGTATTAGATAAAAAAAATAATGAATGTGCTAGAGGTTTAAGTTCCTTTACTTCTGATGAAGTAACTAAAATTATGGGTCATCACTCTAATGAAATTGAAAAATTATTAGGTTATGTTGCAAAATCAGAAGTTATTCATAAAGATGATATGGTGGAAATTTAAATGATCAAATATATGAATTTAATTGGAATAAAAGCTCGAAAAGCTAGCGAGTATAAAGTTAGCACTGAAGTAAAAAATAAAGTATTAAATGATTACGCGAAATTAATTAAGAATGAAAAAAAATTTATTATTAATCAAAATTCAAAAGATATTAATTACGCAAGAAAAAAAGGGTTAAAAGAGAACTTAATCAAAAGACTTCATTTAAATGAAAATAAATTAAATGGAATTATAAATTCTATTTTAAAAATAGCTAAATTAAAGGACCCTGTAGACAATACTTTAGACAAATGGAAAAGACCAAATGGTTTGAATATAAAAAGAGTATCAATACCAATTGGTGTTATTGGTGTTATTTATGAAAGTAGACCAAATGTAACTTCGGATGTTGCTAGTCTTTGCTTTAAATCAGGAAATGTAGTTATTTTGAAAGGAGGCTCTGAGGCCATACATTCAAATAAAGCTTTAGCTAAGTTATTTAGAAAAGCACTTAAAAAAAATAAAGTTGATGAAAACTTTATACAATTTATTGAATCAAAACAAAGAAGGCTTGTAGATATTATGCTTTCTAAAATGAAAAAATATATCGACGTAATCATTCCTCGTGGCGGAAAAAATTTAGTAAAAAAAGTATTAGACTTATCTAAAGTACCTATAATTGGCCATTTAGAAGGACTTTGTCACACTTATATAGATAAAGATGCAGCATTAAAAATGTCAAAAGAAATTGTCTTTAACGCTAAATTAAGAAATACGAGTATTTGCGGTGCTACAGAAACTATTCTTATACATAAAGATCTAGTAAAAAAATTTAGCAATCCAATTTTGCAAAAACTTGAAAATAGCGGTTGTAAAATTATTGGGGATAAAATTTTGAGAAATTATTATAAAGGTCAAATGTATCCTGCAAAGAAAAAGGATTGGTCAACAGAATATTTAGCATCAACAGTATCTGTTAAGGTTGTAAAAAATACTGAGGAAGCGATTAATCATATTAACAAATATGGCACTATGCATACTGACTCGATAATTACTAAAAACAAAAAAACAGCAAAACACTTCTTAAAAAGCGTTAAGAGCTCAATTGCGATGCATAATACTTCAACTCAATTTGCTGATGGTGGTGAATTTGGATTTGGTGGAGAAGTTGGTATTTCTACTAATACCCTGCCACCAAGAGGCCCAGTAGGTTTAAATCAATTGATTTCATACAAATACGAAATCACTAGCAATGGTAAAATAAGAAATTAAATTGGACAATAAAAAAATAAAAATTGGTGTATTGGGTGGATCGTTTGATCCAGCTCATAAAGGTCATTTAGCAATTTCGAAAGAAGCGAAAAAAAGATTTAAACTCAAAAAAGTTATTTGGGCAATTACAAAAAAAAATCCATTTAAAACAGAAAGTAAAACATCTGTGGGAGAAAGAATTAAATATTGTAAAAAAATAATTAGTAAAAATTCATTTATAAAGGTTAAATTTTATGAAAATATTATTAAATCAAATAAAACGATAAATTTAATTAATTACTTAAAAAAAAACAAAAATATTGAAATTTATTTTATAATGGGTGCGGATAACCTCATTAGTTTTCATAAGTGGCATAAATCAAAATTAATTTCAGAAAAATGTAATATTCTGGTTTTCGATAGATATGGGTATAAAAAAAATTCTTTAAAATCAAAGACATTTAAGCAACTTAATAAGGTCAATCTTGAGTTTATCGAATTTAATAAAGTCAACATTTCATCTTCTCAATTAAGAAAAATTTGATAATCTAAAAGTAATTAATGGACAAAATTTCAGACTTAAAAGAAATTGTAATCAACACACTAGATCTCAATAAAGCTCAAGACATTGTAACTATTGATCTTAAAGACAAAAGTTCTATGGCTGATTATATGATCATAGCAAGTGGAACTTCATCAAGACATATCCAATCTTTATCAGAACAAATTTTAGAAAAACTAAAAAATAATGGTGTGAAAGATTCTAAAATTGAAGGCAAAGAAAGTAATGAATGGAAACTTGTTGATGGAATTGATTTAATTGTTCATATTTTTCATCCAGAGAAAAGAAAATTTTATGAATTAGAAAAAATTTGGTCAGAACTTATTCCAAAAGAAAAAGTTATAATATGAAAAAATTAAGATTTTGTTTATTAATTTTTATCTCTATTTTTTATTTACCTAAAACAGTTCTATCAGCCGAAATTGATATCTATAAAAAAATTGATCTATTTGGTGAAGTTCTTGAAAAAATTAATGAAGAGTATGTTGACGATATTGACCAATCTGAAAGTATGGATTCTGCAATAAATGGCCTTCTGCAATCATTAGATCCATATTCTGCATATATGCCTCCCAAAATTTTTGAAGAAATGCAAACTGAAACAAGAGGAGAATTTGGGGGACTTGGTATTGAGGTAAGCATGGAAGCTGGTGTTGTAAAAGTAATTTCTCCTATTGATGATACACCTGCGTCGAAAGCAGGAATAAAGGCGGGTGATTACATAGTTAAAATAGATGATATTCAAGTCCAAGGTAAAACCTTGAGTGAGGCTGTAGATTTAATGAGAGGACCAGTTGGCTCACCAATTGAGTTAATTATTCGACGAAGAGGTGTTAAGAAAGCATTAACATTTAATATAGTTAGAGAAGTTATTCAGGTTCAATCAGTTAAATCTGAATTAATACAAGATAAAATAGGATATATTAGACTTACTTCATTTAATGATAACAGTAGCGATCAAATCGAAAAGCAAATAAAAAAACTTAAAAAAAATAAAAGTTTAAATTCATTTATTCTAGATTTAAGAAATAATCCTGGTGGTCTTTTATCTCAAGCAATTAAAATCTCTGATTTTTTTTTAGAAAATGGAGAAATAGTTTCAACAAAAAGCAGAAAAAAATCTGAAAATAGAAAATGGTTTGCAAGAAAAGGTGATATAATTGATGGAAAAACTTTATTAGTTTTAATTAATTATGGATCAGCATCCGCATCTGAAATAGTGGCTGGAGCATTAAAGGATCATAAAAGAGCTATTATACTTGGTGAAAACAGTTTTGGAAAGGGATCTGTTCAATCAATTATTCCCTTAAAAAATAAAGGCGCAATAAGATTAACTGTTTCTAAATATTATCTTCCATCAGGGAAATCGATCTCAGAGGTTGGTGTAAGGCCAGACATAGAAGTAAGTGAAGAGAGCGACGACTTTAGAATAAAGACTGAAACTGATAATCAATTAAATTACGCAATTAAGTTACTTAACGGATAATATGAATAAAAATTTTAACACACTACCACTGAGAAGTGGTGTTGGAATAGTGCTTTTAAATGATAAAAATAAAGTATTTGTGGCAAAAAGAATAGATAATCCAAAAAATTTTTGGCAAATGCCTCAGGGTGGTGTTGATGAGGGTGAGGATTATTTAAAAGCTGCATTTAGAGAACTAGAAGAAGAAACAAGTATCAAAAGCGTAAAACTTATAAAAGAATTGGATGGTACATTGACCTATGATTTACCTGATAGATTACTAGGTATTATTTGGAAGGGTAAGTACAAAGGTCAAAAGCAAAAATGGTTTTTAATGCGATTTATTGGAAATGATAATGAAATAAATATTAATACATCTAATCCAGAATTTTTAGATTGGAAGTGGATTGACTTAGATTTAATTACTGATGTTGTAGTTGATTTTAAACATCATGTTTACAAAGAACTTAAAGAAAGAGTAAAAAAATTAATTTAGTGTTTTTAAAACTTCAACTTTTTGATCTGCTAAATATTTAGATTGATCGTTAGTATCGGTTTTATTAGCCTCTTCTTCTGCCTGTTTAAGTAAATCTTGTTGCTTTGATTTTTCCATATCAGCAATATTAAAAATTGTACTTGTTAGAATAGATAGGTTGTTATTTTTAAACTCAACGATTCCATCTTCAACATAGTAATTTTCATCTCCTGATTTCGATAAAATCTTAATTATTCCAGGTTTCAAAAAAGAAATAATAGAAATATGATCCTTCAATATTCCCATCTCTCCTTCAAAAGCAGGGACCACAACTTCTGAAACATCGTCTTTTACTAAAAAAGATTTTTCAGGATTTACTATTTCAACTTTAAACTCTTCACTCATTAAGCAGCAGCTTCTTGTTCCATTTTCTTGGATTTTTCTATAGCTTCTTCAATTGTACCAACCATATAAAAGGCAGCTTCAGGTAAATGATCATACTGACCTTTACAAATTGCATCAAAACCTTTGATGGTTGAGTCAAGATCAACAAGTTTTCCTGGTGAACCAGTAAATACTTCTGCAACAAAGAATGGTTGAGATAAAAATCTTTGGATTTTTCTAGCTCTTGCTACAACTAATTTATCTTCTTCAGATAACTCATCCATACCAAGAATAGCTATAATATCTTGTAGTGATTTATATGATTGTAGAATTCTTTGAACATCCCTTGCTACTCTATAATGCTCATCTCCAACAATTCTTGGATCTAAAATTCTTGATGTAGAATCAAGTGGATCTACTGCAGGATAAATACCAATTTCCGCAATTTGTCTTGAAAGTACAGTCGTTGCATCTAAATGCGCAAACGATGTCGCTGGAGCGGGGTCCGTTAAATCATCAGCAGGCACATAAATTGCTTGTACAGATGTAATTGAACCTTTGTTTGTAGTAGTAATTCTTTCTTGTAGGTTACCCATGTCAGTAGCTAATGTTGGTTGGTATCCAACAGCAGATGGAATCCTTCCTAACAAAGCTGAAACCTCTGATCCTGCCTGAGTAAATCTAAAAATATTATCTACAAAGAAAAGCACATCCTGACCTTCCTGATCTCTAAAGTATTCAGCAACAGTTAATCCTGTAAGTGCAACTCTTGCTCTTGCTCCAGGAGGCTCATTCATCTGTCCATAAACTAGAGCAGCTTTTGAACCAGCTCCTTCTTTTTTAATTACTCCAGATTCAATCATTTCATGATAAAGATCATTTCCTTCTCTAGTTCTCTCTCCAACTCCTGCAAAAACTGAAAAACCACCATGAGCTTTTGCAACGTTATTAATTAATTCCATAATTAAAACTGTTTTTCCTACTCCTGCTCCACCAAATAATCCAATCTTTCCACCTTTTGCATAAGGGGCAAGCAAATCAATCACTTTAATACCTGTTACAAGGATTTCAGTTTCAGTTGATTGGTCATTAAATTCAGGTGCAGCTCTATGAATTGGCCAACTTTCTTTAGTTTTAACTTCACCTCTTTCGTCTATTGGTTCACCAATTACATTTATAATTCTTCCAAGTGTTTCAGGTCCAACTGGAACTTGAATAGGAGCATTGGTATTAACAACCTCATCACCCCTTTTTAATCCCTCAGTAGCATCCATAGCAATTGTCCTAACAGTAGTTTCACCTAAGTGTTGTGCTACCTCTAAAACTAGCCTGTTATCTCCATTTTTACATTCTAAAGCTGTTAAAATTTCTGGTAGTTCACCATCAAATTTCACATCTACTACTGCTCCAATAACTTGTGTAATTATTCCTTTGCTCATAATTATAAACTTTCCGCTCCTGATATGATTTCTATTAGTTCTTTTGTAATTGCTGCCTGACGACTTCTATTGTATTCGATAGTAAGTTTGTCAACCATTTCACCTGCGTTTCGGGTTGCATTATCCATTGCACTCATTCTAGACCCTTGCTCGCTAGCTGAATTCTCTAACATTGCTTTAAATATTTGCGTAGAAATATTCTTTGGCAATAAATTGCTTAAAATTTCATCCTCATCTGGTTCAAATTCGTAACTTTCTTCGGAGCCACTTTCTTCTCCCTCATTATTTAAAGGGATAATTTGCTGTGCTTGAGGAATTTGAGTAATTACATTTTTAAATTGGTTATAAAAAATTGTGCAAACATCAAATTCACCTGACTCGAATTTTTCAATTACCATTTTCCCAACTTTGTCAGCATCGAAATAATTTGCATTTTTAGACTCTTTGAAAGAAATATTTTCAATTATTTTGTCACCATAAACTCTTTTTAGTTGATCATTTCCCTTTGAGCCTACTGTAATAATTTTAAGTTCCTTTCCTTCATCTAAAATTTTAGCAAAATAACTTTTAGCTTTTTTAATAATATTAGAATTAAATCCGCCACATAAACCTCTATCAGAAGTCATCACCACACAAAGATAAGTTTTTTCCTGGCCAGTACCTGACAATAGCTTTGGTGCATTTTCTTTATCAGATATACCATTTGATAAATTTAAAATAACATTATTCATTTTTTCAGAATAAGGTCTTCCCTTCTCAGCACTTTCTTGAGCTCTTCTTAATTTAGCTGCAGCAACCATTTTCATAGCTTTAGTAATTTTTTGTGTAGACTTTACACTAGCTATTCTTTTTTTTAAGTCGTCTAAACTTGCCATAAATTATTAAGATTTAAAATTTCCTTTTAATTGAGTGATTACTTCAACAAGTAATTTTTCTTTATCATCCTCAAGTTTTCCTGAACTTAAAATTGACTCGATAATTTCAGGCTTATCTGATTTGCATTTTTCAATAATCTTACTCTCAAATTCAGCAACGTCTTTTAAATCAATATCATCCAGATAACCTTTTACTCCACAAAATACTGAAATAACTTGTTCTGCAACAGTCATGGGTGAATATTGTTTTTGTTTTAAAAGTTCAGTTAACTTAGAGCCTCTATTCAAAAGTTGCTGGGTAGATGCATCTAAATCAGATCCAAATTGAGCAAAAGCCGCCATTTCTCTGTATTGTGCTAGCTCTAGTTTCATTGAACCAGAAACTTTTTTCATAGCTTTTGTTTGAGCTGATGAACCAACCCTAGATACCGATAAACCTACGTTAATTGCAGGTCTTATACCTTGGTTAAATAGTTCTGTTTCAAGAAAAATTTGTCCGTCTGTAATTGAAATAACGTTAGTTGGAATGAACGCAGATACGTCTCCACCTTGTGTTTCAATAATTGGAAGTGCAGTAAGTGATCCACCACCATGTTCATCACTTAATTTAGCTGCTCTTTCAAGTAATCTACTATGAAGATAAAATACATCTCCAGGATAAGCCTCACGTCCTGGGGGTCTTCTTAATAGCAATGACATTTGTCTATAAGCAACTGCTTGTTTAGACAAATCGTCATAAATTATTAATGCATGCATTCCATTATCTCTAAAATACTCACCCATAGTACAACCTGTGTATGGTGCTAAAAATTGTAAAGGAGCAGAGTCCGATGCAGTAGCAGCAACGATTGTTGTATACTCCATAGCTCCAGCTTCTTCTAATGTTTTTTGAATTTGTCTTACTGTTGATCTTTTTTGTCCAACTGCAACGTATATACAATACAGTTTTTGTTTTTCATCTCCAGATTCATTGATTTTTTTTTGATTAATAATTGCATCTACTGCAACTGCTGTTTTACCAGTTTGTCTATCACCAATAATTAATTCCCTTTGTCCTCTTCCAATAGGAACTAGACTATCAATTGATTTTAGACCAGTTTGCATTGGTTCGCTTACTGATTGTCGTGGAATAATACCAGGCGCTTTAACTTCCACCCTACTTTTTTTAATGCCTTTATCTAATGGTCCTTTTCCATCAATAGGATTTCCTAAACCATCAACTACTCTTCCTAATAATTCTTTTCCAACCGGTGTATCAACAATATTACCAGTTCTTTTTACTACATCACCTTCTTTAATATTTCTGTCATCACCAAAAATTACGACACCAACGTTTTCACTTTCTAAGTTTAGAGCCATACCTTTTGAACCATCTGCAAACTCTACCATTTCACCAGCCTGAACATTATCCAAACCATAAATCCTAGCAATACCATCACCAACTGATAAAACTTGACCAACTTCTGTGACCTCCGCTTTATCACCAAAATTTTTAATTTGTTCTTTTAATATTTTTGTAACTTCTGAAGGATTTATTTCCATTTATGCCTCTATCATTCTATTTTCGATTTGTTGTAATTTATTTTTAATTGAGGTATCGACCATAGTACTTCCAACTTGTACTACCAAACCTCCTATTAAACTTTCATCATGTTTGTAGTTTAATTTTATTTTTGAGCTAAAATTTTTTGTCAACTCATCTGTAATTTTTGCAATTTCTTCATTAGATAATTGTTTTGCTGATTTTAATTCTGCCTTAAGTTCACCTCTTTTTCTTGAACAAATTTCAATAAAGCTTTTAAGAATACGCTCAATAAAAAAGAAGCGTCTTTTTTGAATTAAGAAGCTTAAAAAATTTTTAAATAAAGATTCAAATTTATTATTTTCAGAGATTGTATTGATTACTTTAAGTAAATCTTCTTGGCTTGTAGTTGGATCTTTAATCAAATTAGAAAAATCTTCACTTTGATCAATTAAATTAAGAATAGATGAAGACTGATCTTCAATCTGACTTAAAAGATTGTTTTCCTCTGAAAGTTCAAAAAGCGCAAGAGAATACCTTTCAGCTGAAGTTATTGAAAATCCGGTGTCTTTACTCAACTTGGTTCCTCTATAATGTTGAAGATTATTTAAAAATCACGCTCTGAATAGCATATGACCCTTATGTCTTCAAGTAGCGGATTCGTAAAAAAGGCCTCTTTTCTCAGGTTAATTGAAGTTAATTGGGTCAACATCAACTGAAAGTTTTATTCCAGAAGAAAATTTATATTTTGGAATAATTTTTGCAAGAGAGCTTTGTAGTTTCATGGATTTTAAGCCTCTAATCAAAAATCTAATTCTAAATTTTCTTTTTAATCTAAATAACGGAGCATTCACTGGACCTAATATTTTTCCCTCTATTTTGTTTTCAATAAAATTTTTAAAATTAATAGCTTCTTTTTCTAATTTAATTTCATTATCTCCAGTTAAGATTAAAGAAATAAACCTTTGAAATGGAGGTAGTTTATTTTTTTTTCTTATCTCCAGTTCCCTTTCTAAAAAATTATCTGGATTTTTACTTGTAATTTCTGAAATCATCTTAGTATTATTTTCATAAGTTTGAAAATATACAGTTGCTGGTTTTCCAGTCCTTCCTGCGCGTCCTGAAAGTTGATGATAAAGCTGTAAATTTTTTTCTGCACCTCTTAGATCATGTCCTTGAGATGAAAGATCGATATCAACAACAACAATACAATTTAAGCTTGGAAAATGAAAACCTTTTGAAATTAATTGAGTTCCAACTAGAATATGTGTTTCATTATTAATAATTTTATCTATTTTTTCTTTAGAATCCTTTTTATTCATTGTATCACTTGAAAAGATCTCTATTTTTTTACCTGGAAATTTTCTTTTTACCTCTTCTGAAATTCTCTCAACACCAGGACCACTAAAAATAAATTCACAATTGCCTTCTTTTGTACAATTCCTTTTAAGATCAGATTTATATCCACAATAATGGCATAATAAGTTATTTTTATTTTTATGATAAACTAAATTGATACTACAATTTGGACATGTAAAACTAGTAAAACACTTATTGCATAAAGCATTTGGAGAAAAACCTCTTCTATTTAAAAAAAACAAAACTTGATCTTTTTTTTCCAAATGTAAATTTACTTTTTCAATAATTTTATTTGATAGCCATGATTGTTTTTCAAGTTTAGTATTATTTAAATTAATAATTTCATAATTAGGTAAAGCTGCATTTTGATACCTTTCATTTAATCTAGAAACTTCATATTTACCTTTTTTAATATTTTCAAAAGTTTCGATAGAAGGAACAGCGGTAATTAAATTGATTGGAATATTTTCAAAAGATGCTCTAGAAATTGCCATATCACGAGCATTGTAAGTTATGCCTTCATCTTGTTTGAATGATTGATCATGTTCCTCATCAACAATTATTATTCCTAATTTTTTAAATGGTAAAAATAATGAAGACCTTGCACCAATAACTATTTTTATTTTGCCATTAGAGATACCACTCCAAATTAATTCTTTCTTTTTTTTTGAAATACCTGAGTGCCAAACTGCAGGTTTAAAACCAAAATATTCTAAAAATTTTTGTTCAAACTGACTAGTTAGACCTATTTCTGGCAACAAAATTAATCCTTGAAAATCCTTCTCAATCAAAGGTTTTAACGCTTCAAAATAAACTAAAGTTTTTCCTGATCCAGTCGTGCCTTGCAAAACATGAACTCTAAATTTTTTATTTGAAATATTCATTTTTTTTAGAGATTTATTTTGATCACTAGATAACTTGATTAAGTTTTGTTTAATTTTGCTATCAAATATTTGATAAAGTTGAGTTTCTTTGTTCTCTACCGCATCACTACTTAAAAGTACTAACTTTAATGCCATACCCTTTGGGATCAGATTATATTCTGCAAACCAGTTCAAAAAATTTATTGTATTTTTTTTTAACGGATTAACGTCTAATTTCTTGATTACTTTTTTTGTCTTAAAATTTTTATTATTATTTTTTTCAAATTCATCCCAAACAACACCAGTAATTTTAGATTTTCCAAAAGGAACCATTACATAATCACCAACTTTAAGATTTAAACTACTTTCATAAGTAAATGGATGATTAAAAATATTTGGTACAAGAATCGGATATTTCATATTTTTATAATATGAAAAAAAATTAAGAGTGTATTGCTCTTTTATCTACTGATAAAGCAGCTTCTTTAACTGCTTCAGAAAACGTCGGATGAGCATGACAAGTTCGGGCTATATCCTCTGAACTTGCACCAAATTCCATTGCAACACCAATCTCTGCAATTAATTCTCCTGCATGAGGTCCAATTATATGTGCACCTAATACTTTATCAGTTTGCTCATCAGCTAAGATTTTAACAAAACCTTCTGAATCATCTATAGCTTTGGCTCTTGAGTTAGCCATAAATGAAAATTTCCCTACTTTATATTTTTTATTTAATTCTTTTAATTGTTCCTCAGTTTTACCAATTGAGGCTACTTCTGGTGTTGTATAAACTACTCCTGGGATTGTGTCATAATTTACATGCCCAGATTGACCAACTATATTTTCTGCAACTGCTATACCTTCATCCTCTGCTTTGTGTGCAAGCATCGGACCAACAATTACATCACCTATTGCATAAATATTTTCAACATTTGTCTTAAAACTTTTATTAGTTTTAATTCTATTTCTTTCATCAAGATCTACTCCTACAGACTCTAAATTTAAACCATCAGTATTAGGCTTTCTACCAACAGAAATTAAAACAACATCGCACTCAAAATTATTTTTATTACCATCTTTATCTGTTGTTGAAACAACTGCTCCCGTTGCATTTTTTTTAATTGTTTCAACTTTATTTTGCATATTAAATTTCATTCCTTGTTTTTTTAAAATTTTCATAAATTCTGAAGAAATTTCTTTATCCATTCCAGGTGTGATGTGATCTAAAAATTCAACTACTTGAACTTCTGCTCCAAGTCTTGACCATACAGATCCCATCTCCAATCCTATATAGCCTCCTCCTACTACCACCATTTTCTGAGGAACTTTCTCTAATTTTAAAGCACCTGTTGATGAAACAATTGTTTTCTCATCTATTTCTATTCCTGGTAGTGAAACTGGAACCGATCCTGTTGCAATAATTGTTTTTTCTGTTTGGATTATAGTTTCTTTATTTTGGTCATCCTTTATTAAAATTTGATTTTTAGATTTAAAACTTCCGTGACCTTTAAAGTAAGTAACTTTATTTTTTTTCAAAAGAAATTCGACACCTTTTGTAAGAACTGTAACAGCTTTATCTTTACTCTTCATCATTTTGTCTAAATTTAATTTTACTTCACCAACTTCAATACCTTTATTTGCTAATCTTTTAACTTTATGAAATTCTTCAGATAAATTAAGTAAGCTTTTGGATGGGATACAACCAATATTTAAACAAGTACCTCCCAAGGACCCTCTAGACTCTATACACGCCGTTTTTAATCCTAATTGAGCAAGTCTGATTGCACAAACATAGCCACCAGGTCCACCTCCAATAACTACAGCTTGAAATTTTTCTGACATTAAATATCTAAAAACAACCTTCTAGGGTCTTCTAAGTTTTCTTTAATCATTTTAAGGAAGGATACAGATTCTTTCCCATCAATAATTCTATGATCATATGATAATGCTAAATACATAATCGGTCTTATTTTGATTTCACCATCTACAACTACAGGTCTTTCTACTATATTATGCATGCCTAACACGCCAGATTGAGGTAAATTTAGTATTGGTGTTGAAAGCATAGACCCATACACGCCTCCATTACTTATAGTAAATGTTCCTCCCTGAAGATCCTCAATGGTTAGCTTTCCATCTCGAGCTTTTTCTGAAATTTCTTTAATATTTTTTTCAATATCAGCAAAGGATAATTCATCTGCATTTCTTAAAACTGGAACAACCAAACCCTTATCTGTTCCAACAGCAAAACTAATATTGTAATAGTTTTTATAGATAATCTCATCTCCATCTACTTCAGCATTCACTGCAGGGAAATTTTTTAAAGCAACTACACATGCTTTTACAAAGAAAGACATAAATCCTAATTTTATCCCATAACGAGATTGGAAGTCCTCTTGATTTTCTTTCCTCATTTCCATTACACTGCTCATATCAACCTCGTTAAATGTTGTTAAAAGAGCAGCATTCTCTTGAGCTTGCTTTAATCTTTTCGCAATAGTTTGTCTCAACCTGGTCATCTTAATTCGTTCTTCTTCACCATATTGAATTTTTCTTTCAGATGGTTTTGGATTTGTACCCATCAAACCTATTAAATCTCCTTTTAAAACTCTCCCATCTTTTCCTGAACCTTGAATTGAATTAATATCGATATTATTTTCGGTTACAATTTTTCTTACTGCTGGAGACAATGTTGGATTAACATCTATTTTTGGAGCAACATCTAATTTAATTTCCTCAGTTAAAACTAAGGGTTTCTCTTTGGGTTTTTCTATCTCTTGTTCTTCAAATACTTTTGGTTCTTTTTTATTTGCATCTAATTTTATTACATTGCTCTCTGCAGGAACTAATTCCTCTTGCTTGATTTCTTTTTGGGGTTTTGGCGCAGATTTAACCACACCATCTTCTGCTGATACTGAACCTAATAATGCTCCTACTTCAACAACTGATCCATCTTGTGAATTTATCTCTGATAATACTCCAGCAATTGGTGATGGCACCTCTAAATTTACCTTATCTGTCTCAAGTTCTACTATTGGTTCATCTACTTGAACTACATCGCCGGGATTTTTTAACCATTTAGCAACAGTGGCTTCGGTTATACTTTCACCAAGAGTTGGAACTAAAATTTTTTCACTCATTATAATTAATTAAATACCTCTTTAATTATTTCTTGTTGTTGAGAATTGTGCCTTTTAGCGTATCCTGTTGCAGGGGTTGCGTCTGGGCTTCTTCCTATATAAGAAACGTTATTATTATTAGCCTTTAATGTATCTAATGTCCATTGGATATAATCTCTTACTGAAAACCAAGCACCCATATTTTTTGGTTCTTCTTGACACCAGAAAAATTTAGCATTTTTAGTATATGGTTTTAACTCTTTAACCAAAGCTTTTGCAGGAAACGGATATAATTGCTCAATTCTATACATCACAACATCATCTCTTTTAAGTTTTTCTCTAGCATCTAATAAATCAAAGTATATTTTTCCAGAACAAAGAATTACTTTTTTAATTTGAGAACTTTCTTTAAGTTTAATAAATCCTTTTGACTTAGGATCGATAGCATGGTCCCACAATACCCTATGAAAAGTATTTTTTTTGTTAAAATCCTCTAAATTTGAGACACAATATCTATTTCTTAATAAAGATTTTGGAGACATTATAATTAATGGCTTCCTGAAACTTCTATGCATTTGTCTTCTCAAAGCATGAAAATAATTTGCTGGTGTCGTACAATTCATTACTTGCATATTATCGTTGGAGCATAATTGTAAAAATCTCTCTAATCTTGCCGAGGAATGTTCTGGTCCTTGTCCTTCGTATCCATGAGGCAACAACATTACTATACCAGAAGCTCTATTCCATTTTCTCTCTCCAGATGCAATAAATTGATCAATTACTACTTGAGCACCATTTGCAAAATCACCAAATTGCGCCTCCCAAAGAGTAAGGGTGTTTGGTTCTACAAGACTGTAACCATATTCAAATCCTAAAACTGCAAGTTCTGATAAAAAACTGTCTACTACCTCAAATTGACTTTGATTCTCAGAAATGTTGTTAAGTGGAACGTACCTAGAATTATCTTTTTGATTTCTCAAAACAGAATGTCGTTGACTAAAAGTTCCTCTACCAGAGTCTTGTCCTACAAGTCTAACTGGATACCCTTCCTCAAGTAATGATCCAAATGCAAGAGCCTCTGCAGAAGACCAATCGATTCCAGTACCTTTCTCAATACTTTTTTTTCTTGCATTAAATATCTTAGTAATAGTTTTATGAATATTTTTATTTTCAGGAATAGCATTTATTTTATCTGAAATTAATTTTAACTTATTTTCTTCATAACCTGTTATACCTCTTTTATCTTTGCCTCTTTCAGGTTTATATCTTGACCATGTTCCTTCAAACCATTCTATCTGAGGCTTATAATCTTTTGCACTCTTGTATTGTTGATCTAGCAAATCCTTAAATGATTTGACATTTTGATTTAACAATTCTTGAGTTATAGATTTTTCGTTTACAAGTTTATTACCATAAATTTTGTAAACACTTGGATGAGATTTAATTTTTTTGTACATTAAGGGTTGTGTAAATGAAGGCTCATCTCCCTCATTATGTCCAAATCTTCTATAACAAATTAAATCTACTACTACGTCTCTATTAAATTTTAACCGAAATTCTGTTGCTATTCTAGTTGCATAAACAACAGCTTCTGGATCATCCCCATTTACATGCAGAATTGGTGCTTCTACCATTTTTGCAACATCAGATGGATAAGGTGAAGACCTAGCAAATCTAGGACTCGTAGTAAATCCTATCTGATTATTAACAATGATATGAATAGTGCCTCCAGTATTATGGCCAGGTAGTCCAGACATTGCAAAACACTCAGATACAACACCTTGTCCGGCAAAAGCTGCATCTCCATGAATTAGAATAGGTATAACTTTATTTCTCTCTCTATCTTTGTGAAAAAATTGTTTAGCTCTTGTTTGCCCTAAAACTACAGGATTAACAGCTTCTAAATGAGAAGGGTTATCCGTTAAGCTTACATGAACTGAATTACCATCAAACTCTCTATTTGAAGATGCTCCAAGATGATATTTTACATCTCCAGCACTATCTTCAGTATCAGAACTAAACTCACCAGCAAATTCGTTAAAAATTTTCTTATAAGACTTTTGTAAAACATTTGCTAAAACATTTAATCTGCCTCTATGAGACATTCCTATTTTTACTTCTTTTATATTATTTTGCCCACCGATTTTTATTATTTGCTCAAGAGCAGGTATTAAACTTTCTCCACCATCTAAACCAAATCTTTTGGTTCCTACGTATTTGGTAGCTAAGAATTTTTCAAATCCTTCTGCCTGTACTAGTTTATTTAAAATTGCCTCTTTACCATTTTTTGTAAACTGAAGTGCATTTTTATCTTGTTCTATTCTGTCCCTAAACCATTTTCTCTCTACTGGGTTAGAAATATGCATAAACTCATAACCTATTTTTCCACAATAGGTTTTCTTCATAAATTTAAGTATTTCTCTTATGTTTGCATACTTGAGATTAATGACTCCATTTAAAAATATTTTCTTATCGTAATTTTCTTTTTTGAAACCATAAAAATCAGGATGAAGCTCATCTAAATATTCAGATTCTCTCATTTCTAATGGATCAAGATCTGCTAATAAATGCCCTCTTAATCTATATGCTCTAATTAATGCTACTGCGCTTATTGAATCCTTATTTGAGTCAGCAAGTAATTGAAAATTAAATTTTTCTGATTTATCTAATTTGAAGTTATTAACGTAACTTATATCCTGATCTTCAATTTTCTTTTGCAATTCATCGATATTTATTTTTTTTTTAGTTGGTCCCCAAGATGGACCATTAATTTCTTTAGCTATTATATTTAATTCTTCACCAATCCCCTCAAAATAATTTACCCAACTTTCTGGAAGATCAGCATCTTTATTAATAAATTTTAAATACATTTCCTCTATAAATGCACTATTAGACTTATTTAAAAATGAAGTTTTTTTGAAATCGAGATTATTTGATGAAGACATCTTTTTTATTCAATATATCCCTCTAATATTATTTTTCAATTAGACAGTTTATTAAATAAAGTTTTTCCAATAATTGATGGTGATTTAGCAACTGTAATGCCACATTCTTCCATTTTCTCAATTTTATCTACGGCTCCACCTTTGCCACCTGATATTATGGCACCAGCATGACCCATTCTTCTGCCTGGAGGAGCTGTAATTCCTGCAATAAATCCAACTATAGGTTTTTTAATCTTATGATTTTTTATAAAGTCAGCAGCTTCTTCTTCGGCTGTCCCTCCAATTTCGCCTATCATTAAAATAGACTCTGTTTCATCATCATTTAAAAATAAATCTAAACAATCTATAAAATTAGTTCCATTAATAGGATCTCCACCAATTCCTATACAGGTTGATTGACCAAGTCTATTTTCAGTTGTTTGTGCTACTGCCTCATATGTTAATGTCCCTGATCTTGATACAATTCCAACGCTTCCTCTTTTGTGAATATTACCCGGCATAATTCCGATTTTACATTCGTCTGGAGTGATAATTCCTGGACAATTGGGTCCAATCAATCTGCTATTAGAACCATTTAATCTTTGTCTTACTTTAAGCATATCCTGAATTGGAATTCCCTCTGTTATACAAACAATAAGTTCGACTGATGCTTCAATAGCTTCAATGATAGCGGCGGCTGCAAATTTAGCGGGTACATAAATCATAGTCGCATCAGCTCCTACTTCATTTTTTGCTTCTAACACGCTGTTAAAAACTGGTCTCTCTAAATGTTTTTGTCCACCTTTCTTTGGTGTAACACCTCCAACAAGGTTAGTTCCATATTTTATAGCTTGCTCTGAATGGAAAGTTCCGTGTGCACCAGTAAATCCCTGACAAATTACTTTAGTATTTTTATTTACTAAAACTGACATATTATTTTATTGCCTCAACAATTTTCTTAGCTGCATCATCTAAATTTTCTGCAGAAATTAATTTTAATCCTGAATTTTCAAGAATTTCTTTTCCTTCTTTGAAATTTGTACCTGCTAATCTTACTACCAAAGGTACACTAATATTAATTTCTTTAGCTGCATCAATTACTCCTTGGGCAAGAACATCGCATCTCATGATTCCTCCAAAAATATTTATTAAAATACCTTTAACATTTTTGTCTGAAAGAATTATCTTTAATGCAGCGGACACTTTTTCCTTAGACGCTCCACCACCTACATCTAAAAAATTTGCTGGCTCTTTGCCATACAATTTAATTATATCCATCGTTGCCATTGCTAATCCAGCTCCATTCACCATACAACCAATACTTCCATCTAGTTTGATGTAGGCGAGATCATGCTTGCTAGCTTCTATCTCAGTTGAATCTTCCTCGTTTAAATCTCTCAATTTGACAATTTCTGGATGTCTAAATAAAGCGTTTGAATCAAAATTTACTTTTGCATCTAAACAAACAATTTTTTCCTCTTTTGTCAAAATTAATGGATTTACTTCAACCATATTTGCATCAGTACTCACAAACATTTTATATATTGATTTAATTAACGATATTGCTTGTTTTTTTGTATTTTTATTTAAATTAAAAATTTTAATTATTTTTTCACAATCTAAATCTGAAATTTCATTTCTCATATCAACTTTTGTAGTTGTAATTTTTTCAGGTGAACTACGTGCAACTTTCTCAATATCCATTCCACCTTGATCGCTTGATATAAATGCGATTTTAGAACTTGCCCTGTCAACTAAACATGAAAGGTAAAACTCTTGATCTATATTTGAGGACTCTTCTACGTATAATCTTTTTACCTCTCTACCTTCAGGTCCCGTTTGTTGAGTAACTAATGTTTTTCCAAGTAACTCATTAGCTGCTACCGTTAATTCCTCAATAGAGTTTAAAATTTTTATACCGCCAGCTTTTCCTCTACCGCCAGCATGAATTTGTGCTTTTAAGACGTATTTCTGAGTTTTTAGTGCTTTTGCTTTTTCTATGAGCTCATCAACATTAAGAGCAAATACTCCTTCTGGAACTGTAGCACCATATTTCTTTAATATTTGTTTAGCTTGATGCTCGTGGATATTCATTGTTATTTAGATAAATCAGGATCTATTTTAGATGCAGCTTCCCATAGAGCTTTTACAGCGTCTATTGATTTCATAAATTCCTTTTTTTCTAAATCATCTAAATCAATCTGTTCGATTTTTTCCACACCATCTTTTCCAATGACAACTGGCACACCTGCATAAACATTTTGGACACCGTATTCTCCATTTAGTTTAACGGCACAAGGTAACAATTTTTTCTGGTCATTTAAGTATGACTCTGCCATTTGAACACCAGATGCTGCAGGTGCATAAAAGGCTGATCCTTTTTCTAAATACTTGACTATCTCAGCACCACCGTCTCTTGTTCTTTGATTAATTTCTTCAACTCTATCTGCAGAAATTTTTCCATCCTTTACAAGATCTAATAATGGTTTACCTGAAATCTTTGTAAATCTCGGCATTGGAACCATAGTATCACCATGACCACCCATAACCATTGCCTCAATTTCTTTTACAGGTACATTAAGTTCAAGTGATAAAAATAATTTAAATCTTGAGCTATCTAAAATACCTGCCATTCCAACAACTTTACTTGACGGTAAACCAGAGAATTTTTGAAATGCCATAACCATAACATCTAAAGGATTTGTGATACAAATCACGAAAGCATTAGGAGCATTCTTCTTAACACCTTCTGCAACTTGTTTAATAATTTTTAAATTTATTCCAAGAAGATCATCTCTGCTCATTCCAGGTTTTCTTGGTACACCAGCAGTAATTA
This sequence comes from uncultured Pelagibacteraceae bacterium, assembly GCA_902629935.1. Taxonomy (GTDB): domain Bacteria; phylum Pseudomonadota; class Alphaproteobacteria; order Pelagibacterales; family Pelagibacteraceae; genus Pelagibacter. The sequence goes on along the minus strand of CACOSU010000002.1, from coordinate 48,469 downwards.
TAATTACGTCAGAATCTTTTATATCTTCGTATTTATCAGTTCCTGAGAGTTTAACATTAAATCCGTCAACTGACGAAGATTGTGCAATATCTAAAGCCTTTCCTTTAGCAATTCCACTAGCTACATCAAATAAAACTACTTCGTTAACTAATTCCTTTGTTCCAATTAAATGTGCAAGAGTGCCACCAATTTGGCCTGCACCAATTAAAGATATTTTTGTCATTGATTTCCTTTATTTCATTGTTGGCATAACAAATTCCGCATTCGATCGGACACCTGAAGGCCATCTAGATGTTACTGTTTTAAGTTTAGTATAAAATTTTATTCCTTCCATACCATGCATTCCACTATCTCCAAATATAGATCTTTTCCAACCGCCAAAGCTATGAAATGCCATCGGTACTGGAATAGGTACATTTATTCCAACCATACCTACTTGAATTTTACTTGCAAAAGTTCTACCTGCATCACCATCTCTTGTATATATACTAACTCCATTTCCATACTCATGGTCATTGATTAATTTTGCAGCCTCTTCAAAAGTTTTTGCTCTTACAACTGATAATACTGGACCAAATATTTCTTCTTTATAAATTCTCATATCTTTACTTACATGATCAAATAAACATCCACCAATATAGAAACCATTTTCATAACCCTGAAGTTTTAAACCTCTTCCATCGACTACTAATTTTGCTCCTTCCTTTACACCTAAATCAACATAACTAGTAACTTTTTCTAAATGTTCTTTGGTAACCAAAGGCCCCATTTCTGATGTTTTGTCCATTCCAGGGCCTACTTTTAAAGCCTCAGCTTTTTTTGATAATCTTGATACGAGCTCATCTCCAATATCTCCAACTGCAACAGCAACTGATTGAGCCATACATCTCTCACCAGCTGAACCATATGCTGCACCCATTAAACCATTAACTGCACCATCTAAATCGCAATCTGGCATTACAACTAAATGATTTTTAGCTCCGCCTAAAGCTTGAACTCTTTTTTCATTTTTAGCTGAATTTTCATATATATATTTTGCGATAGGAGTAGAACCTACAAAACTAACAGCTTTGACATCTTTGTTTTCTAAAATTGCATCAACAGCCTCTTTATCCCCATTTATTACATTAAACACTCCGTCAGGGAGACCGGCTTCAGAAAGTAATTCAGCTAATCTCAAAGGGCAAGATGGATCTTTTTCCGAAGGTTTAAGAATAAAAGTATTCCCACAAGCTATAGCTATAGGAAACATCCACATTGGTACCATTGCAGGAAAATTAAATGGAGTAATTCCAGCAACCACACCTAGCGGCTGTCTCATAGAATAACTATCAACATCTGTGCCTACATTTTCTGAGTACTCACCTTTTAACAAATGTGGAATTCCACAAGCAAATTCTACTACTTCTAATCCTCTTGTTAGGGAGCCTTTTGCATCCTCATAAACTTTTCCATGTTCTGAGACAATCAATTTTGTGAGCTCTTCAGAATTTTTTTCAACTAAATCTTTAAACTTGAAAATTATTCTTGCTCTTTGAAGTGAAGGCTTTAGAGACCAAGTTTCAAAAGCTTTTTTTGCTATTTCAACAGCATTATCCAAATCACTCTTGCTTGCAAGTCGTACTTCAGTATCTTGCTCTCCAGTAGCTGGATTAAATACTTTTCCATTCCTATTTGATGAGCCTGAAATTATTTTTCCATTTACAAAGTGTTCAATTAATTTCATGAATAAGGTTTTTTAAAGCAAAATTCTTGTTTAGTCTATTTAAACATTAGCTGTTGCTAGCATTTTTTTTATTTCTGCGATAGCTTTTGCAGGATTTAAGCCTTTAGGACATGCGCTTGTACAATTTAAAATCGTATGACACCTGTAAAGTTTTAATTCATCTGCAACTTTTTTTAGTCTCTGTTTTCTATCTTCGTCTCTACTGTCGATTATCCATCTATAAGCTTGTAAGAGAACTGCTGGACCTAAATATTTATCGCCATTCCACCAATAGCTTGGACATGATGTAGAACAACATGCACACATAATACATTCGTATGCACCATCTAATTTTGCTCTATCATCTTTAGATTGATAAATTTCATTTGTTTGTTTCGTTGAATTATTTTTTAACCAAGGTTCAATTGATTGATATTGTTTATATAGTCCATCTAAATCTCCTATTAAATCTTTTTTAACTTTTAAATGTGGTAATGGATAAATGTCTATGTCACCGTCAATTTCTGCATGAGATTTTGTACAAGCAAGTCCATTTTTTCCTCCCATATTCATAGCACATGAGCCACAAACTCCATGAGCACAAGATCTTCTATAAGCTAATGTTGGATCAATTTCATTTTTAATTTTATTTAAAATATCCAATACTTTAGATGGGCAATTATCCATATCAACTTCATATGTATCTATTCTAGGGTTTTCCCCAGTTGATGGATCCCATCTATATACGTTAACTTTTCTTATATTTTTAGAACCAGTTTTATCTTGAAAGTATTTGCCCTTTTTAACTTCTGAATTCTTGGGCAAACTAATTTGAACCATTAATATACTCTCTCTTGAGGTGGGAAATATTGAACTTCGTTTGTTAATGTTGACTTATGAACATCTCTATAACTTATTTTAGTATTTTTTCCATCACACCAAGCTAGTGTATGTTGCATATATTTTGCATCATCTCTTTTAGGGTAATCGTCTCTTGCATGTGCACCTCTGCTTTCTTTTCTATGGTAAGCTGAATCCACGGTTGTTACAGCTTGTCTTATTAAATTATCAAATTCTAAGGTTTCTACTAAATCTGTGTTAAATACCAAAGATCTATCTTTAACAGATATAGAGTCCATTCCATCATAGGTTTTTCTAATATCCTCAACACCTTCTTTCAAATTTTTTTCTGTTCTAAATACAGCACACTTTGATTGCATAGTTTTTTGCATTGAAAGTCTTAATTCTGCAGTGCTATTATTTCCATTAGCATTTCTAAGTTTATCAAATCTATCTAAACATTTTTGAGTTTCAGTTTCAGATATTTCTTCATGTGGTGTTCCTGGTTTTATTAATTCAGCAGCTCTCTTTGCTGCTGCTCTTCCAAATACTACCAGGTCAATTAATGAATTAGATCCAAGCCTATTTGCACCATGTACAGAAACACATGCTGCTTCACCAATTGCCATCAATCCAGGCACAGTTTTTTCAGAACCATTAACAGTTAACACCTCTGCTTTATAATTAGTAGGAATACCTCCCATATTATAATGAACTGTTGGTACTACTGGAATTGGTTCTTTTGTGACATCAACATTTGCAAATAATCTTGCAGCCTCTGTTATTCCTGGCAACCTGCTTTCAATAATTTCTTTATCAAGATGATTTAAATTTAAATGGACATGATCTTGTTCTTTTCCAACTCCTCTTCCCTCATTAATCTCAATTGACATTGACCTGCTTACAACATCTCGTGATGCCAAATCTTTTGCGTTTGGAGCATACCTTTCCATAAATCTCTCACCTTTTGAATTTGTTAGATATCCTCCTTCTCCTCGTGCTCCTTCTGTTATCAAGGTACCATGACCATATATCCCTGTAGGATGAAATTGTACAAATTCCATATCTTGTAGTGGCAGACCTGCTCTTAACACCATCGCATTACCATCGCCCGTACATGTATGTGCAGATGTTGCTGAATAATAAACTTTTCCATATCCACCGGTAGCAATAATTACTGTGTGAGCTCTAAATCTGTGTATAGTCCCATCATTTAAATTCCAAGCAATCAATCCTTTGCATTCACCATTTTTCATTAGCAAATCTAACGCGAAGTATTCTATAAAAAATTCTGTATTATGTTTTAACGCTTGACCATAAAGTGTATGCAAAATTGCATGTCCAGTTCTATCTGCTGCTGCACACGTTCTTTGGACAATTCCATTACCATAATTTTTTGTCATACCACCGAACGGTCTTTGATATATTTTTCCTTCTTCAGTTCTGCTAAATGGAACTCCATATTGTTCTAATTCTAATACAGCTTTTGGCGCCTCTTTACACAAATACTCAATACTGTCTTGGTCACCCAACCAATCTGCACCTTTTACAGTATCATACATGTGCCATCTCCAATCATCTTCACCCATATTTCCGAGAGATGCTGAAATACCGCCTTGTGCAGCTGATGTATGACTTCTAGTTGGAAATACTTTTGAGATACAAGCTGTTTTTAATCCGGCCTCACTAAGTCCTACAGCCGCTCTTAATCCAGAGCCTCCAGCTCCTAGCACAACAACATCGTACTCATGTTCTATGATATTATATTCTTTCATCTACCTAAATTAGAAATAACAATAATTGTAATAATTGGAAATACTATAGCAAAAAAATTAAGGGCTTTGTTTGCGGCATTTTTGATTTTTTCGCTTTGAATATAGTCCTCAAAAACCTCACTTATGCTTAAAGCTGAAAAAAAATAAGAAAATACCAAAAATAACCCTATTAAAATTTTAGATGGTTGAGTTGTTAAAAACCCAACTATTTCAACATATGTTTTGTCATAAAAGTTAACTAAATTTATTATAAACCAAAACATTAGGGGTAATAGAATTAATGAACTTATTCTTAAAAAAATCCACTTTTTTGTTGCTGATAACATTATACAAAACCTCTCCCAAATAAGTAAATTAATATAGTTAAAATAATTGATCCAAAAATAACAAATAGTCCAGTAACTTTTGTTGTTTGTAATTCAAATCCATAACCATAATCCATAATTAAATGTCTTATCTCACTTAACATTTGAAAACTAAATGACCAAGTTATACCGATCAAAATAAATTTTCCTGCAAATGTTTGTAAAAAATTCTTAATTATTTGATAGTTAGTTTCGCCTAGAAGCATAAAAGCAAACCAAAAACAAATTAAACTAATCGCAAAAAAATTTATTATTCCTGTAATTCTATGTGAAATTGATACTAATGAAGAAATATGCCATTTGTAAATTTGTATATGTGGTGATAAAGGTCTATTTTCCATTTACTTAATTTGATTTAATTATTGTTTCTGCAATTTCAACAGAATTAAGTGCAGCACCTCTTAATAAATTATCAGAAACAATCCATAAATTTAAAGAATTAGGATTTGTTTTATCTTCTCTAATTCTTGATATATAAGTATCATCGCTACCTGTGGCATCAATTGGAGTGCTATAACCACCATTTTCCCTTTTATCAATTACTACACATCCTTCTGCGTTATTTAGGGCATTTCTCGCTTTTTCCAAATTATATGGTTTTTCAAACTCTATGTTTACAGCTTCAGAATGTGACACTAGAACTGGAATTCTTACACAAGTTGCTGTTAGTTCAATTTTATTGTCTAGAATTTTTTTTGTTTCATTCACCATTTTTAATTCTTCTTTTGTGTAACCATCTTCTGCGAATACATCTATGTGTGGAATAATATTAAACGCAATTTGTTTAGTAAAATTTTTTGGTTCAATTTTTTTTCCTTCTAAGTATAATTTAGTTTGTTCAATTAATTCATCCATTGGAGCCTTACCACCACCTGAAACAGATTGATAAGTTGAAACTACAACTCTCTTTATTTTAAACAAATCATGAAGTGGTTTGAGTGCAATAACAAGTTGTGCTGTTGAACAATTTGGATTTGCAATTATATTTTTTTTCATTTTTTTTATCTCAGATCCATTTACTTGTGGAACAATTAGAGGAACTTCCGGATCCATTCTAAAAAAACTTGAATTATCAATTACTATAGTATTTTTAGCTGCATTTTCTGCATACTTTTCTGCAATTTTTCCTCCAGCTGCAAAAAAAGTAATATTTGCTTTAGAAAAATCATAGTTCTCCAAATTTTCAATCTCATATTCTTTGTCTCTAAACGTGATTTTTTTTCCTGCACTTTTTTCTGATGCTACTAAATACAAATTATTAAACTTAAAATTTTTTTTATCGAAAACTTCAAGAGTTTTTCTTCCTACGTTACCTGTTGCACCTACTATAGCTATGTTCATGTTAGAGCTTTTATACTAAATAAAAGGTAAATCGCAAACTTTACCGGTACAATTTTCACTATTTATCTTAACTTTTACATCTTGATCAGTATTCCAGTAGTCTTTTTTCATCATAGCAATACCAATAACTTTTTTAAAATGTGGCGAATAACAGGCTGATCTCAATTCTCCAATTATTTTGTTATTTTGATCAGTCAGATCTAACGAACCTGTAAGACTAATTTTATCAGTGTCTAACTTTACTCCCATTAGTTTTTTTTTAATTCCTTCTGATTTAACTTGTTTTAATTTTTCTTTTCCTAAAAAATTAATATCACTATCTATATTAATGTATTTATCAAACCCACACTCATATGGATTATCTCCATTATCCATATCATTTCCATAAGAAAGTAATCCACTTTCAATTCTTTCAATCAAATTAGGGCATCCTGGTTTAATATTGAATTCTTTTCCAATCTCAAACAGATGATCATATAATTTTAATCCTGAGTCATTATGCTCAACATAAATTTCATAACCACCTTGTTTAGACCATCCAGATCTTGCAATTAAGTGTTTATCACCACCATATTCAAAATAATCAAAACCAAAGAATTTTAAATTTACAATCTTATTTCCAAAAACTTTTTCCATCAGATTAAATGACTTTGGACCTTGTACTGCCATTATATCAACATTAGGTTCAACAATTTTAACATCAAATTTATTTCCTATTGCTAATCCTTTAGCGAATAATATTACATCCGAGTCAGCAAGTGAAACCCACCATTTGTTTTCGTTTAACCTCAAAACTACTGGATCATTAATAAGCCCTCCATTATCGTCAATTATCGGACAATAATAACATCTTCCATCTTTTGATTTTGATAAATCTCTACATGTCATTAATTGAACTAATTTTGCAGAATCTTTTCCAGAAATTTCTACCTGTCTTTCTGCAGAAACATCCCATACCTGTACATATTCCTTAAGATGATGGTAAGAATCTTCCAATGTACCAAATGCAGCAGGCAATAGCATATGATTATATATAGTATAAGCTGTAACACCTTGTTTTTCTATTCTTGAGGTATAAGGAGTGCCTCTAAGTCTTCTTGATTTTGCTATTGAAAAAGTTTTCATTATTTTAAAAATTCTAAGACCTTGTCTCTCATTTCAAATGCTTTTTCAATCATAATCATATGACCACATCCTTCAATTATATGTACTGTTGAGTTTTTGACTAAATTAGAAAATTTTTTACCTACTTCTAAGTTTACCATTTTGTCTAAAGATCCAAAAATAAATAGAGATGGACATTCTATTGATTTTGCAGCATCAGCACCGTTTTTATAATTATTGCAAGCAAGAAGGTCTACTGCCAATATTTCTCTAATATCTCTTGGCGACTGAATAATTTTTTCTACAGGATTACCTCCAATAAATTTTTTTGATCCTTCATATCCCCACTTCATCATTAATTTGACTGCATCAGAATCTCCATTTTTTGCTAAATCAATTAAATCTGAATGAACTGGCATTTTATTTGAACCACCAATAAAAACTATTTTTTTCAATCTATTTTTATACTTTGATGCGTACTCAAGTATCTCCAAGCATCCTTGAGAATGTCCAACTAAAGTCAATTTTTGTAAATTTAATGAAATAAATACTTGTTCTAACCAATCAGCAATTTTTTCAATTGTATCAAGACAAGGACCATCTGAATTTCCATGACCTGGTAAATCTATAGATAAAACATTAAAATTTTTATTAGAAAAAAATTGTTCTGTTAAAGACCACACAATGTGGGAAAGACCACTTCCATGAAGAAATACAATAGTTTCTTTACCTGGGTCTATTCCCTGTCCAGCATCTGAAGCATGGATGTTTTTATTTTCAATTTGAAAAATCAAAATTACCTAAACTTGTTTTCTTAATTCAAATTTTTGTATTTTTCCTGTCGAAGTTTTTGGCAATTCACAAAAAATAACTTTTTTTGGAACTTTAAATCCTGCCAATGTCTCTTTACAAAAATCAATTAATTCTTTTTCGCTAACTGGTTTATCTTTGACTGCTTCAATAAATGCGCATGGAACTTCTCCCCATTTTTCATCAGGTTTTGCAACAACTGCAGCAATAGAAACAGAAGGATGTTTAGAAAGAGTATTCTCAATTTCAATTGAAGAAATATTTTCTCCTCCAGAAATAATTATATCTTTTGATCTATCCTGAATTTTAATATATCCGTCAGGATGCATTACAGCTAAATCGCCACTATGAAACCATCCATCTTTCATAGCTTTATCAGTCGCATCTTTATCTTTAAAATATCCTTTCATTACCACATTTCCTCTAATCATGATTTCACCAATTGTCTTTCCATCTTTAGGGACCTCCTTCATTGTTTCAGGATCTAAAATAGTTACTCCTTCAGTGTTTGGATATTTGACACCTTGTCTTGCTTTAATTTCATTTTGCTTCTCTTCATCAAAATCATTCCACTCATCATTCCAAGCACACTGTGTAACATGCCCATAAGTTTCTGTTAAACCGTATACATGCATTACTTCAAAACCAAGAGCTTTCATTTTCTTAAAAATTATACTTGGAGGAGGAGCTCCAGCAGTTAGTACATAAACTTTTTGTTTTAATTTTTTTTGATCACTCTCAGGTGCTCCGGTAATCATATTTAACACTATTGGTGCACCACCAAAGTGTGTAATTTGATATTTATCAATTAGTTCAAAAATTTTTTTAATATCTATATTTCTTAAACAAATTGTTCGACCATTTAGCATTGGAACTGTCCACGGATAACACCAGCCATTACAATGAAACATTGGAACAACTGTCAAAAAATTTAATCTGTTTGGCATATTCCAGGCTACTGAGCTTCCTGTTGACATTAAATATGCTCCTCTATGATGATATACTACTCCCTTTGGATTTCCTGTAGTTCCTGACGTATAGCTCAATGATATTGCTTGCCACTCATCTTCTGGCATTTCCCACTGAAAATTTTCGTCACCTGTATTTAAAAAACTCTCGTATTCTAGTTCTCCAATTTTTTCTAATTTAGACTGATCAGCATATTCGTCATTAATGTCAATTATAGTAATTTTCTTGTTTAGAGATTTTAACGCTTTTTTTACTTCTCCATGTAATTGTCTATCTACTACAAGCACCTTTGCTTCACTATGATCTAAAATGTAAGAAATTGTTTTAGCATCTAATCTTATATTTATAGTGTTAATAACTGCACCCGTCATTGGTACTGAGTAATGTGCTTCAAAAATTTCTGGTGTATTAAATGCCAAGAATGAAACTGTATCGCCTTTTTTAACACCTATTTTTGATAATGCGCTAGCAAATTTTACAACTCTTTTATAAACTTCTTCCCAAGTGTATTTTCTATGCTCATAGATTAAAGCTTCATAATTTGGATAAATTTCTTTTGCCCTTTTTAAAAATGTTAGTGGAGTAAGAGGTACGTGATTAGCTTTATTTTTACCTAAATTTGTATCGTAATGGCTCATTCCTAGTTAAATTTAAAATTCATAATGTTTGAACTTCCAGAAATTGCAGATTTGTAATGATACTCAGCTCGAGGCAGAACTTTATCAAAATAAAATTTAGCGGTATTTATCTTATCACTATAAAACTCTGCGTTTGTATCAAAATCATTGAAACTTACATCCAAAATTTTAATCCAAGCGTAAGCAATTGAGATGTAGCCTAAACTTTTTAAATAATCATTTGCGGCAGCACTCACATCATCTTTTTCAATTTTATTTTTATCTCCTATCCAGTCTGTAAACTTAGACAATATATCTAGATAATAATTTAATTCTTTGGAAAATGTTTTTACTTTTCCATTTTTAGACTCACATTCTGACTTAACCATTTCTAAAAACTTACTAATAATATTACCATTTTTATTAAACAATTTTCTAAATACTAGATCTGCAGCTTGCACTGAATTTGTTCCTTCATAAATAGGGGTAATACGATTGTCTCGATACAATTGTTCTATGCCTTGATCTTTTGTATAACCATATCCACCATGTATTTGCATCGCATCACTTGTAATTTCCATCGCTAAATCAGTAAATAGTGATTTAACTACAGGTGTCATTAATGAAACGTAATCTGAAGCATCACGTTTTATCTTTTCATCTGGATGATAAAGACTTACCTCTGTTTGTTGAGACAACCAAAAACATAAAGCTCTTTCACCTTCAATTATTGATTTCATATTCAATAAAGATCTTCTAATATCTGCATGTTCAATAATAAAATCCGCTCCATTTAAAGATTTAGAATTATTTGTTTTTCCTTGCTTTCTTTCCTTTGCGTAAGCAAGAGAGTTTTGATAAGCAATTTCAGAAATTCCTAAACCTTGAATACCAACAACTATTCTTTCTAAATTCATCATAGTAAACATGGCACTAAGACCTTTGTCTTTAGTACCTATCATATAACCAGTTGCATCATCAAAATTTAACACACATGTAGCTGAACCTTTAATGCCCATTTTGCTTTCAATAGATCCAGTTGAAATACCATTTCTTGGACCAACACTACCGTCTTCATTTACAATATATTTTGGAACTAGAAATAAACTAATACCCTTGGTACCAGAAGGAGAGTCAGTAGATCTTGCTAAAACTAAATGAATAATATTTTCAGTTAAATCGTGGTCACCCGAAGTTATAAAAATTTTTTGACCACTAATTTTATACGTTTCATCTTGCTGTTTTATCGCTTTAGTTTTTAATAAACCCAAATCTGTTCCACAAACTGGCTCTGTTAAGCACATTGTACCACTCCATTTACCTTCCACAATTTTTGGTAAATATTTATCTTTTATTTCATTTGATGCATGGTGATTTATACAATTGTAAGCACCAATACTTAATTCACTATATAATTTAAATGATAAACTTGCAGAAGATAACATTTCATCAAAGAACGCACTTACAGTTTTTGGCATTCCTTGGCCTCCATACTTGGGATCACAAGACAACGACGTCCAGCCATCCTCAATATACTTCTGGTACGCTTCTTTATATCCTGGAGGAGTTCTAACAATACCATTTTCTAAAACAGCTGGATTTTCATCTCCTGCTTTAGCGAGTGGTAAAATTAAATTTTGATTTATCTTAGCTGCTTCCTCTAAAATATCTTTTACCAAGTCTGGGGTTACTTCATTATACTTCTTAAGCTCATTATAATTTTTATTATCTCTTAATTTTTCAAAGAGGAACATCATATCTTTTACTGGAGCTGTATAACTTGGCATTTTTAAACCTTAGAATAATTCCTTTTTTATTGCAATTTTGAAATTATCGCATCGCCCATTGCTGAAGTTGATATTTCTTTCATACTATCTGACATTATATCTTTAGTTCTTAAACCATCGTTAAGAACGTCTTGGACTGCTTTTTCTAAAATATCTGCTTCTTTATCAAGATCTAATGAATATCTTAATGCCATTGCAAAGCTTAAAATTGAAGCGATCGGATTTGCAATGCCTTTTCCCGCAATGTCTGGAGCAGACCCATGAATAGGCTCATACATTGCTCTCATCTCACCATCTTTATTTTTTGCACCTAAAGATGCAGAAGGCAGTAGGCCTAAAGATCCAGTTAACATAGAAGCTTGGTCAGATAACATATCTCCAAATAAATTATCAGTTACGATTACATCAAATTGTTTTGGGTTTCTTAAAAGTTGCATAGCACAGTTGTCTGCCAGCATATGACTCAGTTCTACATCTTTATATTCTTTATTATGTAATTCTTGAACCTCTTCTTTCCATAACTGTCCAGCCTCCATCACATTTGATTTTTCGCTTGATGTAACTTTATTAGATCTTTTCCTTGCTAAATCAAAAGCTACTCTTGCCACTCTTTTAATTTCACTAGTGGTATATGTGTGAGTATTTATTCCTTTTCTTTCACCATTTTCTATTGGCTTAATTCCTCTTGGCTCACCAAAATATATACCACCCGTAAGCTCCCGTACTATCATGATGTCCAAACCCGAGACTATTTCTGGCTTTAAAGTTGAAGCGTCAACCAATTGCTCAAAACAAATAGCAGGTCTTAAATTTGCAAATAATTTTAATTCCTTTCTAAGCTTTAATAGTGCTCTTTCAGGTTTTTTTGAAAATTCTAAACTATCCCAAGTAGGACCACCAACTGCTCCTAACATAATAACTTCACTCTCTAAAGCTTTATAAAAAACTTCATCAGTAATTGGAGTACCATACTTATCATAAGAACATCCACCTATAAGTTCTTGATCAATCTCAAAATCTAAAGATTTTTTATCATTAAACCAAGTTATTATTTTTTTAACTTCACTTATTACTTCTGGACCAATACCATCACCAGGAAGTAAAAGTATTTTTCTTTTTTTTACTTTAATCATTCATTATCCATGGTTTATGGTCTTTTAATTTATTTTCAAATTTTTCTATTTTTTCGGATTTTTTTAATGACAGGGCAATATCATCTAAACCTTCTAGTAGACATTTTTTTTTAAAAGGATCAATCTTAAAATTAATTTCATTATTTCCATATAAAATTTTTTCTTCACTCAAATTTATTGAAATTTCTTCTTTCCTCTTAGCATATTCAGACAGTTCTTTTATTTTTTCATCTTCGAGAATTATTGGTAATATTCCATTTTTAAAACAATTATTATAGAAAATATCTGCATAGCTGGAACTAATCACACAAGTGATGCCAAAATCTAGCAAAGCCCAAGGTGCATGCTCTCTAGAGGAGCCACAGCCAAAGTTGTTACCAGCAATCAAAATTTTAGAATTATTATATGGATCTTTATTTAAAACAAAGTCATTCATTATATTTCCATTTTCATCATATCTCATTTCAAAAAATAAATTTTTTCCAAGACCAGTTCTTTTAATTGTTTTTAAAAATTGTTTTGGAATAATCATATCCGTATCAATATTCACAATTGGTAAATATGCAGGAATGCTTTTTAGTGTATTAAATTTTCTCATCTAATTTTGATATTTTCTTACATCGTCTAGATTTCCAGAAATAGCTGCTGCTGCTGCCATACCTGGGCTAACCAAATGTGTTCTTCCCCCTCTACCTTGTCTACCTTCAAAATTTCTATTAGATGTAGAGGCACATCTTTCTTCTGGTTTTAATTTATCTGCATTCATTGCTAAGCACATTGAGCATCCAGGCTCTCTCCATTCAAACCCTGAATTTACAAAGATTTTATCTAATCCTTCTTGCTCTGCCTGTTCTTTAACTAATCCTGACCCTGGAACAACCATTGCATGAACATGTGAAGCTATTTTTTTATCTTTTAATATTTGAGCTGCTTCTCTTAAATCCTCAATTCTGCCATTTGTGCAACTGCCAATAAAAACCTTATCAATCTTAATATCTGTAGCTGCCATATCTGGTTTTAAACCCATATAATCTAATGCTCTTTCTAAAGAATTTTTTTTGTCTTCATCTTTTTCGTTTTTTGGATTTGGAATATTTCCATCAATAGTTATTACGTCTTGTGGTGATGTTCCCCAAGTAATCATTGGTACAATTTCATCAGCTTGTAAACTCATCTCTTTATCAAAACTTGCGCTAGGATCAGTTTTTAAACTACTCCAATATTCTATTGCTTTATGCCAATTTTCACCCTTAGGAGACATAGGTCTGTCTTTTAGATACTGAAATATTTTTTCATCAGGTGCAATCAATCCAGCTCTTGCGCCACCTTCTATTGTCATATTGCAAATAGTCATACGTTGTTCTACACTTAAAGACTCTATTAGATCTCCAGCATATTCCAAAACACATCCTGTTCCACCTGCTGTTCCTATTTTACCAATAATTTGAAGAATGACATCTTTTGAAGTTACACCCAAAGGTAATTTTCCATTTACATTAATTCTAAAATTTTTAGCTTTTTTCTGAACTAATGTTTGTGTAGCCAATACATGCTCAACTTCTGAAGTTCCTATTCCAAAAGCTAACGCTCCAAAGGCACCATGTGTAGCGGTATGACTATCCCCACAAACAATAACTGTTCCTGGTTGCGTGAAACCTTGTTCTGGACCTGTTACATGAACAATACCTTGTCTTTTATCATTCATACTAAAAAGTTGAACTCCAAACTCTTTACAATTCGCCTCTAAAGTTTCTACCTGTATTTTTGAATCAGTATCAGCAATTCCTTTTGTTCTATCTGTAGTTGGGACATTGTGATCTGCAACAGCTAAAGTCAATTTTGGGTGCCTTACTTTTCTATTTGAATTTCTTAAACCTTCAAAAGCTTGAGGACTGGTTACCTCATGCACTAAGTGTCTATCAACAAACAATAATGCTGTACCATCTTCTTGTTGATCTACTAAGTGATCTTTCCAAATTTTATCGTAAAGTGTTGTGGCCATTGAAAAAATATTATTTTTTCTCTGAAGCACCCTCTGACTTTTCTTCTTTAGGAGCTTCCTCTTTAGTAGCCTTTGTTGCTGGTGCTGCCTCTGCCTTAGGAGCTTCTTCTGCTTTAGAAGCTTCTCCTGCTGAAGCTTTCTCTTCATTTAGAGTTTCTGCTACTGGGACTACATTTTCCTCTGTAACTGTTTCTGGTTTTACATCGATATCAATACCAATTTTTTTTCTAATTTTTTCAGCAATTCTTGCTGATTTACCTGTTCTGTCTCTTAAATAATATAGTTTAGCTCTTCTTACTTTACCAGATCTGATAACTTTGATTGAGTCAATTAATGTTCCAAATAAAGGAAAGGTTCTCTCAACACCTTCACCAAAAGAAATTTTTCTGACGGTAAAAGATGAGTTTAAATCTCTACTTTTTTTAGCAATACAAACCCCTTCAAAATACTGAATTCTCTCTTTTTTACCCTCAGTAATCCTCACACCTACTTTAACAACATCTCCAGGATAAAATTCAGGAATTTTTTTCTCTGAAAGTATTTTCTTAACGTTATGTTGGTTTATTTCTTCAATCGTTTTCATGTTAATATTTATCAAGTTAATTCTTCTTATATTTTTCCCATAAATCTGGTCTTCGGTCGCGTGTTATAGCCTCAGATTGAGATAAACGCCAGTGTTTAATTTTATTATGATCCCCTGATAATAGTACGTCTGGTACGGCTTTTTCCTCCCAAACTTGAGGTTTTGTATATTGAGGGTACTCTAGAAGACCATTTTCAAAGGTTTCATCTAATTTAGAGTTTTCATTTCCTAATACACCTGGCAGTAATCTTAAAATACTATCTATGACTACATACGCAGCTGACTCTCCACCTGACAGAACAAAATCTCCAATACTAATCTCCTCAATCTTTCTTGTTGAAAGTATTCTTTCATCGACACCTTCAAAATGACCACAAATAATTGACAATGATTTTTCATCAGCAAGTTCTTTTGCTAAATTTTGATCAAATTTTTTTCCTTTTGGTGACAAATATAAAATTCTCTCATTCTCATTTTTATTTTTATCTAAAGACTTTGCAAGAACATCTGCTTTTAACAACATTCCAGAGCCACCTCCATAGGGTGTATCATCTACTGTTTTATGTTTATCATCAGCTGAGTCTCGTATATTTACAACTTTTAGTTTCCATAAATTATTTGATAAAGCTTTACCATAAAGTCCTTTGGATAGAGGACCAGGAAAAACTTCTGGATAAAGTGTAAACACTTGAGCTTGCCACATAAATAACCTCTAATTTATTTTTTTTCCTCTTCCTTGGGAGCTTCTGCTTTAGGAGCTTCTTCCTTAGGAGCTTCTGCTGCTGGAGCTGCTTCTGCTGCTGGAGCTTCTTCCTTAGGAGCTTCTGCTGCTGGAGCTGCTTCTGCTTTAGGAGCTTCTTCCTTAGGAGCTTCTGCTGCTGGAGCTGCTTCTGCTTTTGGAGCTTCTTTATTATCCTCTTCTTTTTTATTTCTCTCTTTTTTTGGCACTGCCTTATTTGGATTATTTCCATTTGCAGGCATAGGCATTAGTTCGTTCTCACCTAAAATTCTTGCTACTCTAGTTGTTGGTTGAGCTCCTTGACCAAGCCAATATTTAATTCTCTCAGCTTCTAGACCCACTCTTTCTTTTTTCTCTTTTGGTAATAGAGGATTAAAGAAACCAACCTTTTCTATAAATCTTCCATCTCTTGCAAAACGACTGTCGGCAACAACAACCTTATAAACAGGACGCTTTTTTGTTCCACCTCTTGATAATCTTAATTTTAACATTTCTTCTCCTTTTTTACTTTAATTGGTTAAATAGCTCTGGCGGTATACCTTTTTCAGACATACCTTTCAGATTTCCTTTTGACATCTTTTTCATCATTTCAGACATCATTTTAAATTGCTTAAGCAATTTATTGATAGTGGCCGGATCTGTGCCAGAGCCATTAGCAATTCTTTTTTTTCTAGAACCATCTATTATTTTTGGGTTCTCTCTTTCTTTTTTTGTCATTGACAAAATAACAGCTTCATTTTTAGTAATTATACTTTCATCAATTCCCGCTGAGTCCATTTGGGATTTAATTTTAGAAACTCCGGGCATAAAAGACATAATTCCCTCAATACCACCCATTTTTTTCATTTGTCTTAATTGAGATAAATAATCTTCCATAGAGAATTGACCTTTTTTTAAATTTTCCTCTGCTTTTTTAAGATTTTCTTCTCCTAAATCTTGAGCCGCCTTTTCTACAAGAGATACAATATCCCCCATACCTAGTATTCTGTTTGCAATTCTATCTGGATGGAATACTTCAAGATTATCTATTTTTTCTCCTATCCCTAAAAATTTAATTGGAACGTTTGAAACATATTTCATACTCACTGCGGCTCCACCTCTTGCATCACCATCAGCCCTAGTTAAAATAATTCCAGATAAATTAACTGTATTTTTAAATTCTTTTGCCACTGAGGCTGCAACTTGACCTGTTAAAGAATCTGCAACTAAGAAAGTTTCTGTTGGATTAATGACAGCTTCAATTTGCTTAATCTCACTCATCATTTGTAAATCAATTTGAGTTCTACCAGCAGTATCAAATAAAATTATTTCAGCTCCATTTAAATTAGCGGCACTTATTGCTCTTCTACAGATATCAGCAGGTTGCTGACCTTCTATAATAGGTAAAGTTAAAATATTATTTTGTTCTCCTAAAGATCTAAGTTGTTCTTGAGCAGCTGGTCTATAAATATCTAGACTGACCATCATCACTTTTTTCTTTTTATTCTTTTCTAAAAATTTTGCTAATTTTGCTGTTGTTGTTGTTTTTCCAGAACCTTGTAACCCAACTAACATCATTGGCACAGGCGGTACTGCGTTTAAGTTTATCTCGTTATTTGTTGCACCTAATAAGTCTACAAGCTCATCATAAACAATTTTAACAACCATATCCCCAGGAGAGGTAGACCTTATTATCTCTTGGCCTAATGCTTTTGGCTTAACTTTTTCAATAAAATCTTTTGCAACATCCAAAGAGACATCTGCTTCAAGTAAGGCTTGCCTAATACCTCTTAAACCTTCATCTACTTGAGCTTCATCAAGTGAAGGTGCCTTTTTCAGAGAAGAAAAAATTTCTTCAAATTTATTTGTTAAATTTTCAAACATATTTATTACGCATAGCAGTAACGCACTAGTGGGCGAACCCTCGCTGACTAGTGTCGATCTCTTTGTTTCCAAAGACACCGCAAAGTTAATGTTTTTGCGGAAACGGCAACAACCTATAATAGAGGTTCAAAAAGTCAATAAATAAGTTAAATATCTATATATGGATATTAAAGCTTTTAAAATGGACGGTTTAGGTAATGATTTTGTCATCATAGATAATAGGCAAACAATTACAAATTTGACGAAAGAGCAAATAATAAAGATTTGTGACAGAAAATTTATTGGTTGTGACCAACTAATATTGATTAAAAAAAATGATATTTCAGATGCTTCACTAGAATTTTATAATTCAGATGGAGGAATGTCTGGTGCGTGTGGAAATGGTACGCGATGTATTGCTGATTTATTAGGCAAAGAAAATAACAAAAAAGAAATTGTCCTAACAACTTTATCTGGCAAATTAAAATCAAATATTGTTGGAGATAAAATGGTTTCTACAGAAATAGGTGTTGCAAAAACAAAATGGGATGAGATTCCATTGTCTAAAGAATTAAATACGAATAATTTAGGAATTAAAATTAATGACAAAAATAATAACGAATTTTCTGGTGGAACTGCTGTAAATGTTGGAAACCCACATGTAGTTTTTTTTGTTGATAATAACGAAAATTTTGAAATTGAAAAAATTGGACCAAAAATCGAAACCCACTCTCTATTTCCAGAAAAATGTAATGTTACTTTAGCAACTGTTGTTAACAAAGAATTGATAAAAGTTAGAGTTTGGGAAAGAGGAGCTGGACTTACCAAAGCTTGTGGAACTGCAGCTTGCGCAACAGCTTTTGCCGCAAAACAAAACGGACTGGTAAATGATAAAGTTGATATTGAATTTTCTAAAGGTAGATTGACAATTTCAATTGATGAAAACAATAGTATTCATATGAAAGGACCAGTTTCAGATATTGAGGAGATAAATTTTAAAATTTAATGGGAATTTTTGAGAAATTTAAATCAGGCTTTAAAAAAAGTGCCTCAGCTTTTACAACGGGTTTAAGAGATATAGTTGTAAAAAAAGAGATTGATGACAAAACATTAGACAAAATTGAAGATTACTTAATTCAATCTGATGTTGGAATTGTTTCTGCTTCAGAAATAAGAGAAATAATTTCTCAAACAAAAATTGATCCCAATAAAGATTTAACTGACGAAATAAATAATATTTTAAAAAATTATATTATTTCAATAATGAAACCTTTAGAAAATATTGAATTCTTCAAAAAAAAAGAAAAATTAAATGCAACATTAATTTCAGGTGTCAATGGTGTTGGAAAGACAACTACTATTGGAAAAATAAGCAAAATATTAAAGGGTAATGGAAACAAAGTAATGCTAGCTGCATCAGATACTTTTAGAGCAGCAGCTATAGATCAACTAGAAAATTGGGCAAACAAAGTTGATGTTCAAATTACAAAATCATCTCAAGGTTCTGATCCTGCATCAGTTGCTTACAAGGCTATTGAAGAAGCATTAAACAATAATTTTCACCAAGTTTTAATTGATACAGCTGGAAGACTACAAAATAAAAAAAATTTGATGGAAGAATATAAAAAAATTGCAAACGTTACTAAAAAAATTGATCCTAATGCTCCACATGATGTTATTTTAGTTTTGGATGCAACTTCTGGCCAAAATGTAATTAATCAAGTTGAAGAATTTAATAAAATTATTCCAATAACTGGTCTTATTATGACAAAATTAGATGGCACAGCAAAAGGAGGTATTCTTTTAGCTGTTGCTAAAAAATATAAACTACCAATTATTGCACTTGGATTAGGTGAAAAAGAGGATGATTTACAAATTTTTGAGGCCGAAAAATTCGCAGAGGCATTTACTCAAATTAATTAATTAAAGTACTGGAAATTAAAGGTTTATAAAAACTACATTTGTAGTGTTCTTTAAATTCATAATGTCCACAATTTTTAGCTATCGAAGAAATAATAAAATCAAATTTTCCATTTATAGGATAAAGCTCTAACTTTTTTTCAACAATATCAAATTTAAAATTAGCTTTTAGACTTTTTACAGCACTAATCATCACCAGAGTTTTGTTATCTTTTAAAAGATAATATGCAAAATCATCTGGAAAAACTGGGAAATCATACTCTTGCAAAAAATATTTTGCTGTTTTGGGAAACCATTCATAAGAAATTAATGGCAAAGACTCTTTCGTTTTATAGTTATAAATATAAAGATCTTTTGGAAAATCATTAATATAATTTGAATTTTCTCCTCGAGCTAAGACAGCTTTTTCACGAGTTTTAAAATATAATGCAAAATTTTCATCGTGCGAATTCATTTGATCAATATGAAAAAGGCTGTCTACAGATGCTAAATTTTCTTTGGCATTTGATAGATTATTTAAAGAAAAAAGAATAATAAAAAATAAGAAAAAATTTTTCATAAATTAACTTAAAAAAAAAATTTGAATTATCTTTGTTTAGATTATGGCTTAATTTAAACTATCAACAAAAGATTTAAGAGCTAATACAAGTTTATCATCATATTCCATCATATGATCGTCATATTTTGTAAAATATGAATATTTGGGTTCACTTGCTAAATTAAAAATTTTTTTACCCATCCAAAATGGAACTATTTGGTCAGCCTCACCATGCATTACTAATACTGGAATATTAATATTTTTAATTTTTTCATTATTTTCATACTTATCTTTTAAAATTAAACCTACTGGAATATATGGATAAAAATTTTTCGCAGCCTCTATCATTGATGTGAAGGGCGTTTCTAATATTAATCCAGCAAAATTTTTATTCTGAGTAATTTCAGTGGCAATGCCAGTTCCTAATGACTCTCCATAAATAATTATATCCTCTTCATTTAGACCTTTTTCTTTGAGCCAGTTTATTGCACTAGCACCATCTGTATAAAGACCTTCCTCACTTGGTTTTCCTTTATTACCGCTAAAGCCTCTCCATGCAATAATTAAAAAATTAACATCCATGTCTTTAAAATGATTTAACTTATGGATTCTGTTTTCAAGTGTCCCTGCATTTCCGTGAAAATAAACTATTGTTTTATAACTTTTTAAATTTTTATTATGAAACCAGCCTAAAAGATTAATATTATCAGTTGTTTTGATGGTAACTTTTTCAATGTTAACTTCTAAATTATCTCCAGAATAATTATTCTCATCAGGATGATACATTAAATTTCTTTGAAAAAAGAATAAGAAAATTAATATAATTAAGTAAATTGCAACAATACCAATAAGTAATTCCAAAAAAAAATTCCTACGTTTTATTTTCATATTTTTTCCTATTTAATATTAAAAAAAATATATAAGAAATAATACTTAAGATTAAGAAAACTGAAAAAGCTGATTTAAAAGCAAATATTTCTGTGTAACCCATAGCTTTAACGATATCTATCACTAAGCCCATTAGCCATTGCATTATGAATGTTCCAGCAAATATTAATAAATTGAATGAAGTTAGTGCTTTACCAGCAGAATAACCTGAAAAAGAAAGGCCCACAGCTGGCTGTGTAACTGATAAAAAAATTGAACTTAAAATAAATAGAGTTATGTAGAAGGCACCTGCTTTTGGGCCTAGCAATATAATCACAAACATTACAGAAAAACTAATTGGTAAACCTAATTTAAGTATTCTTTTTGCAGTAAAACCTATACCTGAAATTTTTGGTAAAAAATAACCCCACAAAAAAAAGGATACCAACATAGTTACATTGATCCAAAATAATCCTGTAGCGCTCTGAAGTGGTGTATAACCAGCAACTCTAGTCATCCATGGGCCTGCCCATAAAGTTTGTATAGCCATTAAGCCCCCATAATTAAATAAACCCATTGGAATTACACTTATAAAAAATCTATTTTTCCAAACTTCTGATAAAGTTCCAGTATTACTTGGCTCTTCTAACTCTTTATTTTTAGTTAAATTCCATTTTGGAATGAAAACTAACATTAAAAAAATACTAATTAAAATTAAGATGGCGATACCACCAAATATCCATCTCCATCCGAAACTAGGCAATAAAAGTTGTACAGGCAATGTGGATGACAAAAAACCTAATGATGCAATCATTAGCATCCATGAGTTTGCTCTTTGTTGCTGATTTTCAGCATACCATATTCTGTAACCCGTTAACGGAGCCATCAAACAAGCACTTACACCTACACCAATTAGAATTCGTGAAACTAACAATCCTGAAAAACTTTCAGCTAAAGCAAATGATCCTGTTCCAACCAATGCGATTAATAAAAAAGAAGAGACAATTTTTTTTGGTCCATATTTATCTAACAAATATCCAAGCGGTATTTGCATACAAGCAAAACCTAAAAAATAACCTCCAGCTAATAATCCTAAATCAGCTGCTAATAAATTAAATTCTGAGGTTAATACTGGTGAAAGTGTTGCAGTAATTGCACGTAACAAACATGATAAAAAATAACCAAATGCAAATACAAAAAAAACAATAATAGCCTGTTTTTTTGGTAAAATATAATTTTCCATTAATTAAAAGTTTAAAGATATATCTCTATGAACTGAGTTACACCTAGCAACAAATTTAGCTTGTTCTTTAGTTAATCTGTTTTGAAGTCTAAGACCAATATTATGTTTGATAACATCATTATATTTAATTAATTCAGGCATCAAATTCTTATTAGCATCATCTCTCCATGAAACTTCTAAATTGAAAAGATCAAAAGTCTCTGAACTTACTTCAGACAATTTTTGCTCATCTACCTCATCATTATCTATAACAGATATTAGGTCATCTAATTTATTTGCAAATTCTTCGGTTCCAGAGATTTCTCCTAGTTTTTCAAAAAGATTATCAATTATTGATATTGCGTTTTCGTAATTTCTATTATCAATATTATATTTTAATTCTTTTATTTCTGGTGAAAGTTCTTTTAATTTTTCATTGTCATTTATAAACATCGCTATTTGATCCAGAGTTTCATAAGCTTCATCAACGTTTTTTCTATATCTTTTAGTTCTTGTGTTTTTTGCTTTGTGCAATATTTCAAACTCTCCATTTTTAGCTTTCCAACTTTCAGGAACTTTATTTTGAAGTTCTTTAATTTCTAGCTCGTAATTTTCGATCTTTAATTCTAATTTATTTTTATCTGACAAGTCATCATCATCTAAATTTCTAATTTCAGCTTTTGTTTTTTTAATTTTCTGGTCTATTTTTCTAATTTTTTTCTCAATCTTTCTTACATTGAAATGCAAGTCCCTATAATCTTTTGTAAATAATTCATATTCTTCCTCTGTTTTTTGAAGTTTTTTAACAATAGCAAAAGTCCCAAGAGCATTATCAAAATGCTCTTCGAAAATGTCTAATTTATCCATTGGAAGATTTGCGGGAGTTAATTTCTGCATGTTTTTTATTGCACTAGTAATTCTTTGTTCTTCAGTGTTGTAAATCGCAAATTTGTACTCTTGTAAGCAATATTGTAGCTTTGGATTCATCGGTGGTGGAGCAACGTTCGAAGTTAAATATGTTCTTGCTGGCAAGTAATTTACTAATGATGGATAGAAACCAACAATTCCAAGACCTATTAATTGTAAAATAATGAATGGAACAACACCTTTCCAAATATTTAAAGTAGTAACAAGTTTTGAAGCTACACCTTTTAAGTAAAACAATGCAAAACCAAATGGTGGTGTTAAAAATGAGGTTTGTAAATTTACTCCAATCATTACACCAAGCCAAATTGCACTTACATTAGCTCCTGGTTCAGCTAATAATATTGGAGCAATGATAGGAACAACAACAACGGCTATTTCTATAAAATCAAGAAAGAAACCTAGTAAAAAAATCACTGCCATTACAACAATAAACTGTGTCCAAAATCCTCCTGGCAAATCTTGAAGAAAATCTCTTACTAGCTCTTCACCTCCAAAAGCTCTAAATCCAGAGGTTAACATTGCAGCACCTAATAAAATTATAAAAACCATTGAAGTCGTTACACATGTTTCTGTAACAACCTCTCTTAAAACATTCTCAATTTTGTATGCTCTCCAAAAACTCCAAACGATTCCAATTAAAAAAGTAATTGTAAAAAATCCTGTGATAAAAATTGCTGTAAGATCTCTAGTTTCTACAGCCTTAATATTTAAATTATAATTCTTAGATAAAATATAAATTGGAATGACAGATAAAATTGCAATTATAATTGGATAGTAAGCATCTTTTTTTCCTTTATGTAAACGATAACCAGCCATCATGGTTGCACCTATTGCTCCAATTGATCCAGCTTGATTAACAGTTGCAATACCTAAAAGTATAGATCCTAAAAC
This sequence comes from uncultured Pelagibacteraceae bacterium, assembly GCA_902629935.1. GTDB lineage: Bacteria > Pseudomonadota > Alphaproteobacteria > Pelagibacterales > Pelagibacteraceae > Pelagibacter. Next base: position 24,492 of record CACOSU010000002.1, on the reverse strand, counting down.
CGCAAAAATTAAAGCAAGGGGAGGAATAATTACTATTAAAACCTTAATCCAAAATTTTGAATCAAAATTTCCTTTAAATGGAACCGGAGGAGCTGCCTTGGGATTTAGTCTTGCGTATACAAATACATAAATCATATACAAACCAACCAAAACTAAACCAGGTAATAATGCCCCCAAAAACATATCTCCTGCAGAAGTAGATCCCACTCTAAATTCTCCGGGCATATTAAATTCACCAGTTAAAATTTTGTAATCAGTCTGACGCATAGTATTTGCAACGTCTGCTGCGCTAGCTAATTGATCGGCTATAATAATTAATACAATTGATGGAGGTATAATTTGCCCAAGTGTTCCTGATGAACAAACAATTCCACTTGCTAAACTTTTATCATATTTATTATTAAGCATTGTGGGTAATGATATTAATCCCATTGCTATTACTGTTGCGCCAACAATACCCGTGGTAGCTGCAAGCAACGCCCCAACAAAAATCACTGATATCCCTAAGCCTCCAGGGATAGGTCCAAACAACTGCCCCATCGTAACCAAAAGATCTTCCGCAATTTTTGATTTTTGCAGCATGATCCCCATAAAAATAAATAAAGGAATTGCAATTAAAGTATCAGTTTCTACATCCCAGTAGTTACTCCTAAAGTTTGTAATACCGGCGGTTAACCATTCTTTGGGGCCATCAACAGCAAAATAAGCACTACTATCTCCAGCAAATAAGTAACCAAAAAAAGCAGCAAGCCCTATTGAAATTATTGCTGATCCAGGTAATGCAAAAGCTACTGGAAAACCAGAAGCTAATGCTCCAATCATTATAATTACAAGTAAAGCTAAAAATAAATGTTCCATTATTTAATTCTTTAAAAGTTTATGACTGCTACTCATAAAGTAGCTAGTGAATTGAGTTAACATACTTACTGCAAACACAGCTAAATAAACTGCCATTAGATAAAGTAAATATAATCCGTTTGAACCTTGCTGCGTAATTTCAAATGAAATTACAGGACCATTGATGATACTAGCTTTACCCCCCATGCCTAAAAATATTACAATTAAACATAAAGGAATTCCTAGAATTAATGACCCAATTGCATTAGTCCATGCTTTTTTACGTTCGCTAAAACCAGTGTAAAGAACATCAACTCTAACGTGACCTTCATGAATTAAAGCATAAGCGCTTGCAAATAAATAAAGGGCTGCATACCAGAAACGAACTAAGTCACCTTGGAATGCTTGTTCATATTGAAAAATAAATCTTGATAATACAATTAAAAATTCACTTCCAACGACTAAAACTGCTAACCAAATAAACCCTACAGATCTTGTAAAATAACCAATTACGAAAGAAGCTAATATTAAAGGAAAGTGTATATATGTAATTCTGAAAGCAGGTATTACTAAATTAATTTTAAGTTGTTCTCCAAAAATTGGCTCAACTAGTTTTTCTACTACCATGAATGAGATTAAAAAGTCTGCTACTCCAACAATTAGTACAGCCCAGAAAGAGGACCTTACTACGTAAGCTGTAATTTTCGATAAGATCTCAGAGTCTGTTTGTAATGTTTGTTTTATAGATTTTAAAACAAAAAATATAACTCCTGCTAAAGATACAAAATAAAATAGTAATTGAACATACGATAAATTTATTGCAAGCCCCTCTAAAGGCTTATTTAATTTTTTAAATCCAAATAATTCATAATGAGCAAAAAGTTTTTTAACTCCAGGCCAATCAAACCAAACTGTTAAAACATTATTGACTAAAAAAACAAAAGTTAAAGCTAAGATAGAATAACTAAATATTCTTATTAAAATAGATAAGTTATTTTTCGCCATCATATTAAATCTTTTATTGATATATAAAAAGAGGGCCCATTTAAGGGCCCTCTAGTAATAATTAGAATTAAATTATACTCCTAATGCTCTATTTCTTTGAGCAACATATGGCCCGTCAGACAAGTTAGTCCAAGCACCAATTTCCTTACGACCTTTAACAAAGGCAGCATGTACTTTCTTAGCAAGAGCACTATGTTGTTGAACTTCATCGAAAACTTCAGCAGCACCTTTAGCGAAAGCATCGTAAACTTTATCATTAAACTTCTCTAGTTTAACTCCACTTTCGTTAACTAATCGTGCTAATGCAGCTCCGTTTTTAGCATTGTATTCAGCCATTGTAGTTGTGTCAGCCCAATCACATGCAGTTTTAATAATTAACTGATCTGATTTTGACAAACTAGTAAACCAAGATTTGTTCACTCCACAAGCTAGTGTTGATCCTGGTTCATGCATTCCTGGATAGTAATAATACTTAGCAGCTTCCTGGAACTTCATAGCCTCATCATTCCAAGGTCCTACCCATTCTGTTGCATCAATTGCACCTGAAACAAGGTTTTCATAAATTTGTCCACCAGGAAGTGAAATTGGAGAACCACCTAGTTTTCCAAGTACTTGTCCACCTAATCCAGGCATACGCATTTTTAAACCTTTAAAGTCATTCGCTGATCTAATTTTCTTATTAAACCAACCACCCATTTGCACTCCAGTATTACCAGCTGCAAAACTTTGTGTTCCAAAATCATCAGTCAATTCATCCCACAATTCTTGTCCACCAGCAAATTTTAACCACGCATTCATTTCAGCATATGTGAAACCAAATGGAACCGCAGTAAAATATCCAAAAGCAGGGTGTTTTTTAACCCAGTAGTAATCAGCACCGTGATACATTTGAGAGTTACCTGATGCAACTTCGTCAAATGAGTCAAATGCTTTTACCCTTTCATTAGCAGCATAATAAGTAACTTGAATTCTACCGTCACTCATATCGCTTAATCTTTGAGCAAGTCTTTGTGCACCAGTTCCTAGGCCTGGAAAATCTCTAGGCCAAGTAGCTACCATAGAAGCTTCAACTCTTTCTTTAGCAACTGCTGGAGCAGATAAAGCAACAGCAGCAACACCAGTTGCAGCTGCAGTTTTAAAGAACTTACGTCTTGAAGGTGATCTAGAAACCTTCAATGATTTTTTTTCTTTAATCATTAGTATCTCCTCTTCTTTGTTAATTAACTGTACAGAGTAAATTACAAATGTGCGTTTAAGTCTAGATTAAAATAACTTTAAAGTATTGTATTACAATCTGAGGTAGTAAATTTTGAATTAAATAAAATTATTTTTTGTCAAAAAAAGCTTCATAGATCATCATGAAGATTGCGATTGCCATCAATATATAAACCGGCAAAACATCGAAAAAACCAATCATAGTTGATCTAGTTAAAGTAGTAGCCAAGCCAACTAGAAATGCAGTTGCAAGTAAAGTTCCTAAAAATACTGTAAACTTTTGCATTTAATTATTACATTCCTTTTCTAGCCAATTAGCAACACCTAAAAATCTATGATCATCAAATTTTGCACCAATTAATTGAACACCTAGTGGCATTTTGCTTTCTCCTTGTAATAGAGGCAGAGAAATACATGGGGTTCCTAAATAAGACCATACTTTATTAAATTCTGCAGAGCCAGTACTCTTCAAGCTTTTAGGAGCAACACCTGGACTAGAAGGTGACAATACCCCATGATAATCTTCAAATACTTCTTCATAAGATTCGTAACTTCTTTTCATAAAATCTATGGCTCCGGCATATTCTTTTGCTGAATGTTTATTGCCTTTAACAATAGCATCTTGCATGGGTTTAGATAATTTTTTTTTATACTTTTTGTAATACAATCCAAAATTGTTTGCTAAATCTGTTTCATAAATTATCTGATGATATTTATGAATGTCTTTAAAATAAGATGGTGTATCAAAAATTTCGATATTTTTTTTAAAAGATTTAATAAAATATTCGAAAGCTTCTTTAGATTTTTTTTCAATATTTTTCCAATGGTCTGTTTTATAAAAAATAAATTTTGGTTCAAACAGTGGTCCCTTTTTTGTTTCTTCAAGCATACTATCAGCTGAATAATAAACAGATGCATTATCAAATTTATCTTTTTTAATTAAAACCTTTGCAAGGAGTGCTACATCCTCAACAGTTCTTCCAAATACACCTATATGATCTAATTTTTCTGAAGTTTTAAGCACTCCATTTCTTGAAATTAATCCATAGGTTGGTTTATAACCTACAACTCCACAGTAAGATGCAGGTCTAATAACTGAACCACCTGTTTGTGATCCTATTGATAAAGGTGCCATAAATGATGCAACAGCAGCAGCAGACCCGCTCGATGAACCACCTGGAGTTCTAGAGTGATCATGTGGATTAGTTGTTTTAGCAGGACCAAGATAAGCTAATTCAGCTGTAGCAGTTTTGCCCATTACAATTGCTCCAGCCGCCAAAAGTAAATCAACTATTTCCGCATTTTGCGAATAAGATTTCCCTTTCCTTATTGAAGTTCCACATTCAGTTGGCATGTCAAGAGTTCCTACAATATCTTTTAGAGCAACAGGGACGCCGTGCAACGGACCTAATGGTTTACCCGATCTTCTATATTCATCTGCTTCTGTTGCCTTTTCTAGTAAAAGTTTTTTATCAAAATGTGCCCAAGCCTTAACATCTTTTTCAAATTTATTTATTCTTTCAATATACTTCTCACATACTTCGACTGAAGTAAGTTGAGAATCTTTTATTTTTGAAGCGATTTCTTCAACTTTTAAGGAAAAAATATCTATCATTTAATTTGCAAATAATGTTTCTGGCAACCATAGGGCTATTGCTGGAAACATGTACATTAAAAACATTGCAAAAATAACAATTGCTAAGAAAGGCATAATTCCTCTAAATATATCTAAAAGCTCAACATTGGTTTTTTGCACACCTTTTAAATAATATGCCGACATTGCCATCGGTGGGGTTAAAAAAGATGTTTGCAAGTTTAAAGCAATTAACATTGCAAAAAAATATGGGTTAACTCCGAAAATCTCCAATAAAGGTAAAAAGATTGGAACAAATATAATTAAAATTTCAGTCCACTCTAGTGGCCACCCCAAAAGGAAGATTATAATTTGTGTAATTACTAGAAATTGCCAAGTTGAAATGTTTATAGACGTAAAAAAATGCTCGAATACTTCATGGCCACCAAGATAAGAAAATACTGATGAAAATGTCCAAGATCCAATAAATAGCCACATTATCATAGCAGTTGTTTTTGCTGTTAAAAAAACAGACTCTTTGAAATTCTGCCATTTCAGAGTTTTGTAGAACCATGACAAAATTAATGCACCAAAAGCTCCTGCTGCTGCAGCTTCTGCAGGAGTTGCTATACCTGCTAAAATTGTTCCAAGAACCAACATAATCAATCCAAACAAAGGCACAAAAGATACCAATACTTCTTTTAAAATTTCTGCTCGAGGAGGTATATCCTCTTCTGGAGGTCTTGGAGCTATTGATGGATTTAGCCAAGCCCTTATTACTGCATAACCAATATACAAACCAGCTAAGAGTAAACCTGGAAAAATAGCAGCTGCGAAAAGTCTAAGTGGAGACAATTGAGCAATTACAGAATAAACTATCAACATAATACTTGGTGGTATAAGAATTCCTAAACAACCCCCTGAACAGATAATACCTGAGGCAAATTTTTTGTCATAACCAGCTTTAATCATTGCTGGCCAAGCTAACAAACCCATCAAAGTTACTACCGCCCCGATAATTCCTGTTGCTGTTGAAAACAATGTACAAGTAATTAGTGCAGCAACTGCCATGGAGGCAGGAAGTCTATGTGCAGCCAATCTGATTGCAAAAAATAATTTTGCAACAATTCCTGCTCTCTCTACTAAGTAGCCCATAAATAAAAATAAAGGAACAGCAGTAAGTACGTTATTATCCATTACGGTATATGTATTTTGAACAAATAATTGGAATATTCTGTTATCAAAAATATGTTCCATCATGGTGGCGTCGTAGTAAGCGTAATATCCAAACGCAATACCCATTGCCATTAATGTAAATGCAATTGGAAAGCCTAAAAGAACGGCAAATAAAAATATGCCCATCATTAAAATTGCTACTTCTGGATTTGTAAGACTAAATAACATTTGATTTATCTTCCTCTTGAGATGTTCTCATCAAAACTTGTTCGGTTTCCTCTGCAACAACCATTCTAGCTGGCCATTGACCAGTTTTAATGCAAATAATGGATCTAAAAACTTCACTTATACCTTGAATAATTAATAATATCCCAGCTGCAGGTATCATTGATTTTACCATGTAAATCTGTATTTGAGCTGGGCTACTCCAACTCGTTTCTTTTATTTTCCAAGCAATTGCAGCATACTCGTAACCGTAAAAAGCTAGAGCAACTACTCCTGGGAAAAAAAATAGAAAATAAAGAACTAAATCTATCCAGGCTTGAGTTTTTTGTTTAAATAATCTGTAAATTACGTCTCCCCTTACATGAGCTTCTGTAGCTAAACAATAAGCTCCTGACATCATTAGTATTGCACCATACATTTGCATACTAAAATCAAAATTCCACAGAGTTGGCTTATTAAAAACATAAGCCATAACTACTTCGTAAACAGTTCCACCCATTAAAATTACGATACACCATGAAAAAGCTTTACCCATTGATGTGCTTAATGTATCAGCAAATTTAATGAAGTTTTCCATGACTTAAAAATATATTAAAATAGAGTAAAAAAAAAGGGGGTTTTAAACCCCCTTTTTAAAAATTTACTAAAGTTAATTAGATTTTAACTTTCTCAATTGGTCCAAACTCATTTTCATAAGCTAATTTGTAGTTCGGCTGATTCATCAACAGATACTTCATAGTTCTCTTAGCATATGCTTTTTGTGAGTCTACTACCTTTTTAAAGAAAGCATCTTTTCCTGAAAACTCACCAACAACTTTATCCCAACCTTTTAATTGTTCTGCTAGGATAGCGTCTGAAGTTTGGTAAACATTAACCTTATGCTCATTCATTAACTTCGCTAGATCAGATGAATATCTAACTAAAGCTTTAAAGTAGTTATCTGAATTTGCAGCATAAGCAGCATTCTTCAAGATAGCTTGGTGTTTTGGCGAAAGGCTGTTTAGTCTCTTTGTATTAACTGGCACTTCAAACATTTCCTGTGATTGGTGGAAACTTCCTAAGTGATAATGTTTAGAGACATCTTGCATTCCAAACTGTGAGTCTGATGTTGGGTTGTTAAACTCTGCAGCATCAATCAAACCAGTTTTCATAGCTGGTTGTATCTCACCACCTGGCAATTGTCTTACAACCATTCCCATAGCAGTTAAAACGTTAGTCGCTAAACCTACAGTTCTGTACTTCATACCTTTAACATCAGATACTTTTGTTACATTCTTTTTGAACCAACCAAATGGCTGTGCTGGCATTGGCATATGAAAGAAACCAGTGTAATTAAATCCTACACTTTTTACTGCCTCTTCATATAAAGCTCTTCCTCCACCATATTCCATCCATCCCATTACTTCTTGAGATGACATTCCATATGACGGACCAGTTCCAAAAAGTGACGCTGCAGCGTTCTTACCGTACCAATATGCTGTCACCCAGTGACCCATATCTACTACACCAGAACTTACTGCTTGTCCTATTTCTGAAGTTTTTACAACGGCACCGACTGGCTGGACGTCAATTTTTAATTCGCCTCCAGACATGTCACTTACCATTTTCGCGTAATCTCCTGCCATTTCAAAAAAAATGTTAGCGCCTGATGGCCAAGCTGCTTGCATCTTTAATGTTAATGGAGCACCAAAAGCAACATTTGGCATTGCTACAGCTGTTGCTGCTGCTGCACCAGTTGCTGCTGCTGCTTTGAAGAACTTACGTCTTGAAGGAGTTTTTGAACCCTTCAATGATTTTTTTTCTTTAATCATTAGTTTCTCCCTTATTAGTTAATTAACTGGCGAGGAATAAAACATAAATTCAAATTGGAGTCTTTCTAAAAAGAGTCACAGATTGTCACAATTAACCTCAGAATAGAAAATTTCAATTATTAGTTGATTCTAAATCAATTTATTATCCTCATAGATACAACATTTCTCGGCAGGTATGTGAAGTTTAAGTTTCTGATTTGGAATTTCTGTTTCTCTATTAACTTTTGATTTAATTGTAAAGTTTCCCATTTTAGCTGTGATTAACTTATAATTCCCAAGATCCTCAACTTTTTCAACATTAACGTCAACCAAATTTTCATTTTGGTTTTGTGCAATTTTAATGAATTCCGATCTAATTCCTAATTTAATATTTTTAGTTTTTAAGTTAGATAAATTTGTTTGTGTTTTAATTAAAATATTATTAATTTTAACACTATTGTTTGATGAAGCCTCACTTTCAAATAAATTCATTGCTGGAGATCCAATAAAGTATCCAACAAATGTTGTATTTGGTCTTTCAAAAAGTTCTTTTGGTGAACCAGTTTGAACTACTTCGCCTTCGCTCATAACAATTATATTATCAGCAAAAGTCATTGCCTCATTTTGATCATGAGTAACATACACCAATGTTGTTTTATATTGCTCATTAATTTCTTTAAGATTTCTTCTTAATCTAAATTTTAAATCTGGATCGATAACTGTTAACGGTTCGTCCATCAAAACAGCAGCAACATCCTCTCTTACAAGTCCTCTGCCCAAAGATATTAGTTGCTTTTGATCTGCTGTTAATTTTCTAGCAGGAGAATTTAAAAAAGATTTTAGGTTCAAAGTTTCGGCAACTGAATTTACTCTTTCATCCGTTTTGTTTTTAGAAAAATTTCTACATTTAAGTGGGAATGCTAAATTTTCATAAACAGTCATTGTATTATAAATGACTGGAAACTGAAAAACTTGAGCAATATTTCTGTCTTCTGTTATTAAGTCTGTAACATTTTTATCATCAAATAGTATTCGTCCAGCAGAAGGTCTTACTAAACCAGAAACAATATTTAACATTGTAGTTTTTCCGCATCCTGAAGGTCCTAATATTGCATATCTATTTCCATTTTCCCAAGTCATCGAAAAAGGATTTAAAGCATAAACTGGATTAGGGTCATTTTGATTGTATGAATGAGATATGTTGCTTAAATCAATTTTAGCCATCTAAAACTCCAAAAGGTGAAGATGCTAATTTTCCATTAACATGAAACGCATAAGCTCTATCGATTTTAAAATTAATTTTAACTTTGTCATGAATCTTAAAATTTAAAACTTCTTCTATTAAAACTATAATTTTTGTGTTTCCCCTTTTTAAATGAAGCAATGTTTCTGAACCACTAATTTCTGCAAGTTCAACTTCAAATTCATGTCCATTTTCATTTAATTCAATATCAGATGATCTTAATCCAATTTTTAAACCATCTTCTGTTAACTTAGATAAATGTTCTGGAGCCTCTAGATCTATGCCTTCAAATTTAATATGATTATCTAAAATTTTAGCTTCTATTATATTCATTGGTGGATCATTAGAAATTTCTGCAACTTTTAATGAATTTGGATTTTCAAATATATCTTTCGCCGGACCAACTTGTAAGACCTTACCTTCATCTAGAACTATAACTTCACCATTTAATTCCATAGTTTCTCTTGGATCAGTAGTTGAATAAATTAATATTGTTTCATCTGCTAACCCTTTTGAAAATAGATTTTTAAACTCTTCTCTAAGTTGCTCTCTTAATTTGTAATCCAAGTTTACCAGTGGCTCATCTAGCAATAATATTTTTGCGCTTTTAACTAAGGATCTTGCAAGCGAAACCCTTTGCTGCTGACCTCCAGAAAGCTCTTGTATCTTTCTATTTTCATAACCATTTAATCCAACAGATTTTAATGCATCCATTACTTTTTCAATAACAATAGTTTGTTCTATTTTTCTTTGTTTCAAAGGAAAAGCTACATTTTCAAAAACATTGAGGTGAGGGTAATTTATGAATTGCTGATAAACCATCGCTACATTCCTCTCCCAAACAGGAATTTTTAAAAAATTTTTACCATCAAATTCAATATCGCCACTATCAGGAGTTACAAGACCGGCTATTGTTTTTAATAAAGTTGTCTTTCCAGATAATGTTCTTCCAAGAATTGTATAAAGGTTCCCCTCTTTAAAACTGAAAGATACTTCATTCAAGTGAAATTGATCATCTGGTTTATATGATAAATTATTAGCAATTAAATTCATTATTTAATAGCTCCTGATAAATTTCCTTTAGATAAATATCGTTCAACAATAAATGCGACGATAATTAATGGTGCTACTGACACTAAAGCTGATGCTGATAAACTCCACCAAGGAGTTACCGATGAATTTAACGCAACAATCTTAACTGGTAATAACTGCACCTCAGTAAATGTTAAAATAAAAGCAAAGAAAAAATCAATCCATCCAAAAATTATGCAAAACATTCCAGCAACAATTAATCCAGGTATTGAGTTTGGCAGAACAACTTTTAAAAATGCTTGATAGGGGTTGCAACCATCAATTAATGCAGTCTCATCAATTTCTCTAGGAACTTTGTTAAAAAAATCTACCATAATCCAAACTGCAATTGGCATAAGTAAAACAATGTAAACAACTATGAGTCCAACGAGACTGTCTAAAAGATTTATTGCACTTAAAAATAAGAAAAAAGGTATTGATAAAACAATTGGAGGCATGATTCTTTGTGAGATAAAGAAAAAAGTAATATCATTATTTTTTACAAATCCCGCCTTAAAGGTATACCTTGATAATGCATAGGCTGACAATGTTCCAAGAATAATGCTGATTAAACTTGCAGTGCAAGTCACAAACAAACTATTAAAGTAAGGCTCTACTATATCTACACCACCTTTCGCTGGTGATTTAATTAAAACCTTCCAACCCTCTAAATTAGGTTCAAAATCTATCCATGGTATATAAGTTACACCAGCATTTACTGACTGAAAATCTTTGAAAGAAGTAGTTAATGCCCAAAGAAATGGCGCCACCACAAAAACAGTCCAAATTATAATAAAGAAATATTTTAAAAAAATATAAAATTTATTCATGATCTATTCTTTTAGTAAAATTTTAGTTAGGACTTTTGCTATAATAGTTAAGCTTATTATCATGATTATTAAGTAAGTGAATGACATTGATGCTGCGTATCCCATTTGAAACTCTCTCAACCCTTTAATGAAGATATAAAAACTTGAGGTTTCAGTGGAAGTTCCTGGTCCCCCAGAGGTTAAGACATAAACAGTATCCATGATTTTTGATGCCTCTATTAGCCTTATTATAATTGCTCCAATTGATATTGGTGCCATCAAAGGAAATGTAACATAAATAAATTTTCTCACAGGGCTAGCACCATCTATTGCAGCAGCTAAAAAAGGTTCTTTTGGTAAAGATAGTAAGCCAGCTAGTAAAAGCAAAAACATAAATGGAGTCCATTGCCATACCTCAACAATAATTACTGTAAATTTTGCGATAACTGGATCTGTCAACCATTTTGGAGCTACTCCAAAAATTGACAAAAGATCATTTACTGGCCCAAGAGACTCATGAAAAAAAGTTCTCCAAATAACTGTCATGATCACTGGAGTTGTCATCATTGGAACTAAAAAAAGAACTCTGAAAAATCTTTTAAACTTAATATCTTTCCAAACCATATGAGCTAATGCAAAGCCAATCACGTATTGTAGAATAACTGTTGTAACTGACAAAAAACTTAATCTAAAAAATGACTCCCAGAATCTAGGATCATCCGTAAATAATCTGACATAATTTTCTAAACCTATATAATCTAAACCTGGATTATAACTATTCCACCCAGACAAACTTAATCTTACTACGAAGATAATTGGAAAAATTAAAATTCCAATCAACACAAATAGACCTGGAAATAGGAAAAAATATTTATGCTTAAAGTTCATTTATAAATTATGGATTATATTATTTCTATGATATGTGGCCATTAAAATTAATGGCCACATAAAGTATTTTGTAATTATAGTTTGTTGTCTTCCATTTTGACACCAACAGAATAAGCTTTTTGAACTGCTTTTTTACCTACTCTGCTTACAATTGCTTCCCACTCTTTTGCAACTTCATCTAAAGCCTCTTGAGGAGATAATTGTCCTGCTAAAGCTTTTGAAGTACCTGTAGCAACAGCACTTGTAAATTCAAATACACCTGGAACTCTTAGAGGGAAAACTCTGTTATTACTTTTTTCCATATCTAAAAGTGTTTTAGTGTAACTGTTAGCAATCTCTGGATCCCAACCCATACTATTTATATAAATATTTGGGTCAAAGTCTGAGTTTTTAAATGGGTTTACACCAAATCTTCCAATTGCTAGGTCAGCTTGGTGGTTTGCGCCGTTAGAAAAGAAACATAAATAATCGAACGCCATGTTTTTTACTTTACTTTTCTTAGCAACACCTACAGCCCAACCCCACACAATGTACGGAGCTTGGTTATATTGGTTTTCCCAGCTATTAGATACTCTGTTCCAAACTTTGTTAGCGCCTGGAAGTGGAGCTGCACCAACTTTATTTTTAATTGGACTATCATCTTGCATCGCTGCAATAAATGCATCATCCCATGAAAAACTAAACAAAGTTTGTCCACCACCAAATGATCCGATTTCATCACCCAGACCAAAGTTTGTTCCTCCTGGAGGCACATATTTTGTAGCTTCAACCCAATCAGTTAATGCTTCGACAAAACCAGGGTTATTGATATTTGGCTTCATAGTTTCTAAATCAAAAAAGAAACCACCTGGAGTTCTTGGATTTTTAGCGTACGCTACCGACCTACTAAAAAAAGCAGCAAACATTAAATCGTCTTTTTTCATGACTTCAGCCGAACCGTATTCTTTTTCTCCATCTCCATCCCAGTCCCAACCATTGAAGTATTTAGCCATTTCGCCATATTCTTTCCAAGTTGTAGGAACTTTTAGATCTTTACCTGTATCTGCTTTATATTTTTTCTGCATTTCAGGATTATCTATTACGTCTTTTCTGTATTTTAGATAATGTCTGTCACCATCAACTGGGTATTGGTACATAGTTCCATCCCAAGATGATACACCCATGTGAGATTTAGTTACGTCTTTCATCTCAGGTGAATTCATGTACTTCTTAGGAACTGGTGCTAAATATCTTTTCCAGTCATTGATGAAGTTAGAAAATCCAAACACAATATCGTAAGGTGCTTGTCCAGCTTGAAAAGGAACCATCGCTTTTGAGTACAAATCACCTGCTGGTGTATGTGTAACTTCAACTTTAGCACCTGTTAATTTTTCAAACTGCTCAGCGTGTAGAGCTGTTGGCTCTCCCATTACAGGAATTGCGTGAGTATTTATTTTAAGAGTTTTTCCTTTATAATTTTTCTTAGACATCTTCTCATAAGAACAGTCGCCAGGAATATCTCCAGTAGCTTTGATATGTGGAAATTGATCACTCCACTTATCTGCGTATGCCATAGGACTAAATATCATTAAACTTGATATAATAGCCGTTAAGCAGGTTTTCATTATTTTCATTATTTCCTCTTTCTTCCTTTACTTAAATTATGGAACTAAAACAGCTCGTCCCTTAACCTTACCATCGTTAAGATCATGAAGTGCTTTATTAGCATCGTCCAATTTATATTCTTCCATAGAAAGCTTAACTTTTCCTCGATCAGCTAACTCCATTAATTCATATAATTCAGACCACGTTCCCACTAAATTACCTACAATCGTTTTCTCAGAAATAATTAAATCAACCGCAAGCGACTTAATTTCTTCTCCGTATCCAACAATGTAGTAAAAACCACCATTAGAAGTCATTTGAATTCCCATGGCAGTAGATCCTTTTTCTCCAACAAAATCTATAACTGCTTCAGAACCTTTGCCCTTAGTAAGTTCTTGAACTTTTTCAATTTCGTTTCCGTCAATTAAAACTCCGTGATCACCACCAAGTTCCATTGCGTGTTTTAAAGCTGCTTCTGATTTTTCAACTATTATAATATCAGCAGCACACATTGCTTTTAAACACTGAATAGCAATATGTCCTAAACCTCCAGCACCAATTACTGTACAACTTTGTCCTGGCAATAAGTGTCTAGTTGCTTTTTTAACAACTCTATAAGCTGTAAGACCTGCGTCTGAAAAAGGAGCAACATCCTTAGGTGCTAATACTTTTGGAAGCTTAATTAAATTTCTAACACTTGTTTTTAATAGCTCTGAATATCCTCCCTCTTTAATACTTAAACCCGGAAACGCTCCAGAAGCAGCATGCATATCATTTCCCCTTCTACAATCTAAACAAGTACCACCTGTTCCAGAAATTAAAGGATGCAAAATAACAGGGTCACCTTTTTTATATTCTGTTACATCTTTACCTACATCCTCAACCCATCCAGCATTCTCATGTCCCATTACACATGGCAACAATGTTCCATCTGGGTCTTGAATATGTTTCCATACTCCTTCAATTATATGTAAATCTGTTCTGCAAACACCTGCAGCACCAATTTTAACAATAACGTCTGATGCCTTCTCAATCTTTGGATCTGGCATTTCTTCACCTGTAACCCAAACCTTTTCTTTCATCGCTGGGTCATACTTGTGCAAAACCTGTGCTTTCATTTCTTCATCTCCCTATATTTTTTTAAAACCTTATTAAAAAATCGAAGTCCACTGGAGTCAATGCTGCTTTTAAGTGTTCAAAAAGTTTACAAATACAACCTATGATTAGTTGTTGAATATGAAATTTTTAATTATCTTTTAAAAAATGAGCAATTTATCAGCGATAAACAAAGAATTTAAAAATATTTTAAAAAAAAGGGGAATGATGTCCTATCAAATGGGCAAAGATATTTCTGATAGTTGGTCTAGATGTATTACTAAAGGACTTAATCCATTTAAAGATCCAAGACAAAGCGTAATTTCTTCCATAGAATTAAATGAAATTAAAGAAAAAAATAAGTCCCTTAGAAAAATAGTACTTCCAGAATTGGAGCTTTTATACTCACAAATTGCTGGAACTAATTTTATGGTTGCGTATTCAAATGAAAATGGCTTGGTACTAGATACAATATATGACAAGACGTGTCTTCAAACAGATGTTGGTAAAACAGTAATACCTGGATCGATTTGGGCTGAAAAAATTTGTGGCACAAATGGCTTGGGATTATCAGTAGAATTAAAAAAACCAACAATAGTCTCCGGCAAAGAACATTTTTTTGTAGCACATGAAAATATATCATGTTTTGCAAGTCCAATAATTAATTATGATGGCAAGACTATTGGAATTATAGATGCTTCTACTAATTACATGTCTAGAGAACAACATACTTTAGCTTTAGTAAATCTTGCAACCAGAAGTATTGAAACAAAATTATTTTTGAAAAAGTTTGAACATGAATTAATTTTATCCTTTCACCCTCGACAAGAATACCTTTCTACGACAAGTGTAGGTTTGTTAGCTATTAATGGAGATGGTCTAATTGTGGGTGCAAACAGTAGTGCAAAGATTATGCTTAATGGATTAGTAGATCTTAAAAATGAAAATTTTAATAAAATTTTTACTAATTCTTTTTCTTCGATTGCATCAGATTTATTAAACAATAAAATATTAAAAATTACTGATCATTTAGGTTCCTCTGTTTTTGTGGTAAGAAGTCAAATTTTCAAAGAAAATCAATTTACTAAAGTTAAAAAAGAGAAAAAAACAAATACATGTAAAAATTGTGAAGATACAAAAATTAAAAGAGAAAAATGTACTTTAATCAGATCCACTTTTAGTGAAACAAATAATATTTCTGCTACCTCAAGAAAACTGGGTGTTTCTAGAACAACAATTTATAAACACTTACAATAAATTTATTTAGTCGATTGGATAATCCCAAGCATCTCCGCCTATAACTTTTGAGATTGCTGAAAAATCTTTAGTATCATTTCCCTCTTTGCAAAATTGATCATAGATTTCTAATGCCATCTTTCCTAATGGAGTTTCAGCATTCACACTTTTTGCACATTCATAAGCAAGTTTGAGATCTTTATTCATCATACCTGCGGAAAAACCTGGACGGTAATTATTATTAGATGGTGTGCCATCAATTAAACCTGGCAGAGGTGGATAAACGGAAATTGGCCAACTATTACCAGATGCATTTTTCATTATTTCATGAACTTTTTTGATATCAATATTTAATCTTTTAGCTAACATTAATGACTCTGAAGCTGCAATCATAGCAATACCTAATGCCATATTATTACAAATCTTAGCTCCATTACCACTTCCTATTTCACCAGCATGATAGATGTTTTTTCCTAAAATTTTTAAAACAGGTAATGCTTTCTCAAAAGCTTCTTTAGACCCGCCAACCATTATATTAAGAGTTGCCTTTTGTGCACCCATCACTCCCCCGCTTACTGGAGCATCTATCATCATAATATTTTGGTTATCTGCAGCTTTTCCAATCTCTTTTGAAGTTTCTATGTCTATTGTTGAGCAATCAATCAATAAGCAATCTTTTGAAACTTTATTTATTATTCCATAATCGCCTAAATATATTTCTTTTGAATGTTTACCTTCTGGCAACATTGTAATCACTATTGAGACCTCATCGTTTATTAAAGTTTCAATACTCTCTGATGTGTTTAGTCCCTTTTTTTTAGCTTGCTCCATCATTTCTTTTGAAACATCAAATACAGTAATTTTTTGGCCAGATTTAAGTAAGTTTTCTGCCATTGGATTTCCCATATTTCCAACTCCAATAAAAGCAATTTTATCACTCATACAAATCCCCTGTAATTAATTTTTAATTTTTATACAAACATTATTTATATTTATCGTCAATATCGTACTATTCAAAGTCGACTTTTAAACATAATACAAATAAATTATTATTTATGAATTGGATATTAGTTACAGTTTGTGGAGCTTTTTTTCAAAATTTAAGATCATCCTTACAGAAAAAATTAAATAAAGATATTTCCACTATAGCTTCGACATATGTTAGATTTGCTTTTGCCCTTCCGTTTGCAGCAATTTTATTTTTTATATTCTTTAAAGACTTACAGGTATTAGAAGAAATCTTAACACAATCAGACTTCTTACTTAACATTTTTCTAGCATCAATTTTTCAAGTTATCTTTACATTTTTTTTATTATATTTATTTAATTTTTCAAATTTTGTTGTGGGTACTTCTCTTAGCAAAACAGAAGTTATCCAAGTAGCACTGTTTGAATATTTAATATTAAATGAAAAACTAAATAAGTTTGGAATAAGTGGAATTATTATATCAACACTTGGAGTTATATTATTATCAGTAAAAGATTTAAGACTTTTTCTTAATAATTTATTTTCAAAAACTACTTTAATTGGTTTGATTTCAGGTTTGTTCTTAGGTTTAAGTGTTGTTTATTTTAGAGCAGCTATTTTAACATTGGAGAATATTAGCTCAAATTTTGGAAAAGCTATTTCGGCACTATTCATTGGATTATTTATACAAACTTTAATTTTAACAATTTATTTATTTTTTTTTGAAAAGTCAGAATTTAAAAAACTTTATCGTGACAAGTACGAATGTCTTTTAACTGGAGTTGCTGGATTATTAGCATCATTATCCTGGTTCTATGCTTTCACCTTAATACAATCCTCATTTGTAAGAGCTGTTGGTCAAATTGAATTGTTGTTTAGTTATTTTTCTTCAAAATATATGTTTAAAGAGAAAGTAAAAATTACAGAGATTGTTGGAATTATTATTTTTGTTATTGGGGTTACAATTCTGTTACTATCTAGAACTTAAACTACGATTAGTCTTATTTTAATTTACCTTATTTTTACAATTTCCCGTCTTGAAGTATTCATCCAAATTATCAATAGCTAAGTTAGCCATTGCAGTACGGGTATCTTTTGTTGCACTGCCCAAATGTGGAAGAATAAATGCGCTTTTATGTTTTAAATAACCTGGATTTAAATTTGGCTCATTTTTGTATACATCTAATCCAACAGCATAAACTTTTCTCCTATCAAGAGCATCAATCATAGCTTCATCTTCAATAATATCCCCTCTAGCAACATTAGTAACTACAGCACCTTTTGGTAAGTACTCTAATGTCTCTTTATTAATCATATCCACTGTTTCTTTTGATGCAGGACAACATACTGAAAGCACATCTGATACTGACAAAAGACTTTTTAAATTGGCATGATAAGTTGCACCTTGTTCTTTATCTTCACTTAATTTTGATCGATTGTGATAATGAATAATCATACCTAAAGATTTTGCAATTTTTGCTATTTTTTGGCCTATTCTTCCCATACCTAAAATTCCCAACCTGGACCCTGTTAATTGTTTTCCTATTAGATAATCAGCAGACCATTTCCAGCCTCCTTGCCTAGCACTATCAATACCCTCTGAAGCTCTTCTACAAGCCCCAAGTATTAATAAAACCCCAATTTCAGCAGTCGCATCTGTTAAAACGTCTGGTGTATTTGTTACTGCAATTCCTTTATTTTTGGCTGCCTCTAAATCTATATTACCAAATCCAACAGCAAAATTTGATATTATTTTAATACTATCAGGGAGTTTATTGATTGTCTCAGCATCTAATTTGTCTGTCAGTGATGACAAAATTCCATCACAACCCTGACTAAGTTCTATAAGTTTATTTTGCGAATATAATTCATCATTGAGATTAAAATTTGAATTAAAAATTTCTTTTGCCTTGTCCTCGCATGTTCTTAGAAGTTTTCGGGTAATGAGAATTTTTTTCATATATTTTTTATTAATTTAAATCAAAAACTTTTCCTGGATTCATAATGTTATTACAATCTATACTTCTTTTAATTGCTTTCATTACAGGGATATTATCCATATGTTCTTTTAAAAGATAATGTTTTTTTTGTAACCCAATTCCATGCTCACCAGTTATTGTTCCTTCTAGTTCTAGAGCTTTATTTATAAGATCGTCGCTGTACTGTCTTATTTTTTTTTGTTTTTCCTTATCGTGTGGATCATATAAAATTATTGAATGAAAATTACCATCACCCACATGACCAACCATTGGTGCTGTTAAGCCAAGCCTATTTACCTCTTTTTCTGCCCAAGATATACACTCAACTAATTTTGAAATAGGAACACAAACATCGGTTGAATAGACTTTCATATTATTTCCTAATGCCTTAACAGAATAATAAACATCATGTCTTGCTTTCCATAATTTTTTCTGCTCCTCAGTTGAAGACGCCCATTGAAAATCACTTCCATTGTTGTTCTTAGATAATTCCTCAACAATACTTATTGCCTCATTATTTGTCGTCTCACTTCCATGAAATTCAAAAAACAATGTTGGGGAGGCTTTTACATTGTCTAACTTAGAATATTTAATACTGATCTCCATTTGATCTTTATTTAACATTTCAATTCTTGCAATTGGTACACCATATTGAATTACTTCTTGAGCAGTTTTTACTGCAGAATCTAAATCTGGAAAATAACAAACAGCACTCATTATACTTTCAGGAATAGGAGATAATCTAACCTGTACCTCAGTAATTATTCCTAAAGTTCCTTCAGACCCAATAAATAAGTTGGTCAAATTATAACCTGCAGAAGTTTTTTTAGTTCTACTGCCAGTTTTTATAATTTCACCATTTGGTAAAACAACAGTTAAACCAGAAATAACAGTTCTCATTGTGCCATATTTCACCGCCATAGTGCCTGAAGCCGATGTAGATGCCATGCCCCCTAAAGCTGCATCTGCACCTGGGTCAATTGGAAAAAACACGCCATCTTCTCTTAAGTGCTCGTTTAATTGTTTTCTCGTAACATTTGCTTGAACTCTGCAATCAAAATCTTCAGCATTAACAGATAATATTTTATTCATTTTTTCCAATGAAATTGTAATACCATTGGAATTACCTACAGCGTTTCCTTCTAAGGAGGTTCCTGTACCAAATGGAACCACGGGGATTTTATTTTCATTACAAATTTTTAAAATTTGCGAAACTTCCTCATTTGTTTCTGGAAAAATTACAGCTTGAGATAAAATAGGATCATAAGTGTCTTCACCTCTGGCATAATTTGCCCTTGTAGACTCAGAGGTCGAAAATCGACCATTGAAAATTTTTTTTAACTGTGAATGAACTTGATCTATCATTTCAATTATTAATAATAATGAAAATCGTAAGAAAATACAGTTTATTTAGTAAGCATTTTTTTAATATTCTCTAACGCATTAGAAATATTATCTTGAGAAGCAGCAAAGCTAAATCTTACATAATCATTACAAGTTTTGCCAAATGCAGTTCCTGGAACTATTGCAACTCCTGCTTCGTGCATCGCTTTTTTGCAAAATTCGGCACCATTCATCCCAGTATCAATTACTTTTGGAAATGCGTAAAACGCACCTCCTGGTAAACTACACTCTACTCCTGGTAAACTATTTAAGCCTTCATGAATTAGTTTTCTTCTTTGAGTAAATTTGTCCATCATAGCATGAATGGAGTCGTCTGGGCCATCTAAAGCCGCAATTCCAGCAAACTGAGCGGCCGCGTTAACACACGAAACACTATTGATAAGTAGTTTGTTTACATGTTCAACTAAATGCTCTGGCCAAAAACTCCAACCTAATCTCCAACCTGTCATTGAGTAAGCTTTACTCCAACCTTCTAAAACAATCAATCTATCTCTTAACTCTGGATAATTGAAAAAAGTTGGCATTTCCTTATCATCAAAAATTTGCCTACTATAAATTTCGTCACTTAAAATTGTTACATGAGGATGTTTGTTTAATCCTTCAGCTAGCTTATCAATTTCTGGTTTTTCTACAAAACTTCCTGTTGGGTTATTTGGATTAATTAAAATTAACAATCTTGTTTTATCGGTTATTAAAGATAAAATCTTATCTGCATTAAATTTTAAATCTTTGTCATCTGTCAAATCATATGGAACTGCTGTTGAGCCAGTATAATTAATCATAGACTCATAAATTGGAAAAGCTGGTGTGGGGTGAATTATTTCAGCTCCAGGCTCACCAAAACATTGTATTGCATAATGCATCGTAGGTTTACCACCCGGCATAATTAGAATTCTCTCAAAATCAACTTCTTGGTTATATCTTTTTTTAATCCAACGTGTAACTGCTTGTCTACATTCAGGGATACCATTAGACATCACATATCCATGATGACCATCATCTAGAGCTTTTTTTGCAGCTTCAACAACATGTTTTGGAGTTTTGAAATCTGGCTGACCTAAACCTAGGTGGATCATAGGATGACCTTGAGCCTCAAGTTTTTTTGCCTCTGCTAGTACTGTAAAAGCACTTTCTGTTCCAAGTCTATCAAGCGATTGAGCTAATTTCATAATTTTGTGAACGTAACTGAAAACATATTTGTTGTCTATTATTCATTATGAAAAAGTATTTATAATTTTTATAACTAATTACGATAAATAATTTTTGATCTATCTAAGTCTTTTACAGATTTGCAGCCCATAAGTACCATATTTCTCTTAATTTCGTTGTGCATATTTTCTAGAAGACGTTCAACACCTGACTGACCGCCCGCACCTAGACTAAATAAGAATGCTTTTCCAAAACTACAGGCTGTCGCACCTGCTGCAAGTGCTTTAAGCACGTGCGTTCCTCGTCTGACACCCCCATCTAAAATAATTTCTAATTTATCTCCGACAGCATCTGAAATCGCTTTAACTTGGTCAAAAGGAGATCTAGATCCATCAAGTTGTCTTCCTCCATGGTTTGAAATCATTATTGCGGTGCAGCCAATATCAATTGCTTTTTTTGCATCCTCTACTGACATAACTCCTTTTAGTGCCATTGGTTTATTCCATTTTTTTATACAATATTCAGCATCTTGCCAGTTCATCGCAGGATCGTACTGCTCATTTATATATTCCATTACTGATTTAGCTATATTTGTACCTTTGTCAGTTTTATTTTTTATATTCGCCAACTCAAATTTTTTATTAGTAAAATATTTAAAAACCCATCCGGGCCTCATTGCAAAACTTAACAAACTATCCAAAGTAAATTTGGGCGGGGTTGTAAAGCCAGTTCTATGGTCGCGTTCTCGATTTCCAGCCACAAGTGTATCTACAGTGATGCACATACCATCAAAATTAGCCCTTGAACATCTTTCAATTAAATCATCAGTAATTGATTTGTCTTTATGAATATATAGCTGAAAAAGTTTAGGACCACTTGAAATATTTGCAACTTCCTCAATTGAGAAGGACGCCATAGTAGACATACTATAAAAAGTATCAAATTTTTCAGCAGCTCTTGCAGATGCTTTATCGCCTTCCGGATCATATAAGCTTTGCATAGCTGTCGGAGATAAAAATAATGGCATACTAATTTTTCTACCAAATACTGTAGTTGATAAATCTGGCTCACCAACGCTATTAAGAATATTTGGAACTAAATCACAATCATTAAACGCCTCAGTATTTCTATTTAGCGTAACCTCATCATCTGCACCACCATCAATGTAATGAAAGATAGGGGCTGGTAATTTTTTTTTTGCTAATTTTCTAAAGTCTTCAAAATTATAACAATCATTTATGTTCATGATTACTATCTTCTAAATCTTAAATTACTTCTGTTTAAATCACTGATTTTAGTACAGCCCATTAACTTCATGTCCCTTACTAATTCAGTTTTATACTTCTCTAAAGCTCTTTCTACACCTGCTTGTCCAGCTGCTGCTAAAGCATATAAATAAAGTCTACCACCAGAACAAGCTTTTGCACCTAATGATAATGCTTTAAGCATATGAGTTCCTCTATGAATTCCCCCCTCACAGATTACATCTAGCTTGTCACCAACAGCATCAACAATTTCAGCTAGTTGATCAAAAGGTGATCTTGATCCATCAAGTTGTCTTCCACCATGGTTTGAGACCATTATTCCTGTACATCCAATATCTACTGCTCTCTTAGCATCTTCAACACTCATAACTCCTTTTAAAGCAAAATGGCCTCCCCATTTAGAGCAAAGTTGTTCGGCATCTTTCCAGTTCATTGACTGATCCAGCATTGTAGAGAAATAATTTCCTATTGAAGAATTTGTGCTAGTACCCTCTTTTACAAAATCTTGAAGATGAGGTAATTCAAACTTACCTTTTGTTAAATAATTTATTCCCCACATTGGCTTTGTGGCAAAACTAAATAAACTTGATAATGTTAGTTTAGGTGGTGAAGTAAATCCAGTTCTTAAATCTCTTTCTCTATTTCCTCCTGTAATTGTATCAACTGTTAAAGCCATAACATCAAACTTAGCTGCTTTTGCTCTTTCTAAGCATGAATCATTAAGCCCTCTATCTTTATGAAAATAAAACTGAAACATTTTAGGTGTATCAACAAGCGACGAGATTTCCTCTACACTTACTGTTGCTAGTGCTGATACCCCAAACATAGTATTATATTTCTTGGCTGCTTTACCTACAGCTCTTTCACCATCGTAATGAAATAATCTCTGTAAAGCGGTAGGTGATAAATAAAAAGGTAAATCTAATTTCTTTCCAAATATCGTTGTCGATAAATCAACATTCTCTACACCTCTTAAAACATTAGGTACTAAATCAACATCATCAAATGCACTTGTATTTCTGGCATAAGTAATTTCATCATCAGCAGCACCATCAATGTAGTGAAATATCGGTGATGGTAATTTTTTTTTAGCTAATTTTCTAAAATCACTAAAGTTATGACAATCTTTTAAATTCATAATTCTTCTTAAAAGTTTTTTAGTAAATTAAACATATAACTATTTGCCCCAGGATTTTTGTCTCCTAAACTAGCATTAGATACATGATTGTAAGATATTCCAAAACTAGAGGTTTTTGAAATCTCATAAGATAATTGCACTTCAGATTTAAATTCAAGCACATGACCTAAATCTTTTCCATCACCTTTGTGATATAATCCAGGTGCAAAACTTGGTGTAAAAGTTAAAGCACCCATATCTACATTCCATTCAAATCCTGTATAAATATATACTGCAGAATTTTCTGTTATAAATCCTCCAGTTATTGGAGAAATATTTCCAATAAAAGTTTTTCTCTCCAAATTTTCATTTTGATGTTGAAAACCTACTAGTAGTGCTGACTGTTTGTCATCACTGAAATCAAAATTTCCTGTAAAAAAATTATATTGATGTGAACTATTTTCTACAGCTAAAACTTTTGTGCAAAAAAATAATAAGAAAAAAATAATATTTAATTTTTTTAGGATCATAGCATTTATTAACAGATTAATTTTGTTTTTTTTTAAGTTTTTTTAAGATTATTGCACCACCTAAAAGGAAGATCAATAGAGGCATTAGCCAAAGAATATAAGTGTTTTTATTTAGTTTAGGATCATACAATATCCAGTCTCCATACTTTTTTTGAAAAAATTCATATATTTGGGTATCAGAAAGTCCTTCATCAATTTTTTTATCAACTAAAATTTTTAAACTATTCGCAAATTCAGAATCAGAGTCGTAAATTGATTGTCCTTGACAAACTAAGCACCTTAAATTTTTAGTTATTTTATTTCGCTTATCTATTTCATCTGCTTCAAGACAGTT
>CACOSU010000001.1 GCA_902629935.1 uncultured Pelagibacteraceae bacterium | reverse complement strand
TTTCCAGAGGTAGTTCTGCCAATAATTTTATCATCTAAATAAATAGGCTCATCGTGTAACAACAAAGGTTCACCAGGTTTGGTATTTTTTAATGCGAACATCATCATTGTTTTGTCTAACGTGTTATCTTTTATTTTTAATAAAGAATCTCTTCCAATAAAGTTAATATTTTTTTTATAACTAATCGTAAATTTTAAACCAGCTTGATACTGATTTTCCTCTGGAGAAATGTCATGACCCCAATGTAAAAAACCACTTTCCATTCTCATTATATCGATTGCATGCATTCCACAATGAGATAAATAAAATTTTTTACCCTCTTCGATTAAAATTTTATATAAATTTAAAGCGTTTTCTTTATCAACGTATAATTCAAAACCAAGTTCACCAACATATGATATTCTTTGTGCCCAAACCTTAATATTTTTTACATTCACATTTTTACCTGTACCAAATTTAAAGTTTTCGTTGCTATAATCATCACTACTTATCTTTTCTATCATGTCTCGACTTTTAGGACCAAAAAGACCAAGACAACAAATATTCTCAGTTACATCAATAAATTCAACTTCATCAGATAAATATTTTAAAATATGATGTTTATCTCTTTCTCTTGTAGCCGCTGAACTGACTATTCTAAAATAATTTTTATCTATACATACAACAGTAACATCTGTTTCAATACCACCGTCCTCATTTAACATGTGGGTGTAGGTAGATTTTCCAATTTGGTTTTTAATATTGGCTGTACAAATTTTTTGTAATTCATTATGAGTTTTTTCACCTCTCAAATCAAATTTAGAAAAGGTTGAAAAATCAAAAAGCCCAACATTTTTTCTTGCATTGATAGTTTCATGTTTTGCTGATGGATACCAATTTTGATAATTAAAACTATATTCGTATTTTGGCTTTTCTCCATTTAAAGAATACCACATAGGTCTTTCAAAACCTCCGGCTACACCAAAACAAGCTCCTGCTTTTTTTAATTCATCATGATAAGGTAATAATTTTTCATTTCTTGAAGTCGAATGCTGTTTAAAAGGCCAGTGCATACCATATAAATCTCCCAAAGATTCCGTAATTCTTTCTTTAATAAAACTTAATCCTGAATGAAATTTTTGAAATCTTTTAATATCATAATTAAAAATATCCTCATTAATATGACCATTTATTAACCATTCTGCAGTAACTTTTCCAACACCCCCACCACTACCTATTCCAATACTATTTAACCCACAACAAACAAAAAAGTTTTTAATCTCTGGAACTTCACCCAATAAAGTATTTGTATCTGGTGTGAAAGATTCTGGACCTGAAAAAAATTTTCTAATTCCAGCTTTTTCAAGAATTGGAAATCTATCGACAGCAGATGCTAAATAAGGTTCAAAATGTTCAAAATTTTCTTGAAACTCACCAAACGAAAAATCTTCTGGTACCTTGTTTGTATTATCCCAAGCAGGGATAGAGTTTCCCTCAAAAATCCCAACTAGTATTTTGCCTGCATCTTCCTTAATATAAGTTCGATTATCAAAATCTCTTATAACAGGTAAAGTTTTAGATAAATTTTCAATCGGCTCAGTTATTATATAAAAATGTTCCGCAGGATAAAGTGGTATACTCACTCCAGCCTTTTCGCCAATTTGTCTAGACCACATACCTGAAGCTAAAACAATATATTCACAGTCAATTTTTTGACTATTAACCTTTACTCCAGAAATTTTTCCATCTTTTGTTAAAATTTCATCCACTGGTGATTTTTCAAATATTTGAGCACCTTCCATTTTTGCTGCTTTTGCAAGCATGTAAGTAACACCTGAAGGATCTGCAGCTCCATCTCCTGGCATTAAAATTCCACCTATAACTTCGTTAGTATTTATAATAGGATAATTTTTTTTAATTTGATCCTTATCCAAAATTCTTACATCAACATCATAAAGTTGTGCAGTAGTTGCTTGCCTTTTAAGCTCTTGCCATCTTCCTTTATTTTGTGCAATTGAGAGTGCACCATTTAATCTTAAACCAGCTGAATGATTAACCTTCTTCTCAAGCTCTTTATACAAGTCTAGTGTATATTTTCTTATTTTTGTTATTGATGCAGAAGGGCCTAATTGACTTACCAGCCCTGCAGCATGCCATGTAGTTCCTGATGTTAATTGATCTCTCTCTAAAAGAATTGTATCTTTCCAACCATATTTTGCTAAATGATAAGCTACAGAACAACCTACTACCCCACCACCAATAACAACAACTTTTGTACTGGTTGGTAGTTTTTTTTCCATCTAATTAATTTTTGATTGCTTCTCCTGGGTCAACATATTCATGTTTAAATACATCAGCAACTGCTTTATAGGTCACATATCCTTTGTGAACATTTAATCCTGCTAAAAAATTTTTATCTTCAGCTAAAGCTTTTTGATAACCTTTGTTTGCTAGTCTTACTAAATAAGGAAGAGTTGCCTGGTTCAATGCAAAGGTAGACGTTCTAGGAACGCCACCAGGCATATTTGCTACACAGTAATGAACCACATCATCGACTATATATGTTGGATCACCATGTGTTGTGGGTTTACTTGTCTCAACACAGCCACCTTGATCAATTGCAACATCAACAATCACTGAACCTCTTTTCATTAATTTCAACATATCTTTAGTAACTAATTTTGGAGCTTCTGCTCCAGGTATCAAAACTCCTCCAACTAATAAATCTGCCTCAGCAACTAATTTATTCAAATCTGTTTTATCACTTCGCTCTGGAATAATTTTATCTCCAAACATTTCAACAAGTTGTTTTAATCTTGCCTCAGACTTGTCAACTATATGAACTTTGGCTTGCATTCCCGTTGCAATTATTGCTGCGTTCTCTCCTACTACTCCACCTCCAAGAATTAATACGTTAGCTGGCTCACCACCAGGCGCACCTCCTAATAACACACCTCTCCCTTTTTGATTTTTTTCTAAACAATGAGCACCTGCTTGTACTGACATTCTGCCAGCAACTGCACTCATAGGAGCAAGCAATGGCAATCTTCCATTATCGTCCGTGACTGTTTCGTACGCTATATTAACACTTTTAGATTTTATTAATCCCTCTGTTAATTCTTTTGCAGCAGCTAAGTGTAGATAAGTATATATGATCTGATTTTCTTTAATCATATCAACTTCAACTTTTTGAGGTTCTTTTACTTTAACAATTATTTCTGAATCATTAAAAATATCAGCCGCAGTATTTATAATTTTAGCTCCAGCTTTTAAATATTGATCATTCTCAAAACCAGCTTCAAATCCACCGTTGTTTTCAACCATTACTTCGTGGCCCTCTGATACTAAAGTTTTTACACTATCCGGGGTTAAACCAATTCTATTTTCTTGTGGTTTAATTTCTTTAGGTACGCCTATTTTCATTAGCTCTCTTTGTATTTTTACTAAATAAACTATTAATTCTTCTGATTTTTTTGATAATTAGTAATACCTGTTCTCAGTTTATCAATAATCTCATCTATATGTTTTTCTTCACATATAAATTGTGGAGCAATAATTAAACAATCACCGGTTGCTTTAAAATTAACTCCAGCTTCATAACAAGCTTTAAAACATTCGTAACCAGCTTTTCCAGGTTTGGTATTCATTTTCATATCAATACCACCCATCATTCCGTAACCTCTTATATTTTCTACCGACTCTAAATCTTGAAGAGAGAACAAACCTTTTTGGAAATAAGGTGCTAAATTTTTAGCTCTATTAAAAATATCATCTTTTTCAAATATATCTTGCACAGCTAAACCAGCAGCTACTGCAACTGGAATTCCTGAATAAGTATAACCATGAAATAATTCAACTGATCCCATTGGCGAAGCATCCATTACTGCATCATAAATTTCATCTTTACATGCAACAACACCCATTGGAACAACTCCGTTTGTAGTTGCTTTTGCCATTGTCATTATATCTGGTGTTACGCCAAATTCATGACTAGCAAATGCAGAACCTGTTCTACCCCATCCTGTAATTACTTCATCAAAAATTAGAAGTATTCCATGCTTGTCACAAATTTCTCTTAGTCTTTGTAAATATCCTTTTGGTGGAACTAATGTTCCAGTAGAACCTGCAATCGGTTCAACAATACATGCTGCAATATTTTCAGGACCAAAATTACTTGCTATTCTTTCTAAATCATTGGCAAGATCCCCACCTGTTTCAGGTTGTCCGCTTACAAATTTATGTTCTGGTAAATGAGTATGTCTCATATGCTGAACACCTGGCATTAATATGCTTGCAAATGTTTTAACATTATTAATCATTCCACCAACCGAAACACATCCTATGTTCATTCCGTGGTATCCCCTCTCACGGCCTACAAATCTAAATCTATGTGCGTTTCCTTTTGCTCGATGGTAAGCAACTGCAATTTTAATTGCTGTTTCAACAGCAGTAGATCCACAAATAGTAAAAAACATTTTATTTAAATCGCCTGGAGTGTGTTTTGAAATCTTGGTTGCTAACTCAAATGATCCACCAAAACCTTGTTGAAAAGGTTGGGCGTAATCTAAAGTTTCTAACTGCTTAGTAACAGCCTCTGTTATTTCTTTTCTTCCATGACCTAATGGATTACAAAATAATCCTGAACTTGCATCTATTTGTGTTTTTCCATGATGAGTTTTTAAATAAACTCCTTTTGCTTCAGTTATTAATCTTGGGTTAGCTTTAAAATCCTTATTAGATGTAAACGGCATCCAATGTTCATTCAATGAATTTGGAACTGAAGTTCTACTCTCTGAGCTCATAAATTTCTTTCTATAAATTTTTTAATTTGTTTTTATAATTTTAACTCTAAGGTCTCTTTAGACTAAAATAAATAGATTAACTATCACATTATTGACACAACTAAGGATTGTATAAGTTTCTTTTTTTGTTTTACTTCAGGGTCAATTTGAATTTAAATGTCTAGAATTTAATTAATTAAACATAGGGGAATAAATGAAAAAAATACTAAGTTTTATTCTAGGATCTATTTTTGCACTTAACCTATCAATTTCAGTTGCTAATTCAGCTGCAAATGAAGTTAGAGTTGCATACTTTCTAGAATGGCCAAGCCCAAATTTAGAAGACATGCAGAAAAAGAATTTTGCTAAAGCTCTTGGTGTTCCAGTTAAATGGACAAATTTCACTAATGGTGGAGCAATGACTGATGCAATGTTAGCAGGAGATATTGATATTTCTTACTCACAAGGATTAGTACCTTTTATCAATGCTGTAAAATCTAATGCACCTATCAAATTAGTTGATATTGCTATGGAATACGGAATGGGTGGAACTACATGTGTAACATCTAACGCTTCTGGAATTACAAAAGCAAACGCTACTGAATTGGAAGGTAAAAAAGTTGCTGTACCATTAGGAACAATGGCTGAATACGTTTTTGATGAAAGTATGAAAGTTGTTGGTGCTGACAGAGGTAAAATGGACATTATTCAAATGGACCCTGAAGAAGGTGCTGCTGCATTAGTAAGTGGCGATGTTGTAATGGCATGTTTATTTGGTGGTAATTCTATCAAAGCAGCAACTGCAGTTGGATCAAGACTTTTAACTGTAGATGAAGCTAGAGCAGCTGGTATCTTAGGTATAGATATTACATCTGTTACAGATAAATTCATGAAAGAAAATCCAGGTATGTTAAGAACTTTCATCGAAGTTACTCATGAAGCTAATGCTAGATACAAAGCTGGTAAAGCTGACTTGAACGCAATGTCTAAAGCTTCAGAAATGAAAGTTTCAGATATGAAAGATACTTTGAGTGGATTTAAATTCTTAACTCCAGAAGAAACAAAACAATCTATGACAAGTGGAAACCTAGATGCATTCTTAAAAGGAATGGGGACTCCAGGTGGAAACGTAGATACAAGTTTCTTACCTTTATAATTTTAAGGGTTTAAAATTTTAAATAGGCACTAATTTTATAATTGGTGCCTATTTTTTTTACAAAATTTCTAATATAAAGAATTTATGAGCGATCTAGTTTCTCAAAATTTAAATATGATTTTTAAAACTCCAAAAGGGGAAACCGTTCATGCATTAAAAGACGTAAGTTTTACTCTTAAAAAAGGTGAATTGCTTACAGTTCTTGGTCCCTCTGGCTGTGGAAAAACAACTTTACTTAATATTACTGCTGGATTTTTAAGACCGACATCAGGAAAGATTACTCTAAATAATAATGAAATTGATGGACCTGGCGTTGAAAGAGGCATGGTATTTCAACAAGGTGCTTTGTTTGAATGGTTGACAGTCGCTGAAAATGTAAACTTCGGACTTAGAATGAAAAAAGAAGATCCTGAAGTTACAGCAAAAAAAGTTGATGAATGGTTGGATATCGTTGGGCTTAAAGGTTTTGGTAATACACCTACATATCAATTATCTGGTGGTATGCAGCAAAGAGTTGCCCTTGCAAGATGTCTAATCAATGATCCTGACTTAATTTTGATGGATGAGCCATTAGGTGCATTAGATGCATTAACAAGAGAAAAAATGCAGTCATTAGTTTTAAAAATTTGGAAAGAGACAGGAAAAACAATTATCTTAATTACACACTCTGTTGAAGAAGCATTGTTGCTTGGAGAAAGATTATATGTAATGGCACCAAGACCAGGCAGGATACATAAAGAGTATAATCTTCCATTTGCAGAAATGGGTCTTACACAAGACTTAAGAGAAATAAAAAAGAATAAAGAATTCTCTTCTACAAGAGAAGAAATCTTATCAATGATTTGGAATATGGAAGAGGAAATTATGGGGAAAGAAAATTAAATGTTAACCCAATTTATAACCATCTTAATATTTGTAGCTGTAATAGGATGTATTCTTTATGGAAGAAGATTAATTAGAACTGAAAAAGTTGATGCAGTTTTTGGTAATCCAGAAAGAGCAAAAGGTGGAACACACTGGGTAATAGTTGGAACTAGTGCAATTCTGATGTTGTGGCTTTATTATTCGTGGGACATCGCAAAAGGATTTTATCCAAAGTCCGCGAATGAATTGTGTCAAGTTGCTAAAATTAATGAGTCGTTATTAGGTCTAAAATATCAGTTCCCTATTGAAGAAAGGGAATTCAAAAGTACATCGATTATTAAAATTGAAAATAAAAATCTATTAAAAATTGCTAATGAAATAAAAGCATCTCCAGATCTGAATGATCAACAAAAAACAATCCTTGTAAGTTATATTGATAGAACTTCTAAATTAATTCCATTTTTAACAAATGAAAAACTAATGGAAATGGATACTAAAATTAAACTTAAGGAAATGACAGAAGAAATAAAACTTCTAAGTTTCAATTTCCAAAAGAAAGATTATCCATTTGAAACAGATACACAAAAAACTGAGAGACAGAAACTTATTGATGAACAAGGTGGCTGGGGAATTACAACTATAGACTCTGGAACCGGTACAATTGAAAATACCATTGAAATACCAACTGAACCTCAAACAAATAAAGGTTTAAAATTTCATGCAGCTGCAGCGGAACTAAAAAAAATTGACGACAAATTTTTTAAATTAAAAAACCATAACCCACAGTTCAAAAGCGCAATCAAACAACTTAAAGATGATATTAAAGCTTACAGAAAAGGATTAGATGATAGTGAAGAAATAGCATCTGACTATGCAAAAAATATTGTTAAAATTGCAAGAAGAATAGAGTTTGCAAGCATCTATCCTCCTAATGCATTAAATGAAATGCAAGCAGCAATAATAGAGTTTGACGAATTACAAAATAAAGAGCAAGGTGGATTAAGATTAATTGATACACTTCTATTTCCAGCAGGAACAATTGTTGCAAGTGGACCAACATGTTCTGAACAAGGTTCAGGTAGATGGTTACCTAAACCATCAGACACATTTAATAAGTTTGTATTGATGTCTAAACCAAGTGTTGGATACAAAAATATTCCTCTTTTATGGATTGAGATGGTTGATGTAAGTAAAATGATCGGATTTATTTTACCTGATTGGATAGCAGATATGTTGCCTGGTGAATATCCAGTGCATACAAAAGATGGAATTGTAAAAGAAAACTTTAAAAGTAACGTTTTAAAAGTTGTTACTGGTGACTTTAAATTATTTAAAGTGCCTGTTCCATATGGACACATATGGGACTCTTTCTTAAGGGTATTTTTAGGTTTAGTTTTTGGAATTCTTATTGGAGTGCCATTAGGATTGTTTATGGGTCTAAATCGATTTGCTAAAGGCTTCTTTGATCCTTTAATCGAATTATACAGACCCGTTCCACCGTTAGCTTGGGCGCCATTGATTATTTCAGTTCTTGGAATAGATAATACGGGTAAAATATTTTTATTATTCATGGTCTCACTTTCAATTATGATTATTTCTGCAAGAGCTGGAGCATCAGGAACACAGCTTTCAAAAATACATGCTGCACATTCGTTAGGAGCTACAAAAAAACAAATTTTAAGATATGTGATTTTCCCTAATTCACTTCCTGAAATTCTTACAGGAATTAGAGTTGCTGTTGGTATGTGCTGGGGAACACTTGTTGCTGCAGAGTTTCTAGCAGGTACAACTGGTATTGGCTTTGTTGAAAATGTTGCAAAAAAATACTTTCAGTATGAAGTTATTTGGATAACAATTTTCATAATGGGTCTGCTGGGTCTTTTATTTGATATATCTTTGAGAAAAATAATAGATAAGACTATTCCTTGGAGAGGTAAAGGTTAAGAAGAAAAGTTATTTGAAGAATTAGACCTTTTTTATAAAACCAATGGCGGCACCAATAGTAGTCAAAAATCCAGCTAACGGTAGGATAGCAACTGCATATTTTTTGGGCATATAATTCGGTTTAAACTCAATACCTTGCATACTAATTTCTAAATACCACATTTCCCAATACTTCCCTCGCATACCCTCTACAAGTTCAATTCCATAAATTATTAAGACTACACCAATTATCATAATCATAATTTTCCAGAATTGGCGTATGTATAATGAAAGTCGCTCTGGTAACTTTTCATAAATTAAATTTAATGCCACATGTTCATTGTCTCTTGCTGTTAAAGAAAGTGCTATAAACATCAACCAAATATTACTTAATACTGTTAGCAAATCTCCCCAAACAGGAGGGTTATTGAAAACATATCGCATTGTAACATTGTAAAGTGTGAAACCAACCATAGCAGCCAACAAGAGTGAGCACATAGCTTCCAACGCACGATGAATAAAACGATCAATACTGTTTAAAAATTTTATCATTAATTACTCAATAAGTTTGGAAGAAACATTGTTAATTCTGGGACAATAAGAATAAAAAATAAAAGTAAAAACAATCCAATCAAATAAGGAATTAACGCAATAGCAACCTTTTCAAGACGCACTTGCGCTATTGTTGCAGAGGTAAAGTATGCAACACCAACAGGTGGCGTGACTGATCCTATTAAGAAGCCAACTATTACAACCATAGCTGCTTGCACCTCAGGAAAGCCTGCTTGAGACATAACATTTACAAGCACTGGACCAACAATGATAATGTTCACTGCTGAGTCCATTACAGTTCCAAGAAGAAAAATGAATAATATTAAAGCTAAAATAAATAATATAGGAGAATCCGCTAAGCCTAAAAGCCAAGCTTCAAGATCACCAATTGCTCCAAGAGAAGTAAGTAACCAACTAAAAGGTCCTGAAGCAGCTATTATAATAAAAACCATTGCTGAATTACGGAATGCTCGTCGAAAAGCTCCTGTACAATCTTTCCATTTGATAGTTCGATAAACAAATACACCTGTAAACAATGCAACCAAAGCAGTGATGGCTCCTGCTTCAACAACAGATGCGACACCTCCCATCACTGAACCCACTAAAACTAAAGGTATTAAAAGAGCAAATGAAGAACGATATAATTCTTTACCAGCTCGACGTACTGAGAATGGTTCATCGCTACGCTCGAAGTTATATTTAACTGCAAAGTAATGGTTGATTACCATTATCACAACACCAATCAAAATCCCTGGTATAATTCCAGCTGCAAATAATGCTGCAATCGAAATCTCAGTTGCATTAGCAAGTACAATCATCATGATGCTAGGAGGAATAATCCCTCCTATAGTGGAACTTACTCCTGTAACAGCAGCTGAAAATGCAGCGGGATAACCTGCTTTCTTCATTGCTGGTAGAACTAATGCTCCAACTGTAGCTGTATCTGCTACGACAGATCCATTCATGCCAGCAAAAAACATACTTACCAAAACATTAACTTGGGCTAACCCTCCTCTTATACGTCCAATTAATGCTCTACTCAAAGCCACTAACCGATCAGTTATCGTAGCACTTGTCATTAATTCACCTGTCAACATAAAGAATGCAATTGCAGTTAATGGAACTGAGTCAATAGCTGTAAACATTTGACTAGGAATTAAAACAAGAGGTACAGCGTCTGTTAGAAGAATATAAACAAATGGAATCAGTATTAATATAAAGCCGATTGGTGCTCCTAATAAAATTAGAAAAAGCAGTACTACAAGTAATATAATACTTTCCATAAATACTTATAAGTTATGATTTGTTTTAGGTAAAGACCATCTAATTCTAAAATAGAACTAAATGGTCTTCACATATTTTTCTTTGAAGATTTATAAAGCTCCAGCTTTCTCTAACTGAGCTACAAATCCATCCATACCTTGTTCTAGAAGTACTCTTTTAGCTACTTCTGGTTCAAAAGTACCTTTAGCGTCTAACCAAGCACCGATTGCACCTGCTCTCCACTTAGTCATTTCCGCTTCTGTTGGTACATACCACTCTTTAGCGGATGCTTTAATTGCATCTTCACCATTTTTAATCCAAGCGTTATCCAACTCGTTTACTTTTTCTCCATAAGCATCAGCTGCTTCATGTAACCATTTTCTTTGCTGGTCAGACAATGCATTGTACTGCTTAGCATCCATCGCTAAAATATTTCCTGACCACATTCCTCCGATCTCAGTGAAATATTTTGCAACTTCATGAAGTTTTGCTACATGCTGCCATGGACTAGCAACATACTGACCTTCAACAACACCTGATTGAAGACCTTGATATAATTGACTCCAGTCATAAGGTGTTGGTGTTGCGCCCCAATTTTTAACTAGCATGAACTCAACTGGACTTTTAGTAGTTCTCCACTTAAGTCCTTTCATATCATCTGGTTCATGAACAGGTTTAGTTGCATTTCCAAGCTGTCTAAATCCTCCACTTGAATATACAGAAAGGCAAATGTGGCCAGCATTCTCAAGAGCTAGTTTACACTGTCTCTCAGCCAACCATTCATCAGATATTCTTTTAGCATCCTCTAGTGATTTGAAAATAAAAGGCAAATCAAAGATTGCTAATTCAGGACCAAAGTTACCATAGTTTGCTGTAGAACTAGTCCACAAAGCTATAAGTCCTTGATTGGCTTGTTCACCACATTTTTGCTCTGCACATAAGCTTCTTTGATAGTGAGGTTCAATTTTCATTTTACCTCCAGATGCTTTCTCCATAGCTGGTATCAACGCCTGATCTATTGCGTCACCAATTGGCATACCCAATCTACCAGTAGTTCCAAGCTTAAGAGTTATTTCTGCATAAGCAGCTTGTGCAAAGAAAATAATTGCAACCACTTTAATAAGTGTCTTGCTAATTGTTTTAATAAACATTTTATTTCTCTCCTCTTAGTTATTTTAAAGTATCGATTTAAGTTAATTAAAGCCTAATTAAGTTTCTAATGCAAGTACACACAAAAAAAAACTTCTCTAATCAAAATGGGATTTGCAATTAAAAGTTGTGTTAATAATTTGATAGTTAATATATTTATTTTAGTCTCAAGGTATCTTAGACTAAATTGAGAAATAAAATAAATACAATTTATAGGAAAAATTTTATGAGTTCAGGTAACAAATATAAATTAATAGCCAGTAAACTTAAATTTGAAGGAAGAGCATTTATCAATGGCAAATATGTAAATGCTATTGATGGTAAAAAATTTGAGACAATAAATCCCGCAACTGGTAAAAAACTTTGCGCTGTTGCAAAATGTAATCATAAAGATGTTAACTTAGCAGTTAAAGTTTCAAGAAAAGCTTTTAATAGTGGAGTTTGGTCTAAAAGCTCACCTGAACATAGAAAAGAAGTTTTATTAAAATTTGCTGAATTACTTAGAAAACATGGTGATGATAATTCAGTTTTAGAAAGTGTTGATACAGGTAAACTTATCACGGATTGTATTAATGAAGTTGCAAATGATGCCCCAATGCACTTTCAGTGGTATGGAGAATTAATTGATAAAGTATTTGGAAAAGTTGGTCCAACAGAACCATCAATTACTAGTTTAATTGTTAAAGAACCAATTGGTGTTGTTGCTGGAATTGTTCCTTGGAACTTTCCTCTAATGATGGCAGTTTGGAAAATGGCTCCAGCTCTTGCAGCTGGTTGTTCGGTAATAATTAAACCAGCAGAGGACACGCCTCTTACAGCAATTAGAGTTGCTCAAATTGGAAAAGAAGCTGGGATACCAGATGGAGTTTTAAATGTACTTCCAGGTTATGGTGATGTTGGTGAAGCTTTAGGTCGTCACAAAGATGTTGATGCAGTTTCGTTTACAGGTTCAACTGAAGTAGGTGGTTATTTTTTAAAATACGCCAGTGAAAGTAATTTAAAACCTGTTGCATTAGAGATGGGAGGAAAAAGTCCATTTATAGTTTTAGAGGATGCTAAAATTACTGATGATTTAATAGATAATGCTATGAATTCTGCATTTTGGAACGGTGGACAGAACTGTTCAGCAAATATGAGACAGATAGTTCATAAAAAAGTTAAAGATGAATTTTTAGATAAAATTATTAAAAAAGTTAAAAAATTAAAAGTAGGAGATCCATTAGATCTAAAATCTAACATGGGATCTATGATTTCAAAAGGACATTTACAAACTGTTGATGGATATATTCAATCAGGAATAGATGAAGGGGCAAAACTTTTATCTGGAGGAGTTTCAGATAGTAAGCAAAAAGGTTTTTATGCAAAGCCAACTTTATTCGATGGATTAAAAGAAAATATGACCATTGCTCAAGAAGAAATATTTGGACCAGTGCTTGGTGTTTTAACTGTTAAAAATGATGAAGAAGCTTTAAAAATTGCTAGTAATTCTAAATATGGATTACATGCAAGTGTATTTACTCAAGATATAAATAGAGCATTTCATTTAGCTAAAAGCTTGCCCTGTGGAACTGTGTCAGTGAATACTTTTTCCGAAGGAGATATTAAAACTCCATTTGGAGGTTATAAGCAATCTGGTTCACTAAGTAGAGATCAAGGAACTGAAGCTTTAAATTCATTTCTCCAAACAAAAACCATCTGGATAAGTCATAATTAACTGATGATCAAACCATACAAGATAAGTGTACCTAAAAGTACACTTAATGTTATATATAAAAAAGTAAGAGCATATCCATGGAAGATGATGCAAAATGTAAATGGATGGGAATATGGAACTAATTATAATTTTCTAAAAAAAATATCTGAATATTGGGTTTCAAAATATAATTGGAAAAAATTTGAGAAAAAAATTAACTCTTTTAAAAACTACAAAACTAATGTTGATGGTATAAATTTACATTTTATTAGGGAAAAAAGTAAAAACGCTAAATCCAGACCACTATTACTTTTGCATGGATGGCCGGGTAGTGTAATAGAATTTTTTGACATCATTCCAAAACTTGCTCATCCTGAAAAATTTGGAGGTAAAATTGAAGATGGTTTTGATGTAATTGTACCATCTTTGCCAGGATTTGGTTTTTCAACACCAATTAAAAAAGCACTAGGTCCTAGAAAGATTGGCAAAATACTAAATAAATTTATGGTCAAAAATCTGGGTCATAAAAATTATATTGTACAAGGTGGAGATTGGGGAGCAACTATTGCAGCTTGGATTGGTCTTGATAGCGCAAAATATTGTAAAGGAATTCATATTAATTGCTTGCCGATTAGACATCCAAAAGGACCAAAAAATCATAAAGAAAAAGAATGGGAGAAAAAATTTAATTTTGATCAAATAATGCAGGAAGGATATAGAACTCAACAAGCCACAAAGCCTCAAACCTTATCTTATTCAATGATAGACAGTCCGGTAGGAACTGCAGCATGGATTTTAGAAAAATTTCATGGTTGGTCTGACCTAAATAAGGGAGGGATAGAAAAAACATTTTTAAAAGATGAACTAATATCAAATATAATGATCTATATAATTACTAATAGTTTTAATACTGCTGCTTGGATATATTTTGGAAGAAGAAAAGAGGGTGGTCGATCTTTTCCAAAAAATTTTAAAAAAATAAAAGTCCCTACAGCAATAGCAGAATTTCCAAAGGAGATGCTAGAATGGCCACCAAAATCTTATGTGAGCAGAATTTTTAATATTAAAAGGTGGAAAAAATTCACTAAAGGTGGTCACTTTGCAGCTTTAGAGGTTCCAAATTTATTAATTAATGATATTAAAAATTTTTTTAATGAAGATATAAAAATATTCAAATAAGTGAAATCACCTATACTTAAAAAACAAATTATTAAGATTTTTCAAAAATATGGTTTAAGTAGAGATCATGCATCAATTTCAGCTAATGCATTAATTAACGCAGAATTAGTTGGTGCATATGGACATGGTTTATCAAGACTTAAAATGTATTGTGATCGAATTTCTAAAAAAGTAATTAATCCAAAACCAAAAATTAAAATTAAAAAAATTTCTCCATCTATTTCGCATATCGATGCAAATAATAGCATAGGGTTTGTAGCTGCTGATCTAGGAATTAAAACTGCAATTAAACATGCGCAAAAAACTGGAATAGGAATGGTAGCAATTAAAAATAGTGGTCACTATGGTTTATCAGGTTATTACGCTGAACAAGCAGTAAAGAAAAATTTAATTACAATGATCTATACAAATGCCCCTCCTGCTGTTGCTCCACATGGTGCATTAAAAACTTTATTTGGAACAAATCCAATTTGTTTTGGATCCCCTACTGGTTCTAAAATTCCATTTATTTTAGATACCTCAATCTCAATGATTAATAGAGGAAAAATTAGAGTTGCAGCAAGAAACAATCAACCTATTCCTTTAGGAGTTGCTTTAGATGTATTTGGTAAACCAACCACTGATGCAAAAAAAGCATTAGCTGGAGTTCAATTACCAATTGCAGGTTTTAGAGGTTCTGGACTTGCGTGGATGGTTGATATTTTAAGTGGAGTGTTAACAGGTGGAAATCATGCAGGTAGAGTTAAAGACCCTTTTGACGATTTTTCGGGACCACAAAATATAGGTCATTTATTTATAACATTTAAAGCAAATTTGTTTCAAAAAAATTATAACCAAAGAATAAAAGACAACATTAGAACAATTAAGAAACTTCCTAAAATTAAAGGTATTAAAGAAATAATGTATCCTGGGCAAAATAAATTTAATCGATATAAAAAGAACTTAAAAAAAGAGATTTCTATACCGAGTATAATAAAAAAAGATTTGAAAACTTTAATAAGTTAAAAAAGTAAGAGCACCAAGAGAAACTACAACTGAAGATAAAATTATTGTTCTTTTAACTTTTTCCTTCTTTTTTTCCTCTAAAAGTCTTTGCTTAAGAACATCCACATTCACTCTAGTTGGAGCTTCAGAATTATGAGAAGGGGTCTCTAAAATTTCGGATGTTCTATTTAAGCTTTCTGTACTCATAGCCTACATAACCATTGGTTGAGTTAAAATTAAACCTAAGTATTGTCCAAAATGGGTTGACTTTGATAATTCTGTTGTCCATATTGGGTTTTTTAGATTATGGCCAATTTACCCAGTATTTCCTCCCAAATTAATGAGCAAATAATTCATAAAGTTATAAAAAAAAATTTTGCTCAACTTGCCCCCTATTTTTATTCTTTAATAAGTAACTGGCTCATTAGAGCATACGAGCATTACAAAGACATCGATAAATTTATAATTATTATCTATCTAATTAACAAAGACCTCATATTTTTTAGAAAAAATGGTATAAAAATTGATTATGAAACTTTCTATAAAGATAAAACATTAGAAATAGAAAAGATTAATATATCAGATATCGCTAAAGATCTTCAAATACCAAAGGAAAGCGTTAGACGAAAAGTCTTAGAATTAGAAAAAAAAGGAGTTATTAAAAAAACAGGAAAAAAAATATTTGTTGATAGATCTGCCTTCTATGCCGCTCAAGCAAAAAATACTCTGTCAGAATTGAGTAATTTATTACATGAATTTAACAAATTATTAAAAAAAGATAAATTTGCAAAAGAAATTTTTGAAGTCAGCGATATTTCAAGTTCAATAAAAGAAAACTTTTCTTTTTGTTGGTATCAATTCTACAAATTTTTATTTATTTATACAAACAGATGGAGAGTTGTAGTTAGGGATTTAGAAACTTTTTGTATTGGTATGCTTGTAATCATAAATGCGATGTATAACAAAGAATTTAAACCTTCTAAATCAAATTTAAACGCTTATAGAAAAGAACTTATGGGATCTGATTCCAGGGGTGTTAATGCAATGTCAATTTCAGAAATAACAAATATTCCAAGACCAACTGTTGTAAGAAAGTTAAAATTTTTAATAGATAACAAATTTTTAGATATAAATGAAAAAAAATTAATTTCTTTTAACGTTAAAGGAAGTGCATTTCAAACGACTGCAAATCTACAGAATAAAAATATAGAAAGTTTAAGTAATTTAATTTACAGACTTTTCAATCAAATTAAAATTATAAATTCCTAATTAGATTTTCTTAAAATATAAATAAAAATAAATCCTGTTATATACATAATTAACGCATAAGCAGCTGTTGGTATTGCGTATTGTATATCAGTACCAAATATTTGTGTAGAAACGAATATAGCTAATGTACCATTTTGTAATCCACATTCTAAGGCAATACACCTCATTTGTTTAGCTCCTGAAGTAAAAGCTTTCGCGATGTAGTACGCAATGATCATCATTGATACATTTAATATCAAAGCAATTAGACCAGCTTGCATGATGAAACTTATAATATTTTCTCTTTCTTCATAAAACGCTGCAATAAAGAAAATTACAAATAACACTATGTTAAGTTTGTTAAATATTCCAACCTTAGAAACTATAAAATTTTCAGCAAAATTTCTGATAATCATTCCTAAAATTACAGGTACTGTTACAACTAAAAACATTTTTAACGCTATTCCTGTCATTGAAATATTTGTAGATACTTCTGTTATCCCTAAAATATCTGCAGATGTAAAAATTATCAACGGAACTGTAATTATACTTAATAAACTAATTACAGCTGTTAAAGATATTGATAATGCAACATCTCCATCAGCAAATTTTGTCATAATATTA
Source organism: uncultured Pelagibacteraceae bacterium (assembly GCA_902629935.1). Lineage (GTDB taxonomy): Bacteria > Pseudomonadota > Alphaproteobacteria > Pelagibacterales > Pelagibacteraceae > Pelagibacter. Next base: position 204,423 of record CACOSU010000001.1, on the reverse strand, counting down.
GATGTAACTCCACCTGGAGCTGCAGCTATAATCATAACCCCTATTGCTATTTCTGGTGGTGTTTTAAAAATTAAAATTAATATGTAGGCTACAATTGGTAGAATTATTAATTGGGAAACAAAACCAACAATAAAATCCTTTGGTGTTTTTAATACTCTGCCAAAATCTTCTAGTTTTAATCCTAGACCTAAGCCTAACATTATCAAAGCCAAAATAATTGGCGCTATTTTAGTTACAATCTCCAAAGTCTCCCCTCTCTCAATACTGAGATTATAACTTTTTACATGATTTGTTTAGATGATTTTTTTCTATATACATGTTGAGTTTTTTGACTTATTTAAAGAAAATGCTTTCGAACAAAGAAATTGTCTGTCCAAACAACTTATTGGATTTAGCTCATAAAAAAAAAGGAGTTAAAGTTGCAATTGTAAATGCTGGCAAACCACTGCCCATGTTATCAGTTCAAGACGCAGTTAAAGAAAATTTAATTGAACCAATATTTATAGGACATGAAGTAGAAATTCAAAAATGTGCAGAAGATATCAAATGGGATATTTCTAAATATGAGCTTATCCATGAACCTGTAGAAAATGATACTGCTAAAATTGCAGCTAAATTAGCAAGTGAAGGTAAAGTACAAATAATAGTTAAAGGCCACATTCACACTGATGTACTTATGAAAGAAGTGCTAAAACGTGAATATAATTTGTTGGGAAAAACAAGATTAAGTCACATCTGGCATATGACTATAGGTAAAGATGATAAACCATTAACTATTACAGATGGAGCATTAAACGTTTTACCAAATGTTAAAACGAAAATGCATATTCTTAAGAATGTTGTTAATTTTTCAAACAGAATAGGAATAGAGAGACCAAAAGTATCTGTACTTTCTGCAACTGAAGAAGTTTTAGAAAGTGTACCAAGTTCAATTGAGGCTGCAGAAATTACAAAGTTAGCAAAAGAAGAAAATTTAAATGCTGACGTATTTGGCCCTTTAGCATTCGATAATAGTATTTCAAAAAAATCAGCAGCAATAAAAGGAATTAAAAATTTAGTTGCTGGTGAGGCAGATGTATTGTTGGTGCCAAGTGTAGAAACTGGAAATGCTCTCGTAAAAATGCTGATATATTTTAGTGGAGCATGTGCCGCAGGTGTAGTGATAGGAGGAAAAGTACCTGTTGTAATAACAAGTAGATCAGATGAAGCTCAAGCTAGGTTAGCTTCAATAGCAGCAGCTGTTGTGGCATTAGATTAAACTTTTGTTGAATTAAATTTAATAATATCTTAAATAGGTTTTACTAATAAAGGGAAATCATGACAATTACATACATAAAAAAAGCTGAAAAAACTGCATTTACCGGTGAAGATGAAACAAGGAATAAAGTTAATACAATATTAAAAGATTTAGAAAAAACAAGAGAAGACGGGATTAAAGAGGTTCTTAAAAAATTTGATAATTACGAGGGTGATATAATTGTAAGTAAAGATAAAATTGAACAGATTACAAAAACATTAGATCAAAAAATTAAAGATGATATTAAATTTTCTTACGACAGAGTAAGGAAATTTGCAGAACATCAATTAGAGAATTTAGGAAAAGACTCTGAAGTTGAACTTTCGCCTGGATTAATCGCTGGACAAAAATTAATTCCAGTAAATACCGCAGGGTGTTATGTACCAGGTGGGCGTTATAACAATATTGCTTCTGCAATTATGAGTGTAACAACAGCTAAAGTTGCTGGAGTGAAAAATATTATAGTAACTAGTCCTCCGAAAGATGAGAACGGTGCAAACCCAATAATAATTTATACAGCTAATTTGTGTGGAGCAGATGTAATAATGAATATAGGTGGAATTGGTGCGATAGCTGCACTAGCTTATGGATGTTTCGAAAATCCACCAGTGGATATGATTGTTGGACCTGGAAATAAGTTTGTTGCTGAATCAAAAAGAATTCTCTATGGAAAAGTTGGAATAGATTTATTTGCTGGGCCAACAGAAATTGGAATAATAGCAGATAAAACTGCTGACAAAGAAATAATAGCATATGATTTAGTAGGGCAAGCTGAACATGGTCCTGACTCTCCAGCATGGCTTTACACAACAGACAAAGAACTTTGTGATTATGTTATGAAAAGAGTTCCAGAAATTATTAATGAATTACCTGAACATAACAAAAATAACGCTGATGCTGCGTGGAGAGATTACGGTGAAGTAATTTTATGCGATACAAAAGAAGAGATGATTAAAGTAAGTGATGAGTATGCTCCCGAACATTTAGAAGTTCAAGCTGAAAACTTAGATTGGTATTTAAAAACATTGAAAAATTATGGATCACTATTTTTAGGTGAAGAGACAACTGTTGCTTATGGAGATAAATGTTCTGGACCAAATCATATATTACCAACAAAAGGTGCTGGAAAATATACAGGTGGCTTGTACGTTGGAAAATTTATTAAAACGGTAACTTACCAAAAAATGAATGAAGAATCTAATAAAGAAGTTGGTGCCGCTGCAGCAAGAATTTCAAGATATGAGGGTATGGAAGCACATGCTAGAACTGGTGATGTAAGATTAAGAAAATACGGGTTTTCTAACTAATAAATTTATAGAATAAAAGTATGAAAAAATTTGATGAATTAATGAGTGCAACTAATGAAATTGAAAATATTTCTGCTGAGGAGGCTAAAAAAAAATTGAATGATCCTAATGTTCAATTTATTGACGTAAGAGATAAAGATAGTTTTTCAAAAGGAACTATAGGAAACGCTATTCATATGGATAGAGGATTACTTGAGTTTTATTTGGCTGAGGGTAGCCCACTGGAGAATGATATATTTAAAAATAACCCAGATAAAGAGTTTGTTGTTTTTTGTGGACTAGGTGGGCAAGGAACTTTAGCAACTAAAACAATGAAAGACATGGGTGTAAAAAATGTTAAAAATATTTCTGGTGGAATGTCTGAGTGGGAAAAAATAAAAGATTAATTTAAATCATCAACTATTGATGACTTTTTATTCTAATTCCACCTTCATCAAATAAAAATATATCTTTTGAGTTAAAACCTATCGTATTTTTAATTGTATATTGACTCGAAATTTTTGCGCTAATTTCATGTTTATCCATTTTTAAATAAGCAATTTTTTCATTACCTAAATTTTCTATCAGGTCAATTTGTGGCGAAAATTTAAATTCACTATCATTAGCTACACTAAAATGTTCTGGTCTTATTCCAATAAAATAATTGTTTTTCTCTAGTTTTACATTTGGTAGAAGAACACTATTACCTAAAAAATTAATTTGATTTGAAGACAGTATGTCTTCACTCATAATTTTCAGAATATTCATTTTTGGTGTTCCAATAAATTGAGCAACAAAAACGTTTGATGGATTGTTATATATTTCCTCAGGTGTTCCAACTTGTTCAATATTTCCGTGATTTAATATAACTATTCTGTCAGCTAGCGTCATTGCCTCTACCTGATCATGAGTTACATAGATCATATTCGTTTTTATTTGTTTGTGTAACTTTGAAATCTCTACTCTCATCTCTGCTCTTAATGCTGCATCTAAATTTGAAAGGGGTTCATCAAATAAAAATATTTTAGGATTTCTGGTAATAGCTCTTCCAATTGCAACCCTTTGTCTTTGTCCACCCGATAACTGTTTTGGTTTTCTTTCTAATAATTCCTCAATTTTTAAGATTTTTGCTGCCTGCATTACCTTTGTTTCAATTTCCTCTTTAGATTTTTTCTCAATTTTTAATCCAAAAGACATATTTTCATATACGTTCATATGAGGATATAGTGCATATGATTGGAATACCATTGCAGTTTGTCTTTTAGATGGATGAAGTGTGTTAACTAATTGGTCATTAATATAAATATTTCCTTCATCAATTTTTTCTAAGCCAGCTATCATTCTTAGCAATGTTGATTTTCCACAACCAGATGGACCAACAAGAACTAAAAATTCATCCTCATTACCTTGAAGATTAAAATCAGTTATAATTTTATTTGAGCCAAAAGATTTATGAACGTTTGAGAATTTTATATTAGCCATAAATTATTTTATTAATTTAAATACATCTACATCAATTTGTTTAAGTATATGAATTATATCAATTGGCACCCAGTTTTCTCTAATCTTTCCTTCATCATGGTGATAAAAATCCATTACTCTCATTGTTACATTTTGATTGTTAGATTTATAACCCAACCAATGATCTGATCCATAAACAGCTTGTATACTATTCCATCCAGCCGTTAATGAAAATTTTCCATCTCCTAATTCACAATAATGTCCTAGTTTCCAATAATTTCTTTCTTTGAATGTTTTTCTAAAAGGCATCTGATGGTTTTCAATAAAACCCTCTAAAGATCTCGCCGTACCAATCCCACTTGGGCCATACCAAATCATTTTATCATGCCAGTAATCTGATTGTGGATGATTTTTTAATTTCTCTCTAAGCTCATCATCTGTTTTGGATTCAAGTTCTGGTTTAATATTTAAACTTCTCTGCATTACTAATGATTGTTCTAAACTAGCTTGCGAAACTTCAAAATTTTTTTCAAAAAAATTAACACCGTCTCTATTAATTGGGTGAAGCCAGTTACCTTCTGCGCCACGAGATGTATTTAATGGATATTGTCCTGTTTGCAACATTAGATCTAAAAGATCAATTAAAATATAACTTTCAATAATTTTATTATTTTTAAGTTCATGAATTTCACAACATTTAAGATTTATCATTTTATTATTTGGAGATATGCCAAGCCATGATTGTTTAAAAGTACCAGATAAAGTAGATATAGAGCCAACCTGAACTTTATCCCTGAATACTCCTCCTACTACAATTTGTTCTCTTCTCTCAATATCTGGAAAAGAATTAAATAAAGGTTCCCAAAATTTTCTTTTAAATTCGCCTAATCCAGAAAATTCATTTAGTGGGTAAAAACAATTAACTTTAATATCTTTAGAAAATGAATTTTCTAAATTATCGTCAATCTTAGAAATTCCATTCTTAAATATTTGTTTTAAATAACCTCTTACCTCAAGCTTATTTTTAAAATTTTCTTCGGGAGATATAATTAATTTTTTTATATTCTCCTGCCCTTTAAGACCTGTATCAAATTGTTCTATTTGCATATATAATTAATTGTTTAAATCTAGTATCACAAAATATAGTGTAAAAAAATATGAATAATCGTTTAGCAAAATTTGAGGATTTAGTCCCAAGCACCCTACCTTTTGTAGAGGGTAAGCTTGAAGGTCATAAAGATAGAAAAAATTATTCGATCGTAGGTCCCGGTGTCGCAGAAGATACAGGACAGTCTGTCAAAATAGCAATGCCACATAGTTTTAATTTGGGTGCAGTTTCCGCAATGCCAAAAAATGGATCGGGATTGCATAGTCATACTACTGCAGAAGTATTTTTAATTTATTCAGGTAAGTGGAAATTTTATTGGGGAGCTAATGGAAAAGATCAAACTATATTAAGTGCTGGAGATATAATATCGATGCCAACAAATATGTTCAGAGGATTTGAAAATGCAGGTGATAAAGAAGGATTAATGTTTGTTGTACTTGGGGGTGATGATCCAGGAATAATTACATGGGTACCTAGTGTTTTAGAAAAAGCGAAAGAAACAGGAATGGCTTTGCTTAATGATAATTCTTTAATTGATTTATCAAAAGAAAAAATACCTAATGGTAAAGAACTTTTAAAACCAATAACTTATGAACAACTTAAAAAGTTTGATAATTATAAGTTAGATGAGCTCACAAAATTTATTTGTAAATTTGAAAATAGAAAAAATTTTGAACAAGAAATATCTCCAGGATTATTTTTAGTACAAGTGCTTGGAAATAACTTTAATAATCAAAATTTTGACCCAATAATTAATCAAAATACTGGTTTTAATTTAAGTTTATTAAAGGCAAAAAATTGTAATGTTGAAAATGTAAAATTTAATAAACCTACGATATTATTTTCACAAACTGGAAATTGGAAAGTGAAAATAAATAATACCGAAATATACTTAAAACCAAAAGATACTTTTTCAGTACCTGTAAATTCAAACCTAATTATAGAAATTGATGAACAACAAGACTGTTTTTTAAATTGTGTATCCCAAATTTAATGAAGGGCTTTGACAAAAAATATAAGGACTTTCCAGATTACATTCTAAAAATTACAAAGCAAATTTGGGAGGGAAAGGATGTTAACTCAATATCAGAATTTTACTCTAAAGATATACCTGTGAGATCTCCATTTGGAGTAACTTATGGAAATAAACCTGTAATAGAAGCAACATTTGCAACACTAAAAGAATTTCCAAATCGTCAACTTTTAGGAGAAGAAGTTATTTGGAATGGAAATGATGAAAAAGGTTATCATTCTTCTCACAGAATACTAAGTAAAGGTACTCACTTAGGAGATGGCTTTTACGGAAAGCCAACCAAAAAAGATATTTACTATAGAGTAATTGCAGATTGTGCTTGCAAAAACAATCAAGTTTATGATGAATGGATAGTAAGAGATCAAGGTGCAATGGTAAGACAGCTTGGTTACACTCCAAAAGAATTTGCTAAACAGATAATAGAAAAAGAAGGTGGAGAAACTAAAGCAAAAAAAGTATTTGATTTAAGCTCCGATATGAAATCTGAATATACGCCATTTAGTTTTGAAAAAGATAGTATAGGTGAAAAATATTCTCAAATTTTAAAAAATATTTTTTTAGAAGATTATAATTTTATTAATTATGCAAGAGCTGCAAGTATTTTCTGGCCAGGTAATAAAATAGGCCATGGAAGAGAGGAAATCTCAAAATTTTGGAATTCTATAAAAAATGCACTTAAAAATATTAATTTTTCTATTGAGCATGTTGGTTGGTTAGAGGAAGCGGGTAAAAATAGCAAGGTATCAATAAGATGGTTTTTAAACGGATTGCACTCTAATAATACTAATGAATATGAGGAAGCAACTAATAAAAATATTTTTATCATGGGAATTAATCATGCTGAAATTGTTGATGGGAATATAATTAGAGAATGGGTGTTGTTCGATGAAGTTGCTATTTGGAAACAATTATTAATGAAATAAAAAAATGAGTAAAATTAAAACAACACACGTTGGTAGCTTACCAAGATCTAATGATTTGTCTGAACTTTTATTCAAAAAAGATAGAAAAGAAGAAATAGACTCTATTGTATTTGATGAAATAGTAAAAAGAGATGTGAATAATATTGTCAAAAAACAAATTGATATTGGAGTTGATTTTATCAGTGATGGAGAAATGTCAAAAATAAGTTATGCAACTTATGTTAAGGATAGACTTGATGGATTTTCAGGAGAAAGTGAGAGAAAAGCACCAAAAGATTTAGATGATTTTCCCTCTTTTAAAGAAAGAATTGCAAGAACCGGTGGTACACCAACTTATACAAGGCCCTGTTGTACTGGCAAACTTAAAATTAAAGACAAAACTTCACTCACTAAAGATATAAAAAATTTTAAAGACTCTTTAACTGCTAATAATCATTCAGGTGCATTTATGAACGCGGCATCACCAGGAGTGATATCAGCATTTTTGCCAAATAAATTTTATAAAAATGACGATGAATATTTAGAAAATTTGTCTAAATTAATGAAAGATGAATACGAGGAAATAACTTCTAACGATATTCAATTACAATTAGATTGTCCTGATCTCGCTTTAGCTAGACATATGACATTTAAAGATCTTACAGAAAAAGAATTTCTTAAAAGAGCAGAGAAACAGATTGAATGTCTCAATGAAGCAATTCGAAATATAGATAGTTCTAAAATTAGAATGCACATATGCTGGGGAAATTATGAAGGGCCTCATTTATATGATATTTCCCTTGAAAAAATTATGCCAATTGCTCTTAAAGCAAATGTACAAACTTATTTGATTGAGTCATCTAATCCGAGACATTCTCATGAATGGCAAATTTTTGAAAACTTAAAAATTCCGTCAGATAAAATAATTGTTCCAGGAGTAATAGATTCCACAACTAATTTTGTTGAACATCCAGAAGTTGTAAAACAAAGAATTTTAACATATTCAAAAGTAATCAATAAAGACCAATTAATGGCTGGTACTGATTGTGGATTTAGTACCTTTGCTGGATTTGGAAATGTAGACGAAAATATAGTTTATAAAAAGCTTGAAGCGCTTGTTGCAGGTGCAGAAATTGCGTCAAAAGTGATTTAATTATCACTTTGAATTCACTTCAGTAGTTAGATATAGTTTTCGAACTTAAATTATAATTTAACAAACAAATATAGAGAGATAAAATATGAGAAAAATACTAGTTACTTTATTGTTTCTACTTTTTGGAACTTCTGCATATGCAGATTGTAACATTAAAAGTGGATCAATAAATATTTTGGCTAATGATTTTCCTGCATTAAGAACTTTCGTTGAAACTTCTAAACAATGTAAAGGAAGTGCTGATTTTAAAGTGACACACTCATCAGAGCACAATAAAATCGCAGTGCCAGCGCTAACTGCAAACCCTTCTGAATTCTCAGCTAGAATTGCGGCAAACAGTTCAATTGTTCCTTTAATGAACCAAGATTTAATTAGACCATTAGATGATCTTGTAAAAAAATATGGAAAAGGAATACAAGACTCACAATTGATTACAATTGATGGAAAAGTAATGGCTGTAGCATTTATGGCTAATACACAACACTTGTACTATAGAGAAGATGTCTTAAAAGATATGGGTATAGCTGTACCAAAAACATACGAAGAAGTTGTTGCAGCGTCTGAAAAAATTAGAGCTTCAGGAAAAATGAAATACCCTTATGCAGCTGCATACAAAGCTGGTTGGAACCTAGCAGAAGAATTTGTAAATATGTTTATTGGTCATGGTGGAGAATTCTTTAAAGCTGGAAGTGCGCAACCAAATATTAATAATGCAAAGGGTGTTGCTACTTTAAATATGCTTAAAAAATTATCTGAGCTAAGTAATCCAGATTATTTAACTCATGATAGTGAAGCAATTAAAGTTGAATGGGAGTCAGGTAATGTTGCTTTGATGACATTATGGGCTTCAAGATCTGGTACTCTTTTAGATGATGAAGGAGATGCTAAAATAACTGCTGCAACAAAATTAACCGGTCCTGCAACTGTTGGGGGTGGAAATATTCCTGCCGCAACTTTGTGGTGGGATGGTTTTACACTTGCAAAAAATAGATCTGATGCTGACGCAGAAGCAACATTTAGAGCTTTAGCACATGCAGCATCAAATAAGAAAATGGTTGCTGACGCTGCTGATCAAGCTGTTTGGTTAGTAGAAGGATTTGTGCCAGGACCAAAATCTATTGGTGTAATTGAAGCTGTAAAAATGGGAGCAAAACCATATCCTATGTTACCACAAATGGGTCTAATGCATGGTGCGTTAGGAAGTGAAATTGTTGAGTTTTTACAAGGTAAAGAATCAGCTGAACAAGCATTGAAAGATGTTGAGGCTGCTTACATCAGTAAAGCTAAAGAACAAGGCTTTCTATAAAATCTAAAACTTCTGAGTGGGGATTTTTCCCCACTTAGTTATATTTCTAATGCCTAATAAAACATTCTTTTGGTTTTTTTTACCAACAGGTTTAGCCATGATCCTATTTATTGGGCTACCAATCATATCAACAGGAATTCAATCTTTTTACGCACAACATGATCAAGTTGTAAAAGAAGTTAAAAAATGTGATCCTTTTGGATGCACTGTTTCAATTGTAGTTGATAATGAGGAAACCACAAAAATCAGAGATGCAAAACCTCTTGGAAAATTTAATGGCTTTGGGACTTATACAGACAGAAATCATCTAGCAGTTGATGAAATAAAAAAATTTTGGAATGAAACTGAAAGTTTTGGGGCATTTGTGGATCAAGTGACTAATCTCCCCTTTTACAAAGCTCTAATATTTACTTTAACTTACTGTTTATTTGTTACTCCAAATGTACTCCTATTAGGATTTATTATTGCATTAAGTTTAAATGCAGTTGCTAGAAAAATTAGAGGACCTCTAATCTTTGGTACAATTTTACCAATGATTGTGACACCATTGGTAGGATCGTTAGTATTATTTTGGATGATTGATTCTCAAGGTATCATAGGTGCAAACATCCAAAACTTAATGAATGATCCCTATTTGTCACTAAAATCTTCTAAAACATTGACATGGATAACCATCATAATTTATGGAATCTGGCATCATTCCCCATTCGCTTTTGTTGTTTTTTATGCAGCGCTTCAGACGGTACCGCAAGAACCTATTGAAGCAGCAATTATTGATGGTGCATCTAGATTGCAAAGAATTAAACATATTGTTTTACCACATATTTATCCTGTAGTTACTTTTGTGGCTTTAATTTCTTTAATGGATAATTTTAGAGTTTTTGAACCTATAATTGGATTTAGTGCTGAAGGAAGTGCACAATCTCTTTCATGGTTAATATATGATAATTTAGTCAACGAGGAGGTAATATTGTTTGGTTCCGCTGCAGCTACTTCAATGATGACAATTATTGGTATTGCAATTCTACTAGCGCCAGTTTTGATAAGAACTTGGAAAGAATTTAAAACCGCGAGATAATTATGGATTACGGATTAGATACAAAATCGACACGTTTAAAAACATTCAATACTATTTTTATTATCACTTGGTTGTTAATCGCTTGCTTTCCTTTTATTTGGACTTTTTGGGGATCATTTAAAGTAAGAGCTGATTTCTTTTCTAGATCTGATTGGTGGTATGCGATATCTGCATTTAATACTTTAGTTGAAACAGGTGGAAAATTTACAACTAATGCCTATACAGAAGCGTGGACTGAAGGAGAGTTTTGGAAAGCATCAAAAAATACAATTATTGTTACTGTTTTTGTTGTTAGTATTTCATTATTTTTAGGAACTTTAGGTGCATATGCACTTTCAAGATCAACTGAAAAATATGCATTTTGGATTTTAATGATTGCTTTAATTTTTAGAGCTATGCCGCATATAACTCTAGTATCAGGATATTTATTTCCCTTTTTTGAATTACAGATTTGGGGAATTCTTCCAACCACCATTGTTGTATTGGTGGCAATTAATCAGCCATTTACACTTTGGTTGCTTTACTCGTTTTTTAAAACAGTTCCAAAAGAACTTGATGAAAGTGCATTAATAGATGGTTGTTCATATTTTCAAGCTTTCAGACATATTATAATGCCAGTCATGTGGCCTGGTGTGATAACTGCAGGTTTATTTAGCTTAATGCTAGCTTATAATGACTTTACTGTAACTGCATTGCTACTCAATCAAGAAAATCACACTATGGTTCCAAAAATTCAAAGTTATTTAGGAACAAACCAGCATGAAGGTAATTTAATGTGGGCAGTATCTGCTGTTGTTTCTGCAACAGCTCCTTTATTTATGCTTGTAATGTTTTTCCAAAGACAGGTTATTAGTGGTTTAACTGCTGGAGCGGTAAAAGGTTGAGATATTACAAAGCTTTACTTTTTGGTTCTATTGGTTCTATTGTTGAAACTTCTGAAATTCAAAGAAGATCATTCAATGAAGCATTCAAAAAGTATGGACTCGAATGGAATTGGACCAAACGTGAGTATATAAATTTATTAAGTAAATCTGGAGGTAAAGACAGAATATCAAGATATGCAAAAAAGAAAAAAAATGTTGTAGACTCAGCATATTTAAGAAATTTAAAAACTAAAATATTTAATAATTATCTTAAAAATAATCAGCTTAAATTAAGACCAGGTGTTAAGAATTTAATTTCTCTTTGTAAAAAAGAAAAAATAAAAATTGCATTTGTTTCATCTACATCCTCAAACAATATAAATGCAATTTTATATTCTTTAAGAAATTCAATTAATAAAAGAGATTTTAGATTTATTGGAAATTCAAAATTAATAAAAAAATTTAAACCAAATCCAGATATATACCAATTAGCTCTCAAAAAACTAAAGCTTAAAGCTAACGATTGTATGGCCATTGAGGACACTCAAGAAAGTCTAAATTCAGCTAGGCGAGCTAAAATAAAATGTATAATTTTTCCAGGAAAATTTCATTCTTCAACAAAATTTATTGGTGCTTATAAAAAAGTTTATAGACTTAATAAAAATATTATTTTGAGATAAATTCTTTTACTAAATTATTAAATTGATCAGGCTGTTCTAAATGAACATTATGAGCACAATCTTTAAAAATTTCTAAACGACTATTTTTTATGTTTTTATTTAATGTATCAACTTGATCAAAATTATAAGAGGTGTCTTTATCACCCCATATAATAAGGGTTTCATTTTTAATATTTTTTAGATAATCTATCCCTTTCCAATTTTTCATTGCTAGTAATGCATTATCAGCAGTTTCTAATGAAACATTTTTAACAGCATTTTTACAAAGAAAATAATTTTTATCCTTATCTCCTTTTACAAACCATTTCGAAGGTACTCTAGAAAAAGAGATTTCTGAACCTTCTTTCTTTAATTTTTCCCTTGTTTCATCCATAGTTTCAAACCTTCCCGGGATATCTCCAATAGAACCTGTAGCAAAACAAATTAATTTGTTAACTCTATCTCCAATCAATTTTGTAATTTCCTGAACTATCATTCCACCCATTGAATGACCAATTAAATTAAATTTATCTATTTTTTTTTGATCTAAGACATTTATAATTTTTTTAGCCATTTTATTAATAGAATCCAAAGATTTTACATTATGACTTTCGCCAAACCCTGGGAGGGCTGGGATAATTACACGATAATCTTTTGAAAAAAATTCTTTTTGGAATAACCACATTTCTGCTGAACCTAGATAACCATGAACTAAAACAAAAGGGAAACCTTCGCCTATATCATCTACATAAATATCACTCATAACATTTCCTTAATAATAAGTAAAATTAAGATAGACATAAAACATATAATAAAAATATTTATTACTTTCCAAATTTTTTCACTTTTAGCATACTTTGATAAATAATTAGATAAATATCCTAAAGTAAAAAAAAATAAAAATGAAGCAATAGCCGCACCAATACCAAAAGATATTTTCTGATTTAACAGATAATTTTTAGAAAAATTTCCTAGAAAAAAAACAGTATCTGAATAGACATGTGGATTAAGATATGTAAACCCTAATGTTTTAATAAATATATTTGTTTTTGAAATGTTAGTTATTTCATTATGAAAATTTATTTCAGAATGATTTATTTTTATTTTTGTATAAATAAAATGCATTAAAAATAACACAAGAAGTGCATTTAAAATTAATTCTACGGTTTGATTGAAAAATTGATTAAAATAATGAAATAGAAAAATACCTAGACATATTAATAATAAATCTGATATCGAACATATTAAACAAACTAAAAATACATGTTGTTTTTTTAATCCCTGCTCAATAACAAATATGTTTTGTGCACCTAAAGCTAAAATTAAACTTATTCCTGTTAAAAAACCTAATAATACATATTCCATTAAGATTAATTAAACTCTTTTTTTACCTTGAACAACCCTATCAAGTATTAAAGCAACAAATAAAATTGCTACACCTGCTAAAATTCCTTGTCCCACATTTGCATATTGAAGTGCTTCCAAAACATCTTGTCCTAATCCTTTTGCACCGATTAAAGATGCAACTACTACCATTGCTAAACTTAACATTACAGTTTGGTTCACTCCTGCTAAGATAGATGGTGTTGCTAGTGGTAAATCTACTTTTCTTAATAAATACCATTTAGATGCTCCGTAAGCGATTGCAGCCTCTCTAATTGTTTCAGGCACACCTCTTAATCCTAGAACTGTTAATCTCACTACAGGTGTCCCTCCAAAAATCATTGTAATAATTACTGCTGCAACTTTTCCAGTACCAAAGAACGCGATTACTGGTATCATGAATACAAAGGCTGGCATTGTTTGCATGAAATCCATTATTGGCCTTATCATTGAATAAAATCTTTGACGTCTTGCACAAAAAATTCCAAGAGGAATTCCTATTACAATACTTAATACCGCAGCAGTTCCAAGAAGAGCCAAGGTGGTCATGGCTTTAACCCAAAAACCCAAAAAACCCATGTAACATAAAAATCCTGCTGAATAAATCGCAGCTCTTGGACCTGCGGCTAGTCCAGTTAAAGTAACTATGGTTGTGATGATTACAATCCATGGAGTTTTTACAAATAATAATTCTAAGAAATCTAATACTGATCTAATTCCAATAGTGATCGCTGTAAATAAAGCGTCTCCTTTTAAAACAGCGTAATCAAAAATAGTTTCTACCCATTTTATTGAAGTCAATCTTATATCTGGATGGGTTGGAAAATCATCCATTATAGTAATAACACCTGGAAAACTGTAATGCACAACAGAAAAAAACATTATCACTGCTGCAAAAATTGTACTAGAAATAAAGTTCCTAGTTTGCATTCCTGGCCTTATTGTTTTATCTGACAACCACTCTGAATATCTTTTCTCTAAAATAGAATTAGCTAAAATCCCTTGAACTATTTTAATTGAAATTAATAAAGCAATACCAAAAATAGTTATCCAAATTGCTGACGCTTCAATTCTTGCAACTTCATCAATGTATCCCTGCATCGCATCCTCTAAGGATTTAATGTTACGTTTATAGACATCCACCTTATCTGGATTATTAGTTATAGCTGCTTCTAACTGTTTATTTCTAAATGCTATAGTAGATTCAACTTGCTTTATTTTTTCAACAGCATCTTTGGTAATATTTCCAAATAAACCTCTTATAATTTGAACAACTGAAAATGTTTCAATTATTAAAAAAGCTAATGCCCAATTCCATATATTTCTCATTCCAAACCAAATTGGACCTAAAATTCCTGCATATAAATTAAATGAAAAAGAGAAAGAAGGTTTGCTTCCAATTTTTTGAAACTCTTTAATGTAATATTCTGGATTTGATTTAACAAAGTCAGATATTAATTCTGATCTAGTGAGGTTATTAATTTGTTTATTCTCCATCACTACCCTCTATAACTGCTTTTAAAAGATCTGATTGCGTTAATACACCTAAGTTATTTTTATTATTATCTTTAACAACCAATGGTCCTTTGCTAGATTTTGATAACTCTATTAGTTTGCTTAATAATTCATTTTCTCCCACGCTTTGACTATTTTCATCTAATTTTCCATTAACACTTTCGTATTTCTCAATTGATTGCATGATTGTTTTGGCTTGAACAACTTTTAGTCTTGAAATTCCTTTTACAAAATCAGCAACATATTCATCTGCAGGACTTACAACTATTTCTTCGGGTGTCCCTATTTGGATTACTTTTCCATCTCTCATTATTGCAATTCTGTGCCCCACTCTTACTGCTTCATCCAAATCATGAGTAATAAAAACTGTAGTTTTTTTCATTTGTTTTGAAAGTTTAATGAACTCAGTCTGAAGCTGTCTTCTAATCAGTGGATCTAATGCACTAAAAGGCTCGTCCATTAAAAGAAACTCTGGATCAGCTGCTAGAGCTCTTGCAAGACCTACCCTTTGTTGCATTCCTCCAGATAATTCGTGAGCAAACTTGTTGCCCCAGCCTTGTAGTTCTACAATTTCTAAAATTTTATTTGCAGCATCTAAACGATCGTTTTTGCTTATACCTCTAATCTCTAAAGGCATTGCGATATTGTCTACAACAGATCTATGGGGCATTAGAGCAAAGTTTTGAAAAACCATTCCTATCTTTTTATTTCTTAATTCTTGAAGGTTTTCTCTATCTAATCCCATTACATCTTGACCATTAATCAAAATTTTGCCTGAAGTTGGTTCCAAAAGTCTATTGATATGTCTTACTAATGTAGACTTTCCACTTCCAGAAAGTCCCATAACACAAAATATTTCACCTTGTTTAACGTCGAAAGAAACATCGGAAACACCTATGACTGAATTGTATTCTTCTAAAGCTTCTGTTTTAGAAATTCCTTTATTTTGAATTGCATCTAATGCTTTAGGTGAAGTATTGCCAAATACTTTCCAAACATTTTCAATTTTTATAGCTGAACTCGATGAATCCATTTTGTCTTTTATTATAGGAAAATATACTCGGCAATCTTAAATTGCCGAGTATAAATTTTGATTTAGATTATAGTCCTAACCAACCGTCTACAGTTGATTTATTTGCTTCCATCCAAGCTCTTGCTACAGCAGCTGGATCTTTTTTCTCAACTGAAACTGCATAAGCCATTGCAGAAACATCATCAGCTGTTAATTGAAAATTCTTAAAGAATTCTACAATCGCTGGTGATTGACTCTCTAAAGAAGTTGCCCAACCAATTTGAATCTGCTTAAGAGCATCTTTTGACGCAACATAAGATTTCTTGTACCAATCAGCATCTGCTTTAGGTTGAATCATTTTATATTTTGCAGGATCATATTTTGGTTCTGTTAACATTACTACGTCAGCCATTCCCCAAATTGCATGTGGTTTATAACAATAAAATGCATAACCTTCACCTTTTTTGATTGAATCTAGTACTCTTGCATTTTTAACTGCTTCAGCAGCCCTAACTGCTTCAATGCCGGCATCATACAAACCATAGTCTCTTAATTTAACTTGGTTTACATTTGCAGAAGCCCAACCATCAGCACCAATCCAAAACTCACCTTTTCCGTTGCCATCGCTATCCATAGCCTTAACAACTTCAGGTCTTGCTAAGTCTTCAATTGCTGTAATGTTCATTTTTTTTGCAAACTGTTGTGAAACACAATAACCTTGGTTTCCTTCGTAAGGTTTGCTACTTAATTTTAAAGTACCTTTTGGAACCAAATCATTTGTGTAAGCTTCTTGGTTTGGTAACCAAATGTCAGGGTGTACATCAATTTCACCTTTTCCTCTATCAATCGCTGCATAAATTGCAGTATTGTTTCCTGGAACAAGCTCAGCTTCTCCACCCATTTTGTCTGTAACAACTGCAGCTAATAAGTTTGCAATAGCTGTAGCACCTGTCCAACCGGGATCTCCAATTTTAACTTTTTCTGCTAATGTTGAAAATGTAGCTAAAATTGAGATTAATCCAGCTACAAGTGTAGTTCTGATTATTCTCATATTATCTCCTATTAAATTTAAAAATAAAGTCTAACTCGAATTATAATACTCTGTCAAAGAAATTAATAAGAATTAAATAGACAAACTTTGGAATTATTAAACGCTATTAGTTTATTTATTTATCAGTTGATATAATTCATTTTCTGAAATTAAATTCATATATAGGTTATGATTATCATAATAGTCTTTAAATTTTAATGATTTGAAATTTTTAATATCCAAATTTAAAATATTTTGATTTTTTCTATTGAATATAATTCCTAGTCCATGATCAGCTGTACAAGTATAGGTATCTAGATCTAGTCTTGTTCTGCACTCAACCAATGCTTTCCACACATCTCCATTCCAACTTTTATGTGTTTGAGGAATTGTTTGATGCCATATTTTTGATGGTAAGCAATCATGTAAGATAATGACACCTTCTTTATTTAGATGTTTTATTGAGTTTACAATATCCTTTTTAACTTGTTCATATTCATGCAAACCATCTATAAAAATTAAATCAAAATTTTCTTTGTTTTGATCAAAAAAATCATCACTAGTCATCCTATGTGTACCTCCATCATTAGGATCAACTCCAATTTTTTTACTAATATTTATTTTAGAAAAATTAATGTCTGCTTGACAGCCAATTTCTAAATAACTTTTATAGTTTTTTTTTTCAATTATTGAATTAATAATCTCGAATCTAGATTGATGCTTGTTCCAATCATAATTTAATTTTTTATAAAATTTTTCTCCATACAAATAGTATCTTAGTCTTCTAATAAATAATGTAAATTTACTAGGTATATATTGATTTAACTTCAAATATTTTTTTTAAGGATTTGCTGTCAGAGTCTTAATTTCCAAAATATTTTCATTAGGATCTTTTACAAAGAATGTTTCTTGTTCATATTTTGTACCTTTAAATCTTAAATAAGGTTCATCATAATATTTTGTACCACTATCTTTTAACCTTTGTTTTAAAGCATCAAAATCTTTTCTAGATAAATGGACACCAAAATGTGGAACAGAAACATTTCCCATATCTACATCATGTCTTTCATGATCTAGTTTATGTTCACTTTTATGAAGGGTTAATTCATTTCCCCAAAAATCAACATCAGCCCATTCTTGAGCAGAATTATCAAGTCTACAGCCTAAAGTTTCACTATAAAATTTTTTTGCTATTTCTAAGTCCCCACAAGGGATTGCTAAGTGAAAACAGTTTGTGTTTCTATACATAATAACCTCTTTTAATTAATGAGTTTATAACTATATAAAGCATATAATTTTTTAATCAACAGCAACAAAAGTTAAAAAAAATGAGTAATTTTTTACAATCAATAATTGATAGAGATCCAGCTGCAAAAAATAAGCTTAGTTTAATTCTGACTTACCCAGGAGTAAAAGCAGTTTTCTTTCATAGAATAGCAAATTTTTTTAGCACTGCTAAATTTCATTTGATCGCTAGAATCATTTCTCAATTTTCAAGATTCATGACTGGTATTGAAATTCACCCAAATGCAAAAATTGGAAAGAATTTATTTATAGATCACGGGATGGGAGTTGTAATTGGTGAAACATCAGATATTGGAGATGATGTTACTATCTATCATATGGTTACACTAGGAGGTATATCACCAAGTATTAATTCAAATGATCAGCGTAATATTAAAAGACATCCAACAATTAAAAATGAAGTAGTAATTGGTTCAGGTGCTCAAGTGCTAGGACCTGTAATTGTAGGCAGAGGTGCAAGAATTGGAGCAAATGCAGTTATAACAAAAGATGTTTCTGAAAATGCAGTAATGGTTGGTATTCCAGCTAGAAACGTTGGAATTGCTGATAGTGAATTTAAACCCTATGGTATCACTACTGACAGTGATAAAAAAACTGGTAATGAATAACACACAAAATGATTTTATCTCAGGAATAGGAAACACTCCTCTAATAAAATTAAGAGCTGCATCTGAAATTACTGGTTGTAATATTTATGGAAAAGCTGAATTTTTAAATCCAGGTGGATCAGTTAAAGATAGAGCTGCACTTGCACTAATTAAAGATGCTCAGGAAAAAAAATTAATAACAAAAGGTGGAACTGTTGTTGAAGGAACAGCCGGTAACACTGGTATTGGTTTAGGTCTTTTAGGAAATTCTTTGGGCTATAAAACAATTATTGTAATGAATGACAATCAAACTCAGGAAAAAAAAGATATACTGATAAATCTTGGAGCTGAATTAAGATTAGTGCCGCCTAAGCCCTATAAAGATGATAACAATTTTGTTAAAGTAGCATCCAAACTGGCTGATGAGCTAAGACCAACAAATAACAATGGTGTAATTTGGGCTAATCAATTTGATAACACTGCAAACGCTAAAGGTCACTATGAGGGAACTGGTCAAGAGATTTGGGAACAAACTGAAGGTAAAGTTGATGGCTTTGTATGTTCTTCAGGTACTGGAGGAACTATTTCAGGAGTTAGTAATGCTCTTAAAGAAAAGAACAAAAATATAAAAATTTATTTATCAGATCCAAAAGGTTCTGCTCTTTATAATTATATAAAAAATGGTGAACTAAAATCTGAAGGTGGATCAATTACCGAAGGAATCGGCTCAAGCAGAGTAACAGCTAACTTTGGTGAAGCTAAAATCGATGACGCATATTCAATTGATGATCATGAGGCGTTACCTATACTTTATGATCTTATCCAGAATGAAGGTCTAAGTTTGGGCACTAGTTGTGGAATAAACATAGCTGGAGCAATAAGAATGGGTAAAGAATTAGGTCCAGGTAAAACAATAGTAACAATCCTATGTGATAGAAGTGATAAATACGCAACTAAAATGTTTAATAAGAAATTCCTTGAAGAAAAAGGTCTCCCTACGCCAAATTGGCTCTAGTAATAAATTTTGTCAGCCAAACCAAAACAAAGTATTGCACTTAGCAAAGTCAGTATTCCTGGAGCAATAATTCCTTCATTTGATGTTTGTGGAGTATGTCCTAATTTATTAATTTTTATTGTATAAATTCCTACACAAAGAGCTGAAAGATTTTGTAAAAAAACTAAATTGAAAAATGCCCATGTGCCTTGAAGACCATCTGTTCTTATAAAACCAACCCATATTGCCATAGCAACCGCTCCAATAAATAATGAACCAAAAAACCTTGTCATCCCTGCACCGGTATCATCAATGCCAAATTTGTCTAAAAACTTTTTAGTAGCAAAAACTGTTTGGTATGCGTAAACAGCAAATATTAAAAAATGTATTAGATATATTATTAAGTAAAAAATTCCATTGAACTTTTCAATCATAACTAGATATTATCAAATTATAACTACAATAGATACTCTTCAAAATAAATATATTGCTTAAGTTTCTGTAAGAGTGCACATCTGTCGCGCGAACAAATTAATATTTATCTATATAATAACATATATCTAGTCTTTAAGTTAAATTTTTAACAATTGGAGAAATATGAGAAAAATAATAATAACTTTATTAAGCGTTTTCTTCCTAACATCTGCATACGCAGATATGAGTAATAGCGTCAAAAGTAAAGCTTGGGAATGTAGCGGAATTTACATGGCTAACTATTTCTTACCATCAGGTGAAACATTTGAGTATAGTATGAAAGAAAAATCTATGGCTTCTGTAAAAGTTTTAAAAGCTTATGCTTTAGAGGTTGGCGTTCCTGAAAAAGAATGGGATGAGGGGGTAAATAAAGCTGTTGACAAATTTTATGGGTCTAAATTTGACGAAACTAAAACTAATGACTGTCATGACTTTGTAAACTCAACAGTACCTAATGGAGAAGATAGAGTTAAAAAAGTAGTTCAAACTCTTTATTAAAAAAAAGGAAAAAAATGGTAAAAATGATTGGATCATTTGAAGTAAATGATTGGGCTCATTGGAAAAAAATGTTTGATGGACATTCTGGACAAAGAGAAGCTGCGGGGATTAAAACAATTTATGTAGGAAATGAAATAGAAAATCCCAATAAAGTTCATATTGTTATGGAAACACCTTCGGCAGATACAATGCAAAAATTTATGCAAGATCCAGAGAATGCAAAAGTAATTGAACAATCTGGACATAAACAAGAGACAACAGTAATGGCTGTTTGTTCTGATTAATATAAGGAGGAAAAAATGAAAGATATATTGGTAGTAGGAAAATTAAAAGAAGGAAAATTTGAAAAATTTATGGGGTTTATGCAGTCAGACGAAGGTATGGCTGAAAGAAAAAAAGTAGCAGATGTTACTAAAACAATTGCAAGTGTGTCGCCTGATAAAGGTACAGTAATGTTTAAAATTGTTGTTCATGACATGAACGCACTACATTCCTTCATGGATGGATCAAACCCTGTTTCAAAACCTATATGGGATGAAGTTATGGAAGGCTATGAAATTTTTGAGTTATCAAAAGCTTAAAAAAATAACTGTAATGAGTGAAGATTATATGATTAACTTCTAAGAATAAATTATAAACAGGAGGTTATAATGGCTGGAATAGAGGTAAAAAGCTTTGATAATGCAGATGAAGTTAATAATAATTTTCAAAACGCTAAAATTGAGGCAGTAAAAGTTGGAAACCAAAGATTAATGAAACTTACTTTGCAACCAGGTTGGCAGTGGTCAAAAGATATAAAACCAACAGTTGGTGGCGATAGTTGTCAAGCAACACATTTAGGTATCATAGTTTCTGGAGCTGTTTGTGCAAAACATAATGATGGAACTGAAATGACTTATAAAGCTGGAGATGCATATTCTATCCAACCAGGACATGATGGATGGGTTGTTGGAGATAAGCCAGCAGTAGTATATGAATTTCATGGAATGTGGGGTGAATAATGTCTAAATTTTATATCATTGGTAAGATAAGTCGTGATCTGGCTAAGAGAATGCAAAGTGACCCTGATGCAGACAGAGGGGCTGCTATTAAAGCTATTTGTGAAACTGTAGGAGTAAAATATCATAGCTATGAATGGGTTCGAGGAAGATTTGACGTAATCAATGTAATTGAAGGTGATTATGAGAGTGTTCTAGGAATGAAAGTTGCAATTATGAATGCAGGATTAATGGAAGATATTATGATTCATGAGGTATTTGATTATAATAAAACTTTTAACAAAGCCGCAAATGCTGGAAAAAATTTTAAAAAACCAGGTGAATAAATAGAAAGGAATAATATGTCAATATTAGAAAAATATAGTGCTGCTTTAAAAAATAAAGATGAAGCAGTAATGAATGATCTTTTGCATGATGATTTTAAATTCACAATGCATAAGTCAGGGAATGTTCTAAATAAAGGTGATGTTATAAAATGGGCAATGAGTGGTGACATTAATCAAGATAAGGTTAGAATTGTCTACGAAAATGATGAAGTTGGTGTTCATCATTCGTTAGTGACTTTTGATGACGGAAATGTCGAGGCAGTAATGGCAGTTTACAAATATGACAACGGAAAAATCATAAGTTTAGAAACTGGCGCTACTCCAATGCCAAAATAAGTGAGTGAAATTGATTTTTATTTTTCGATAGGAAGCACTTACACCTATTTATCCGTAACTAGAATACTTGATGTTGAAAAGCAACATCAAGTAAAATTCAATTGGAAACCTTTTTCAGTAAGAGCAATCATGAAAGAGATGAATAATATCCCTTTTCCAACGGATAAAATGAATAAAGTCAATTACATGTGGAGGGATATTGAAAGAAGAGCTGAAGGTTACGGTTTTTTTGCTAAAACACCAGTACCCTATCCATTATCAGAATTTGATTTAGCAAACCAAATTGCCATACTTGGTTTTGAAAAAGGTTGGGGTGAAAAATTTGTTGCTATTACTTATAAAAAATGGTTTCAGGAAGGTAAAGAACCAGCGATCGAACCAAGTATTTCTGAAGTTTGTTCAGAATTAAACTTAGATAAAAATAAAATCATCTCTGAAGCAAAATCCTCAGATATAGAGACAACATATAACAAAAATACAAACTCAGCTCGTGAAAATAAAATATTTGGTAGTCCATCTTTTGTTACAAAAAATGAACTCTTTTGGGGTGATGATAGAATGGAAGATGCTATTAATTGGTCACTTAAATAATTATATAAATTCTGAATAAATTCATTTAAAGTCTTTGCATGAGTCTTGCTACTTCGTATTTATTTTTAGGGATTGCAGTTTTTTTGGGTGTTACTTCAAATAGCTTTGCAAAAAGTGCTGAGGGATTTACTCTTCTTTTTCCAAGTATAATTACAGCAATCACTATTGTATTATGTATGTATGCTCTTTCATTGGTAATGAAAAATATTCCAATGGGAATAACTTATGCTTCCTTTGCAGGTTTAACAATTATAGCAACTGTTGCTGTGGGTATAATTCGATTTAATCAAGTGCCTAATTTATATTCATTAATTGGTTTAGCTTTTATTATTGTTGGTGTTTTAATGGTCAACCTGCTAGGTAATAATTAATTATGATTAATAAAAAATATGCTCAACCATTATTTATGATTTTAATGTCTTTTGGTATGAGTATTATTATGAGTGGTGTGGTTGTAGCTGTGAATACAGGGGTCTCGGATGGTTTCTTTTTTAGATGGAGATATTCTATAATGTTTGCGTATCCAATTATTTTAATATCTGCATTTACTTTAGCGCCTTTAATGAGACCATTAGTAAACAAAATTGCATCAAAAGAATAAACATGAAACCATTGTTAGGATATTTGTTTTTAGCCAACGGAATAGTGTTTGGTATTGCTTCAAATAGTTTTGCTAAAATATCTGATGGATTTACCAAACTAACACCCTCTATTTTATGTATTTTATTTATGTGTATTACAATGTTTTCAATTGCAAAAGCGATGTCAGCTCTTCCGGTTGGATTTGCCTATTCCACATACAGTGGTTTAACAGTTACAGGAGTTGTGCTTTTTGCTGTGTTAAAATTTAATCAAGTACCTAATATTTATGGAACTATTGGAATTATCCTTATTATTATTGGTGTAGTAATGGTTAATTATCTTGGTCGACTAAACTGATAATTTTTTAAAATTTCTGGTAACTCATGAATTCCTTCATCATCTAAAGGTAGTTCAAATTCATCTACAACATAATTAACATCTAAAGTAGAGTATAAGTGAGGATACATATCTCCGTTTGATGCCTGTTCCCAAAGTAAATGTTCAAGTTTAAAAGCATTTACTTTCAGTAAAAGTAAATTTTCAACTTTTGGATAGTGTTTTTTAAGAGTTTCATCTACTTGGTCTTTTTCAGAAAAATGAATATAACCATCTACAATATCTTTTTTAGATCCTCCATATGTTCCTGATAGTTTAGCTTCTTGCCATTCTTTTTTATCTATAATTTTGAAAATAAATTCGAGATTCATATTACCAAGATGAGCCTGGGCCTTTTAAGAATTCCAATTCTTCTTCAGTTGACTCACGACCTAAAATTTCGTTTCGATGTGGATATCTATGAAACAATCTTATTACTTTTGTATGATCTTGCCAAAATTTTTTGATTTTATTATATCCCTCATGTTCTCTTAAATATTTATTCAATAAATAATAGGCCATTTCATGGTCGCTAATTTCCTCGCTATGAATTAATGGCAACAACATAAAAAATCTTTGATTTTCATTCATAGCTTCCAGATAACCAGAGTAAACAGCATCATTTACAATCAATCTAGTTTTTTGATCTTGAGCAAAAGACTTTTTATCGTTTCTAAACATATTTCTTGAAAACTGATCAAACAAAATTACCAATGCTAAACAACTCATTGGATTATCTTGCCAATCATCATACTCATTTTGGCATGCAAGCTTATAATCATTTGAAAAATTATTTCTAATTTTTTGATCTAACTCATCATTTTTTTTAAATCGCATTTCTGAAGGTGTTTCTTTAAACCAGAAGTCTAGAATTAATTGTGCTCTCTCTGATATCATTTAGCAACTGGTTTTAATAATTTTAATACTTTTTGATGATTTTGTTTAGTATTAGAAACAACTATATTCCCTCCTAACACAGGATTTTTATTATCCCATGTAGTTATAATGCCTCCTGCTGCTCTTATTATTGGTATCAATGGATGAATATCCCAAATTTTATTTGCACATTGAGCAACTATCTCTATTCTACCTTCGGCCATTTGACAATATGTTAAAGCATCAAAACATGGAAATTGCATTCGTTTTATAAATTTAGAAATTTTTAATTGTTGTTTTAATGATAAGTGATGATGAAATGCAGCAGCTAATTTTGCATTTGCAAAATTTATTTTTTTATTTACTTTTAATTTTTTTTTTTTATTATTTTCAAAAACATAAGCTAAATTCTTATTTATATTTAAATAATATTTTTTCATTTGTGGAAAATTAGCTAATCCTAAAATAGGTTCTCCATTATAATTAAGTGAAATTAAATTACTCCAACTAGGATTACCAACAACATACGATCTAGTTCCATCAATCGGATCAATTACCCAAGAAAATTCACTCATAGTATTTTTATGGCCAAATTCTTCACCAATAATTTGATGACTTGGAAATTTTTTAGAAATTTTTGATCTTATAAATTTTTCAAATGCTCTATCTGATGTTGTAACTGGGTCGTAACCTTTGCCTTTCATCTTATTAGATATCTTAAAAGGTTTTTTTAACGCAGTGTTATAAAAACTTGTTAAATCTTTTGCTAATTTATTTAAAAAGCTAGCAAATATTGGATATTTTTTTGTATCAAAATTTTTCACAGAGAACTCTTACTATTTAATTTATATTGATTAAAGTTAAATTTTAAATAATTCTAGGCTTATAATTATGAAAATCGAGCTTATTCAAAATAAAGTTTTTTTCAATAATGGGTCTGAAAGAAAAGAAATTCACCCATTCTGGTTACGTGAAAGAGTAAATGGTGAGGAATTTTTAGACAAAGGAACTCAACAAAGACTTTTTGATCCAACTTTCCTAAAAAGTGATATTTCAATCAACAAAGTTAATATTAATGAGAAATTTTTAGAAGTTGATTTTAACGATGGTGCTTATTCAAAACTTGAGATTGATAAAATTGCTTCAG
This sequence comes from uncultured Pelagibacteraceae bacterium, assembly GCA_902629935.1. Classification (GTDB taxonomy): domain Bacteria; phylum Pseudomonadota; class Alphaproteobacteria; order Pelagibacterales; family Pelagibacteraceae; genus Pelagibacter. The sequence continues at coordinate 178,248 of CACOSU010000001.1, read as the reverse complement.
AATTTTCTAAAGAAGATGTTGTAATTAATTCTATAGAAAAAACTAAATGGGATTCTACTTTAGAAAATATTAAAAATTTTGAATATCAAGAAAATTTTTATCAAAGTAAAGAGATGCATGATTTACTTGTTTCTTTTTATAAATATGGATTTGTTATAATTAAAAATATTCCAACATCAAAAAACTATATTGTAAAATTTGCAAATTCTATTGGAAGTGTTCGAAGAACAAACTTTGGTGAATATTTTGATGTTAAATCTAAACCTGATCCAAATGATCTTGCTTATACATCACTTGCTTTAGCACCTCATACAGATAATCCATATAGAAATCCTGTTCCATGTATTCAACTTTTACACTGTATTGAAAGTAAAGTTTCTGGTGGTTTATCAACACTTGTTGATGGTTATACTGTTACAGAAGATTTAAAGAAACAATATCCAAAATTTTATAAAATTTTAACAGAGGTAAAAGTAAGATTTAGATTTATTGATAAAGAAGTTATTTTAGAGACAATTTCTCCTTTAATTGAACTCCATGAGGATAAAAGTTTTAAACAAGTAAGATTTAGTCCTAGACTGGATTATGTTCCAATTTTAGATACAGAAAAATTAGATATTTATTATCAGGCAAGAAAAAAACTTTCCGAAATGTATAATTCAGATAAATATAGAATTGAATTCAAACTTGAGCCAAAAGACTTGATGATGATGGATAATCATAGATTACTTCATGGAAGAACAGCATATGAAACAAAAGAAGGTGAAAGATATTTACAGGGATGCTACATAGATTATGATAGCACCGAAGGAAAACTTAGACATTTAAAAAGAAAATTTAATCTTTAAATAAATTTTCTATTTGAGCTTCTGCTTCTTTAATTGATTTATCATAGTCTAATGCCATTTGATCTGCGCTTATAACATCTACTTTTTCTATCCCAAAAAAATTTAATATAAATTTCAACCAAGGAGTTAGAAAATCTTCTGAACTATTTAATTTTGTTCCACCAGATGTTATGACTAAATAAGCATGCTTGTTTTTTAGCAATCCTTCCCTTCTACCATTTGGTTTGAATCTGAAAGTTTCTCCTATTCTTGCTGCTAAGTCAGACCATGCTTTGAGTGTTGCTGGAGGACCATAATTATAAATTGGAGCTGAAATTATAATTATATCGCTTTCTTTTAGTTCTTTTACAAGCTTGTCCGAAAGTTCAAACATTTTTTTATGTTCCTCTGTTTGGTCTTTTTCGTCTATTTTCATTCCAGACTCTGTTAACCCGCTTACAAAAAGCATCTCATCATCTAGATCACGATAAATTACTTCATCTCCAGGTTTTTTTATTTTATTTAAAAGTTTTTTTGCTAAAGCTCTTGAAGTGGAGCCTTTTTTTCGTGCACTTGAGTCTATTTGATAAATATTCATAAATACCTTTTATCCGAATTTTTGCATAAAAGGAAAGATTTCAATTATATAAAAACCAACAGCTTGTAATTGATTTGTTAAAATCAAAATACCTGTGACTAAAAGTATTATTCCTCCAGTTTTAGATATCAAATTAATATTTTTTTTAAAATTTTTTGAAAATAATAAAAATCTTTGAATTAAATAACCAGATAAAACAAATGGAATTGCAAGCCCTAATGAGTAAAATATAAGTAATAATATTGCTCTTGATAAAGTTTCTTCAATTGATGCTAAAGCTAAAATTGAACCTAAAATTGGTCCAATGCATGGCGTCCAACCAAATCCAAAAGCTAATCCAATTACGTAAGGAAATAGAATATTTCTAGACTCTTTTGCATCAAATCTTTTTTCAAAATTTAAAAAAGGAATGTTTACTAATCCAATTAATTGAAGCGAAAAAATAATTATTATAACACCAGCTGTTATTCTTAAAACTTCAGAATTTTGCAAAAATGCCTTACCTAAAAAAGACGCTGAGGCTCCTAAAATCACAAATACACTTGAAAATCCTAAACAAAATAAAACTAAAGAAAATAGATTAATCTTTTTGGACTGTAGTAAATTTTGTAAAGACTGACCTGAAATATAAGAAATATAACCTGGTATCAAAGGCAATACACAAGGAGATAAAAAACTTATAAGTCCTGCTCCAAAAGCAATTAAAAATTCTAACATTTAACCAGTATTTTTCATAGCGGCAGAAATACCTGCAATTGATGTAAGAAGAGCGTCGTTCAAATATTTTTTATTATTAATTTTTTTATTTTTTTTAATTTTACTAATTACTATTGGCTGAATTATATTTAGTACCTCTGAATAAATATTTCTCACAATTACTGAGGTTCTAAATTCTTTTCTTAACTTTATAATTTCTTTGGGAGTAATTTTTTTATTAAGCTCTTTTATAACTTTGAATTGAAATCTAAGTTTTTGACCAACTCTTTTCAATTTTTCATCTGCCAAATATTCTTCATAAATTTTAGATATATCTGGATCAGCTTTTGAAATTACCATATCCAACATATCAAGCATTGAGTTAAAAAATGGCCAATTTTTTTCCATATCATAAAGAGTTTTTCTAAATTGTTTTATATTGGCATATCTTAATGCTTCTGCACTTCCTAGCCATGCTGGTAGCATTAATCGTATTTGTGTCCAAGCAAATACCCAAGGTATTGCTCTTAAACTTTTAATGTTATCAACATTTTTTCTCTTTGATGGTCTTGAGCCAATAGATAATTTTCCAAGAGCCACATGTGGAGTAACAGTTTTAAAATATTTAATAAATTCAGAGTTTTGATTTATATTCTTTCTGTAAGAACTTTTTGAAATATCTGACATTTTTTCTATCAATGTTCGCCAATTATGTCTTGGAACAGGTGGTGGATTTAATGTTGCTTCTGTTACAGCACCAATATAACTGCACAAATTATACTTAGCCAATGGTTCATATCCATATTTTTGCTGAATTACCTCTCCTTGATCTGTGATTCTAATTTTTCCATTAACGGAGTTAGGTGGTTGTGATCTCAAAGTAGCTTGAATAGGTCCTCCACCTCTTCCAGCCGAGCCTCCTCTTCCATGAAAAAAAACAACTTGAATTCCATATTTTTTTGCTAATTTAACAATTTCTTCCTGTGCTTTATACTGGTGCCAGCTTGCACAAATTTTTCCTGCATCTTTGCTTGAGTCTGAGTAACCAATCATTACTTCCTGCTGATTTTTAATAAGTTTTCTATACCAAGGCTTTGAGAATAAGCTCTCCATTATTGACTCAGCATTAATTAGATCATCTAAAGTTTCAAATAGAGGTACAACTCTTAACTTTTCTTTGATTTTTGCTTCTTTTTGTAAAAAAGAAATTGATAAAATATCTGAAGCTGAAGTGGTCATAGAAATTACATATGCACCCAAACATTCAGCGGGCTCACTGGCCAAAGTCTGAAAAGTTGACCAAACTTCCTTATTTTCTTTATTTTTAAAATTATATTTATTAATGATATTTTTTTTTGATAAAATTAATGATTTTAGAAGATTAACTTTTTTAATTTCTGATAGTTGATTGTAATTTTTATTGAATTTTATTTTTATTATTTCATTCATTAGTTGAGTGTGTCTAGAAGACTCTTGTCTAATATCCAACCTAGCTAAATTAATACCAAAACATTTGGCTCTTCTCATTAAATCAAGCAATTCTCCGCCTGCAATATTTTCATTTTGATTTTCCTCTAAAGATTCTCTTACTATTCTAAGAGGCTTTAAAATTTCTTCCTTTGTATTCAATAGCTTATTTTGATCTAATGGCTTTTTATGAATCAAATGTTGTTCAATTAACCTATGTGTGTTTCTCATTTTATCTCTTAAAGGTCTCAAAAAAACTCTATAAGGCTCATAAGTCTCACCAACTTTATTAAGAATTTTTTTAGAACAATTTTGCATTGAATATGATCTAATAATTTTTGTTAGAGCTTTTTCATAAAGTTTTGCAGCCTCCCATCTAGATAAAAGTATGACTTCCCTGGTAACTTTAGATGTAACAAATGGATTACCATCTCTATCGCCACCCATCCATGAGCCAAACTCAATTGGATTAAAATTTTTTGGCAATCCTTTTCCCATGTTTTGAACAAATATAGAATTTAGCCTTCGATAGACCTTTGGGATTGTATCCCATAAGCTATCCTCTATAATTGCTAAACCCCACCTTGCTTCATCAAACGGCGTTGGCTTCGCTCTTTTGAGATCATCTGTATTCCATATAATAGTAAATTCATCATAAAGTTTTTTATCAAGTATTTTTAATTTTATAGGAAAATTCTTTAAAAGTTCTCTCTGCTCAAGTATCTCTGTAATCGTATGATATTTTTGAATTAAAGTTCGTCTTTTAACCTCTGTTGGATGCGCCGTTAGAACAATTCCAATATTTAAATTTTTTGCTAAATTATATATTTTGGTGTCTGGTATCTTTTTATTTTCAAAAAGCTCCTCAAAAATTTCCTCTATAAAGATATTTTTATTTGAAATATTTTTTTTATCATTTTCGTAAATATTAAGACTTCGTGAGGCATCAATTGATTCTGCAAGGTTAATAAAATTCATAAAATGAGTAAAAGCTCTAGTGAGTTTTAGAGTAGTCTTTGGATTTAATTTTTTAATTTCTCTTATTATTCTATTGTAAGAATGTTTCGAGTTACTATTAGCTTTGTTTGCTTTCGATAATTTTCTTATTTTTTCAACTAAATTAAAAAAATTTTCACCTTCTTGTTTCTTTATAACTCTACCTAGTATATTTCCAAGATACCTAATATCTTCTCTTAAAAGTTTTGTAGGTATCCTTTCATAATAAAGATCTTTTTTTTTCATTTTTAAATATGAATTTTTTTTGCAAAATTCCTTTAGTATTAGTTTTTACACTAAATAAATGACCTGAATAACTAAATTTTTGAATATCGCCTTTGCTCATTCCCTTTCTAGCAGTCGTAACAAAAAGCTCACAATTTTTTTCTCCGCCAAATGCGCAATTAGTGACATTTTTAGCTGGAAATTTAATTTTATGTATCAATTTTGCTTTTTTATTAAAAACTGAAATACATGCACCATTAAAATAGGCTACCCATAAATTTTTATTTTTATCAACAGTCATACCGTCTGGAGACCCTTCCTCAGGTAATAATTTTTTAAATATTTTTTTACTAACTAATTTATTATTTTTATTAATTCTAATTTTATAAATTATTTTTTTTGAACTATCTGTGTGATAAAAATTATATTGATCAATAAAAGCTGGCCCATTAGTAATTCTATAGTTTTTATCTACTTTTATTATTTTTAAATTTTTATCTACTTTGTATAAAGATCCTTTTGCAATCTTTCTCTCTAAATTATCCATTGTACCAAACCAAAGATTCCCAGCAGGATCAGTTTTTCCATCGTTAATTCTATTATATTTTAAATCTTGTTCTAAAAGAATTTTTTCTAATTTTTTTTTAGATTTTAGATTTTGTATTCTTAATTCTCCTTGAAGACCTAAAGCAAAAATATAACCCCTGATATGTGCTAAAAAACCTATTTCTTTGTTTACTTTATAAATACTCTTTTTTTTAGTCTTTGTATTAAATGAATAAATTTTCTTTTTTTTTATATCTGTAAAATAAATTGAGTTATGTTCTTTGACCCATAACGTTCCCTCACCTAGAGTGCATCTTACTTTCCAAAGAATTTTAGGTTCACTTGTTTTAATTTTAAACATTATAAATTATACGATAATGAAAATATTATCTAAAATAAAGCTACTTAAAGATTAAAGCAGTTTTTTTAAAATTATATAGCAACTACTTTAGAGTTTTGTTCTCCCAAGTTTTCTATAGACAATTTCATAGTATCCCCAGCTTTTAAGAATTGTTGGGGTTTCATTCCCATTCCAACACCCGGGGGTGTTCCAGTTGTAATAATATCACCTGGTTGAAGAGACATAAATTTACTTAAATAAGATACAATAACATCAACATTAAAAATCATTGTGCTAGTATTACCTGTTTGCATTCTTGTACCATTCACATCTAAAGTCATTTTTAAATTATTAATATCTGCAACCTCATCTTTTGTAACTAAGTAAGGTCCAATTGGCCCAAATGTATCATGTGATTTACCCTTAACCCATTGACCCATTTTTTCAATTTGCCATTCTCGTTCACTTATATCGTTAACCAAACAATAACCTAAAATATGATCTTGTGATTGACTTTCAGAAATATGCTTTGTCTCTTTACCAATTACAATTCCTAATTCAACTTCCCAATCAAGTTTTTTGGAACCTGAAACAAGTTCAATATCATCGTTTGGTCCATTAATTGAACTTGTAGCTTTCATAAAAGTAATTGGTTCCGTTGGAACTGGTAAATTTGATTCTTTTGCATGATCCGAAAAATTGAGTCCTATAGCTACAAATTTCCCTGGTTTTGTGATACATGAGCCAATTCTTTCTATGGATGTTAACTCTGGTAAAGAAGAAAGATCAACACTCTGAAATTTAGATATAGTTTCAAAATTTAAATAATCAGGATTTAAATCTTTAATATGTTCGCTTATATCTCTTATATTGCCATCTTTGTCTAAAACGGCAGGTTTTTCATTTCCTTTTTTTCCTACTCTTAAAAATTTCATATTTATCCTTATGTTAATTAATTATATTGAAATTCCTCCATCAACAGAAATTGTGGTTCCTGTTGTAAACTTTGCATCATCACTTGCCAAATATACAGCCACCGCAGCAATTTCCTCAGCAGTACCCAGTCTTCCCATTGGTTGTCTTGCTATAAAATCTTTTTTAGCCTGAACAGGATCTGGACTTTGATTTACCCTATCTTGCCAGGATGGAGAAAAAACAGTTCCTGGTGCTATAGAGTTACATCTTATGTTTTTTTTAACAAAGTCTGCTGCTATTGCCTTTGTTAAGCCTATAACAGCACCTTTTGTAGTTCCATAAACAAATCTATTTGGAAAACCTTTAAAACTAGATGCACATGAAGATATATTAATAATACTTCCACCATTTTGTTTTATCATAAAGGGTAAAATGGCTTTGCACATAAAATACATAGACTTTACATTTACATTAGAAGAAAAATCCCAATCTTTCTCTTCACACTCTAATATTGTTCCATGGTGAACAAATCCAACAGCATTTAACAAAACATCAACTCTATCTAAAGATTTTGTAAATTCTAAAATTGCAATATTATCGGTTGAATCTAATTTCTGCACATTAATCTCAGGATATTCTTTATTTAACTCAGCTAAAGTTTTTTCATTTAAATCAGTTGCAGTTACATGTGCCCCTTCTTTGTAAAAAGCAATCGCCGTTGCTTTTCCAATTCCTTGACCTGCAGCTGTAACAATGATTTTTTTTTCGATTAATCTTTTGCTCATTTTTTATTTATCCTTTCAATCTCTCTATAAAGTGAGCTATGATCAGTATTTCCATGACCATTATCAACTAAATTCTTATACATTTCTTTCACCAAATTTGAAATAGGTAAGTGAGTATTATATGAATTTGCACAGTCTAAAATATTGTTCATATCTTTAAATTGTGTAGAAGTTTTTCCTTTAGGGCTAAAATCTTTTTCAATCATTCTTTTTCCATGAGTTTGTAGAATCTTGCTATCTGCCCATCCACCTGACAGAGCTTTAATTAGTTTAAATGGATCAGCTCCAGCTTTTTCACATAGGGTTATTGCTTCAGCAACCGCTCCTATGGTAACTCCTACAACGATTTGATTTGCTAGTTTCGAGACTTGTCCACTACCAATAGGACCTACTAGCGTAGGATTTCCCATAAATTCTAAAATACTTTTGGAATTGTTATAAACACTATTGTCGCCACCAACCATTATGGCTAATGACCCCTCTTCAGCGCCAATGGTTCCTCCTGAAACAGGTGCATCTAAATAGTTAATATCTTTTAATTTTAAAATATTTCCGTATTTTACTGCTGTAGATGGTTTTACAGAACTCATATCGATAACAGTTGATCCAGAAATTAAATTATTTAAGAACTCAGAATTACCCATTATTGCATCAACAGCGCTATCGTCTGTTAACATTGTAATTACAAAATCAGTATTTTCGACAACATTGCTTAAAGTTTCTGAAATTTCTGCACCAAAATTTTTTAAAGGTTCTGCCTTACTAATTGATCGATTAAATACTTTTAAATTAATTCCTGACTTTAATAAATTTTTTGCCATTGGAAAACCCATAAGACCGGTTCCAATAAAACTAACTTTCTTCATTTTTAATTCGAGTCTCTAGGTATATTTTTTGTGTGAGATATATCAAAAAATTTATCATATGGGGAATATTTTAATAGTGAATTTAAAATAAAAAATAATTTTAAGGAGTTTTTAAGTTAACGGGAATCTACTAAAGCGCTAGGTTGTATTCAATAAATTTATTTATAGAAAATAAAAATAAATTTATTGAAATTATATTAATTATAATTACCTTTTTTATATAAGGAGGTTTATGTTAATACTTTCACCACCTGATACTTAGCTGAACAATTCTAAATATAAAAATACTTAAAATATAAAAAATCCACTAGGATTTAAAAGCCAAAGAGGCAATATAAGGGAGCTCTTTAGGTATTGTCTTAAAGAGCGAACCCTTAAAAAACTTAATTTACAGATTTCAATATTTCTAGTGGAAGTGGTGCTTCTGGGTATTTTTTTTGACATAATCTCTCATAATTTTCACAAAATTTTAAAATTCTTTTTTGGACTTCAGTTTTATTTATATTTGAAAGGTTAAGCTGTTTAATTAGTTCATTACAATTATTTTCTAATTCTTTTATTTGTTCTCCTGTAAAAAATTCTCCTGTTTCTATTTCCCAAAAAGTATCTTCAAGCTCATCATCACTTAAATCATTTAATTTTTTCTGTAATAATTTTATAGTCTCGTCCTCAGTTTTTTTATATCTCATTGGAGAATTCTTAAGTTTTCCCAGACATTTATCTCTTAAACCATCAATAAAATAAAAATAAGGTTTACCCTCTGAAAAATCTCTAAAATGATTTGTGTTAAAATATTTATCTATAGCTATTTCTGTTGAAACCTTCTCTTTACCCTTAATTACAGCTATTTGAACATATACTTCCTGACTAATATATTCTTCGATATGTTCTCTTGCTTTCTTGGGTATCATTTTTTTTGAAAAAAATATTAATGTGGCATTCGATATTTACTATGACAGGCTTTACAATTACTCCACATATGTTGCTGTATTGTACCCCTAATATCATCTGTATTTTTAATAAGTGATGTTAGTTTTATCATATCATCAGATGCTTTTTGCATTAATGCATTGTAGGAATCTTTTTCTTCCCAGATTATTTGTAAAGCTTCAGTGTTAAATCCTTCTTGAGTATTCTCAGGAAAGAGATCTAACAAAACTTTATAATTTTCACTCATTTCAATCATTAGTTTTTTTGCTTTTTCGAAGTCTCCTTTTGTAGAAAATACTTGTACTCTTTTGGCTGTACTATAATTTTTACTAAATAATGCTTTTCTACTCTTAATAATATCTTCTGCACTTAAATTTGCATTACAGGTTGTTGAGACAAAAAAAACGCTAAAAATTGATAATAAAGTAATTTTAATAAATTTAGTAATATGTTTTAATAAATTATGCATTTAAGAAACAGCCTAACAGAGTATGGTATAATTTCAAAGGTATTACATTGGCTTAGTGCTATTTTGCTTTTGGTACAAATTCCTTTGGGTTTTTATCTGGTTGACTTAGATTTTGGAGAGGAGAGAATAAATATTGAAAATATTCATGTAATCTTAGGTTTAACAATTTTTTATATAGTTATTATAAGACTCTTAAACAAAATACTCAACCCTACTCCAAGATTAGATCCAAGTATTTTTAAAGGTCAAGTATTTTTAGCTAAAATGAATCATATATTTTTATACATTGCAATTTTATCAATAACAGTTTCAGGGATATTAAAGAAATTATTCAATGGGGAGACTTTAGTTATATTGTTTAAAGAAATTCAAATAAAAGATAACTTTGAACTAGCAGATCAATTTTATAACATCCATATTTTATCAAACTATGTTATCATATTTTTAATAGCAATTCATTTAATAGCTGTAATTGTTCACCGATTATTTTTTAAAGATAATTTATTAAAGAAAATGCTTTAGTTTTAATGACAAGCAATTCCAAATTTTTTCAATCTCCAATAATTATATGGCCATGGTGTTAAAAAACCTACGAGCAGCATTATCAGTACTACCCACCAAGTTAGTATTGCTCCTCCAGTCAAAACATAATCAGTTAAATTCATCATAATTTCCATGCTAATCATGGAGATTAAGCTCATACCAAAAGCAGTTTTTAATGCATTTACAAGATTAAATTTTTGTATCATCAAAATTATAGTTTCTAAAATAATACTAGTGATCAAACCATTAATTATTGCTAGAATCATTATTCCTAAAATTGGAAAAGGAATTTTAGTTAATTGAAAAAATAATATTGTCCCAAAATCTCCGATTGCACAACCAAGTACGCACCAAGCTGTATTTTTTGCACTTCTTTTCCACGTGTGTTTGCAAGACCAATGAAAAGTGGAGGTATTCATCATTATTTGATATTAATTATAAATGATTTTTAGACAAGTTTTTGATAATAAATCATCAACTTATACTTATTTAATTGCTTCGGCAAAAGGTCGCGAGGCACTCATAATCGATCCTGTAATAGAAAATGTAGATATCTATATAAGCTTACTAAATGAGTTAGAATTAAAATTAGTTAAAGTAATAGACACTCACATCCACGCTGATCATGTAACCGGGGCATCAGACTTAAAGATTAAAACAAGTTGCACGACTGTAATGGGTGAAAATACTCCTGCAGATTCTGTTGATATCAAATTAAGAGATGAAGAAACTATAAAAATTGATCAATTAGAAATTAAAGCAATGTATACTCCTGGGCACACCTCTGACAGTTACAGTTTTTTAATGGATAATTATTTATTTTCAGGAGATACTCTTTTAATTAACGGAACAGGTAGAACTGATTTTCAAAATGGAAATTCAAAAGATGCATATAATTCAATTTTTAATAAATTATTGAAATTACCAGAAGATACAATTTTGTATCCTGGCCATGATTATAATGGAAAAAAATCAAGTACGATAGGTAATGAAAAAAAGTTTAATCCAAGATTACAAGTTAAAGATGCTGATCAGTATGTTGAACTCATGTCAAACTTAAATTTAGCAAAACCTAAATTAATAGACATCAATGTAAGTAAAAATATAAGATTAGGTGCTAACTAAATACTATAAATATTAAAAACCAATAAGAAATCAAACCAGCTAAAATAGTCGCAATAATATTTTTTGAAAAATAACCAACAATAATTGCAACTAATGCTCCATAGATCTTTGGATCATTAATTTCTATAAAAGTTCCAAAATCATTGATAAATATTCCAGGAAATATAATTGCTGGGAACACAGCAGAAGGAACATATTCAAGTACTGCTTTAATTTTATCTCCTAACATATGTCTACTAATTAATGCTATCATGGTCATTCTTGTAAGGTAGGTTAATATTCCAGCAAATATTATTGAAGTTAATGTCATTTTTTTAATTTCATTAAAAGTGCAGCTACAAATAAAGCAATTAATGGTGAAATTATTATGTAAGATTTAAATGGAGCATCAAAAAATAATAAAGAACTCAGACCACAAGTAATCATAACAATTACATGATCTAACTTTTTTAAATCTTGAACAACAATCGCAATAAATGTTAGTGGTATCGCAAATTTTAAGCCAAGTTCTTCGGGAACAAATGATCCTAAAATAATACCTGACAATGTTGCAATCTGCCAACAAACCCATAATGTGCAACCTGTACCAATTAAATGATAATGTAAATATTCTTCATTTCTGTTTTTTTTAAAAAATTTATTTGACTCCGCAAAACCTTGATCAACTACAATATAAGATATTAATAATTTTTTTATAAAAGATAATTTTTCTAAATATTCAGATAAAACTGCTCCATATAATAAATGTCGAGAATTTATTATTCCAACAGACGCAACAGCAACTAAACTTGAAGCACCGCCTGATAACAATTGTAAAAAAACTATTTGCGAAGCTCCACCAAAAATGATGAAAGACATTGCGTAAACTAAATATGGATTAAACCCAAGCTCGACTCCAATTGCTCCACAAATAATTCCAAATGGAATTACTGAAAGCATATGTGGAGAAATATCGAACATACCTCTGGTTAATAATTGTTTTTTGGAAAGCATGTATTTCTTTTACTAAAAGCAAACTATATGCTCAAGTCGAATAGGTCTTTTTATTCCGAACTTATCATTAATCTCATGAATTTCGTGGTGATGTGTATTTACAAGAACTGGAATAAATTTTTTACTTAATGTTTTTAGTGTGTAAATAAAATTTGTACCTCTAAATTTTCTATCTACAACTTCTAACTTTAAGTTGCTATTATCGTCATGCTCTAAATCTTCTGGCTGCAATAATAATTGAACTTTTGAACCTTTGGGGTAATGCTTAATAAATTTTCCTTCTATCAGTCCTAGATCATCATTTTCAAGGGAATTTTCACCAGTTACTTTTGCTGGTATTAAAATTCCTCGATTTAAAAAATTTACAACCTCAATTGAATTTGGAAAGTGATATACATTGTAAGGATCATCAAATTGATTTAGATGACCATTTAAAATAATTGCACATTTATTACCTAAATAAAAAGCCTCATATGAATCGTGTGTTACAATTATAGTAGTAATTTTTAATTTGCTTAATATTTTTTTTAACCTTTCTTGAATTTCTTCTTTAAAACTTTGATCAACATTTGATAGAGGTTCATCTAACAATAAAAGATCAGGTTGCGTTAATAAAGCTCTCGCAAGTGAGGCTCTCTGAGCTTCACCTGCACTTATTTCATGAGGGTACTTTTTAAGTATTTTTGAAATGTCAAGTAAATTTATAATTTCTTTATAACTAAGTTTTTTTTTTCTAACATTTTTGTTTCTCTCAGCACCTATTAATATATTTTTTTCAACAGTATAATGAGGGAATAAGCTGTTATCTTGGAAGGCTAATGATATATTTCGATACTCAGGCTCGATATGTTTATCTTTTGCGGATAATAATTTGCCATTCAATTTGATTGTACCTTTGTTTACTTTTTCGAGACCAGCTATCGTTCTTAATATTGTTGTTTTTCCAATGCCTGAAGGGCCCAGAATACACAAAGTTTCTCCCTCATTTTCAATATAAAATGACACATTTTTGACTTTAGTTTTTCCACCAATTTGAAAATTAACATCAGTTATTTCTAAAAATTTTTTTTTCATTTTTCTCTTAAAATATATTTAGATGTTAACATAATAAAAACTGCTGCAATTAAAATCAAAAAAAGTGATGGTACTGCTGCAGCTTCTAACAAATCCTCAGAGGCAGATATATAAGCTGTTGTTGCAAATGTTTCAAAATTAAATGGTCTTAAAATAAGAGTTATTGGTAATTCTCTTACAATTTCAATGGAGATTAATATTGCTACAAACAAAAGTGAATTCCTTAAAAGAGGCATATGAATATTTAAAAAAGTTTTTTTCTTAGAATAACCAAGAAGATAAGAGCTTTCATCAACAGAAATATTAATTTTTTCATATCCTGATTTTATTCCATTAAAAGCTAAAGAGTAAAATCTTACAAAGTAAACAATTACTAAGCCAAGCACTGAGCCAATAAAAACTTTTTTAATAGATAAAAAACCTAGTGCTTTAATTATATTATTATCAAACCAAGCAACAAAAGTAATGAATGCAACTGCTAAAATTACCCCTGGGATAGCATAGCCTGAAATTGATATTGTTGATAAAAAATTTAATATTTTATTTTTAGAAACTCTATTTCCATAATTTGAAACCAGAGAAAATATAATTAGCACTAGACTAGATAAAACAACTAAATAAATAGTATTCAAAGTAAGTGAGATTATATCAATGTCATAAAGATTTTCTGGAAATTTTATAGTCCAATATAACATTTGACTTAAAGGAAATAAAAAACTTAAAAAGAAAATAATAAAACAAAAACAAACAGCATAAAATGATTGCTTTCCTGTTAAAATAATTTTTTCTTTTTGTTTAAATCCACCCTTTGAATTAAAATGATATCTAGCTCTTTTTCTAGAAAGATTTTCTATTATGAAACACGCAAATATAAAAATTAATAAAAAAAATGACAATCTATTTGAAAAAGCTAAATCATCAAATGTTATCCAAGAATTATAAATACCGGTAGTTAAAGTATTTATTGAGAAAAAATCAACTGCCCCAAATTCAGCTAACGTCTCCATAGCAACAAGAGACAAACCTGCAACAATAGCTGGCCTAGCGGCTGGTAATATTAAAGAATATAATGACTTAAATTTTGAAAAACCTAAACTTCTACCTAAATCAATTAAATTTTGAGATTGATATAAAAAAGAGGCACGAGAAAGTATATAAACGTAGGCATATAAAGAAAACGAAAGTGACAATACTGCTCCCAATCGACCGTCAAACTTTGGGATATATCTGTTATATTCTCCCTCTCCAAACAAATTAGTTAAGATTGTAAATGCTGTTCCATAATTCTCAAAAAAAGCTGTTAAAGAATATGCATAAATATATGGAGGGACTGCAAACGAGAGTATAAGTGCCCATTTGAAGAAATCACTTAGTGGAAATTTATAAAATGATACTAAATATGCACAAGCGGTCCCTATTAAAAATGTTAAAAGCAAAACACATATCAATAATGTAAACGAATTGAAAATATACTCTAATAAGAAAGTATCTTTTAATAATTGGTAATAGTTAGAAGTTTCCTCAAAAAAACTAAAAAAAACTGTAATAATTGGAATTAATACACCAACAGAAACAAATAAAGATGATATAAACCAAATATTAAAATTTTTTAACATTATAGGCTTATTATATATAAAATAGAAAAATTATCTAAATTTTAAGTAATATTTTAAAGATAATAAATTTAATGCCCACGACAGTTTCTAGGAAAGGGTAAAGATCCTAGAGGAGAGTGACGTGGGCACCGTATAAAAAGAAATATATCATTATTTAAAAGGAGTGAGGATGTCTAGAGCCTCGTCTTTTTCAATCTCTGATAATTTTCTATTATTTATTTTACTCTGCATTTTTTCAACTTCTAACGAGCAAGGCCCACATGTTATCTGACCCTCAAGCGAGCCACTCGTATTAGAAGAATTATTTAAACCAGAGTTAAATAAATTCTTTTTCACTTTTTGTTACTTCCAACCAGCAGCTGTCATTACTTCTAATGCAGCAGCTTGATTTTTTCCATAAGTTGAAACTTTAGTTGCTAAATCTTGTTTAAAATCTAGACCTAAATTATTTACCACTAGTGGATTTGGAGAAACTCCACCTATCATTGGAAACTCAAAGGTATTATTTGTAAAATGTTCTTGAGATTCTGCTGATAGTAAAAAGTCAACAAGTGCAATAGCATTTGCTTTGTTAGGCGCACCTTTAACAAGAGCAGCACAACTAATATTCATATGTGTTCCTCTACCTTGTTGGTTAGGGAAAAACGCTTTAACTTTTTTTGCAGCTTCTTGTTGTTCAGCACCTTTTTTACCTGAAAGCATTAGTGCTAAATAATAAGTGTTAGCTACAGCAATATCAGCTTCGCCTGCTGCTACTGCCATGATTTGAGCTCTATCGTTACCTTTTGGTGCTCTTGCCATATTAGAAACAACACCTTTTGCCCATTCAGCAGTGGCTTTTTTTCCATTATTTGCAATTAACGATGCTACAAGTGATTTATTATAAATGTTACTAGATTTTCTTATTACTAATCTACCTTTCCATTTTGGATCAGCTAAACCTTCATAAGTTAAACCTGACAATTCAGCACCAGAAACTCTTTCAGGTGAGTAATAAATAATTCTTGCTCTTTTTGCTACTCCAACCCACTTATTAGTTCTAAAGTTTTTTGGAACTGATGCTTTAATTGTTGCTGATGTTAATCCACCTTGAAGCAAACCTTTTGCGTCCATTGCACCACATCTTCCAGCGTCCGCAGTAATATAAAGATCAGCTGAAGAATCTGCTCCTTCCTCTGCTATTCTTTTTTCTAAAGCTCCTGATTTACCATTAATTAAATTTACTTTAATTCCTGTAGCTGCTGTAAATTTTCCGTACATTTCAGCATCAGCTTTATAGTGTCTTGCATTGAATACGTTTACCTCATTTGCAACAGCGAAAGCTGATATAAATAAAGAAACTATCAATGCTAAAATTGATATTTTTTTCATATTTATCCTTAAAATTAACGTTATTTTGAGAATGAGAATTATTCGCAATGAGAATGATTATCAATCGCAATAATGTCGCATATCTTGTTTATGCCAGTGTTATTGAGGATATTAGCAGTATTTACTTCCAGTCGCCAATTTTGCTAAAAAGGAAATTCCTGAAAGCTTGAACTCTTGCTGTATTTTTTAATGATTGGGGATAAACAAAGTGAGCCTCTGTAATTGGTCCTTCTACTTTTGGAAGTACTTTAATTAAATTATTTGAATTTGATACCAAATATTCCGGGAGCGCCGCTAATCCTACACCAGATTCTACAGCCAACAATAATCCCATTACACTATTTACTTTCATAATTGTTTTTCTTTTTTTTCCATCATGCATACCAATTTTGAGTGCCCAATCAGGATTATAGACTGGTGAAGGAGCACCTTTGCCAAATGAAATAAATTTATGTTTAGTTAAATCATTAATGGTTTTTGGCATTCCATTTTTCTCTAAATATTTATTTGAGCCATAAATGTAGTACTTGATGTCTACCAATTTTTTCTGAATGTAATTAAGTTGCTTTGGTCTTCTCATAAAAATTCCAATATCGGCTTGTCGTGTACTTAAATCTAATTCTTTATCATCAAAAACTAACTCAATCTCAATTTCTGGATTTAGTCTCATAAATTCTTGAATTCTTGGAGTTAACCAGTGAGTTCCAAAACTTCTGACTGTTGTAATTGTTAATTTTCCTGTCGGTTTATTTTTTTGATCCCCTAATGTAGTTTCCACTTCTTTAAGTTTACTGATTACTTCATGGGCTGTTTTAAATACATATTCACCATTCTCTGTAAGAGTCAAGCCTCTCGCATGTCTTTCAAACAATTGTACTTTCAAATCTTGTTCTAATGATTGTATTTGCCTACTTATAGCTGATTGGCTAAGGTTTAAATTTATAGTAGCATTTGTAAAACTACCAGCTTCTGCAACAGCATGAAAAATTTTTAATTTATCCCAATCCATTATCTATTTAAATTTATAATATATCTACCTGATGTTTCTCCTTTTAACATTTTTGAGTAAACTTCTATTAATTCTTCTAAGTTAATTTCTTTCACAGATTTTTTTAGTAACTCAAAATTTATCAGTTTTGAGGCTTCTCCCCACAAAAAATTTCTCCTAGGTGTTGAAGCTGTAACAGAATTAATTCCCCAAAGTTTTACTCCTCGAATAATAAAGGGCATTACAGTTGTATTTAATTTTATATCTGCAGCATTTCCACATGCAGAAACTATGCCACCATCTTTTGTTTGAGACAATATATTTTCCAATACTTTTCCACCAACTGTATCAACAGCACCGTCCCATAATCCTTTGTCTAGTGGTCTTGCATCTTTAGTCAATTCACTAGTATTTACAACATTTTTAGCACCAATAGATTTTAAAAAGTCCTTGTTGCTATCTTTACCAGTAATAGCAGTAACATCACATCCAAGATTATTAAGTATCATTACAGCCATACTACCAACACCACCAGATGCACCGCTAACAACAACGTTTTGAACTTTCTCTCCTAATAATAATTCTTCTCTAGTTGTTTTTGTTGTGAATGAACATTGTAAAGCTGTAAATCCAGCAGTACCCATTATCATCGCCTCTTTAAGAGAAATACCCTTTGGTTTTTTAACTAAAAATTCTCCATTTACTTTTGCGTATTCAGAGTATCCTCCAAAATAAATTTCACCAACTCTCCATCCTGTTAAAATAACTTCATCACCTCTCTTGAACTTATCATTATTACTTTCTTCTACAATTCCAGAAAAATCTATACCAGGTATATGCGGAAACTCTTTTACAAGTCTAGCGCCATTTTTTAAAATTAAAGCATCTTTGTAATTAAGACCTGAGTAATGAACTTTTACTGTTACATCTCCATGCTTTAAGAAACTTTTATCAATAGATTTTATATCGCGTGAAAAATTTTCACCTTCTTGATTAAGAATTAATGCTTTAAATTGGTCAGACACATTAATCTTTTAACGTAGTGCTGATAAATCGTAAATATCTATTTTGATAACTTAAATCTTCTTTAAACTGACCTAAGTAAAAATTAGTTACTGTTGTTGCTTGTTCTTTTTTAATCCCTCTCATAGTCATACACTGGTGAGTTGAATCAATTGTAACAGCTACACCTTTTGCATCTAAAGCTTCCATAAGACTATTTGCTATCTGAACAGTTAATCTTTCTTGTGTTTGTAATCTTTTTGAAAATATTTCAACTACTCTTGCAATTTTACTTAGTCCCACAACTCTTTCATTTGGAATATAGGCAACGTGAGCTTTTCCTATAATTGGTGCCATATGGTGTTCGCAATGGCTTTGCACTGAGATATTTTTTTGAACAACCATATCACTATAACCTTCAACATCACCAAAAGTTTTATCTAATACTTTTTTTGCATCTTCACTGTAACCTTGAAAATATTCTTTAAAAGCTTTTACAACTCTTTTAGGAGTTTCTAACAACCCTTCTCTTTTAGGATCTTCTCCCATCCAAGATAAAATCGTTCTAATAGCTTCTTCAGCTTCTTTATCAGAAACCTTTTTTGTGTCTAAATTCTTATTGTCTGTGTTTTTTACTAATTTCATAGGGTGTTTTTATACAGTAAATACATTAATTTAAAAATATTTAATATATTTAGATATGTGCTACATAATCACCTCGTATGTTCAAAAAAAGAGAAAATATCTATGATATTGAAGAAGGAAATCTTCTTTCACCTAAATTTGATAATAATGGGCTAATACCTGTTATTACTATGTGTTCAAAAACTAAAGATATCTTAATGCATGGATATATGAATGTTGAAGCTCTCAAAAAAACAATTGAAACTAAAGAAGCTCACTATTTTAGTAGATCTAGAAAAGCTATTTGGCATAAAGGGAAAACAAGTGGATTTACCCAAAAAGTAACTGAGATAAGAATTGATGACGATCAAGACTCTATATGGTTAACGGTTGATATTGGTGATGGAGCTAGTTGTCATGTTGGATATAAATCTTGTTTTTATAGGTCAATTCCATTAGGTCCAATAGAAAACGGAAGAAAAGTTGAAATGGAATTTCTTGAAAAAGAAAAAAAATTTGATCCTGAAATTATTTATAAAGGTCAGCCAAATCCGACGAAAATTTAAATGAATGATAAACAAAAAAATGTTCTAGGAGAAGACTTAGAGGAATGTTCAAACGATCCTTTAACAGGCTGGTTTCGTGATGGTTGTTGTAATACGGATGAAAATGACCATGGAGTTCATACTGTTTGTGCAAAAGTAACTACAGAATTTTTGGAATGGCTAAAAGAAGCAGGAAATGATTTAATTACTCCTCATCCGGAATTTGGGTTTCCAGGTTTAAAAGATGGTGATGGTTGGTGTGTTTGTGCTAGTTGGTACGCCAAAGCTGTAGAAGCAGGCAAAGGTTGTCCAATATTTTTAAAAAGAACCCATAAAAATACTTTAAAACATCTTCCTATTGAAACGTTGAAGAAGTTTGCGATAGATTTATCTTAATTACATATTTCCATATCTTGGTCCACCACTACCTTCTGGTGTTACCCAAGTTATATTTTGAGATGGTTCTTTAATATCACAAGTTTTGCAGTGAATACAGTTTTGTGAATTAATAACAAATTTATTTATATCATTTTCTCTTTGAACCTCATACACGCCTGCTGGACAATACAATTGAGCAGGTTCATTAAATTTTTCTAAAGTATAATTAATTGGTAGATCTGGATCTTTTAATTTTAAATGAACAGGTTGATTGTCAGCATGATTTGTACCAGTTAAATATACTGAGCTAGTCTTGTCAAAAGTAATTACATTATCATACTTTGGATAATCTATTTTAGGCATTTCATTTGCTGGTTTTAAAGTTTCATGATCAGCATGCTTATGTTTAAGCGTGAAAGGGAGTTTTCCTCTAAAAAGTATTTGATCAATTCCTGTAAATATAATTCCTAATATTAAACCCCAACTAAAACTTGGTTTGACATTCCGAGCCTCGTATAATTCTTTATATAACCAACTATTTTTAAATTTTTCTTCAAAAATCGATAAATCTTTATTTTCTTTTAAATGTTCATTAATAGTTTCGGCTGCAATAATTCCACTCTTCATCGCTGTGTGAGAGCCTTTTATTTTCGGCATATTTAAAGTACCTGCATCACATCCAACTAGTAAAGCACCAGGCATAAACATTTTTGGTAAGCTTTGAAATCCACCTTCAATTAAAGCTCTAGCACCGTAAGAAATCCTTTTTCCTCCTTCAATAATTTTTTTGATTGCTGGATGAGTTTTAAATCTTTGAAATTCATCGTATGGAGACAAATGAGGGTTTTTATAATCCAAACCAATTACATACCCTAAAAATATTTGTTTATTTTCTGCATGATACATAAAGCTTCCACCATATGTACTATTATCTAGTGGCCATCCAGCTGTATGCATAACTAAACCCTCTTCATGATTTTTATCCTCAATTTCCCATATTTCTTTAAAACCAATTCCATACTGTTGAGGATCTTTTCCTTTATTCAATTCAAAATTTTGTATTAATTGTTTTCCTAGGTGACCTCTACAACCTTCAGCAAAAACAGTCACCTTTCCTAAAAGTTCAATTCCTGGTTCAAAACTATCTTTTTTATTTCCTTGCTTATCAACTCCCATATCTTGTGTTGCAACACCTTTTACAGATCCATTTTCATTATATAAAATTTCACTTGCAGGAAATCCTGGAAAAATTTCTACACCTAAAGCCTCAGCCTGCTCTGCTAACCATCTGCATAAATTTGCTAAACTAATTATATAATTTTTATGATTTTGTTGAACTTCAGGCAAAAGCCATGTTGGCCAACTTAATGATTTTGTTTTTCCTAAAAATAAAAATTTTTCCTTTTTAACTTTTGTTTTAATTGGGGAATTTAATTCTTTCCAATTTGGTAATAATTCATCTAATGCACGAGTTTCAAAAACATTTCCACTCAAAATATGTGCGCCAATTTCTGATGCCTTCTCTAATAAACAAACATTAATATTTGGGTTTAATTGTTTTAATTTAATTGCAGTTGATAAACCTGATGGACCACCACCAACTATAACAACATCATATTCCATGGATTCTCTAGACATACTCTAGTTTTTAACTGTAAGGATTATTTTTGTATAGTGTTTAATTTGTTCAACTCTTCCATGAACTGAGGTATAGCTTCAAATAAATCAGCTTCTAAACCGTAATCTGCAACACTAAAAATTGGGGCTTCTCCGTCTTTATTAATTGCGACGATAATTTTACTTTCTTTCATGCCAGCTAAATGCTGAATTGCACCTGAAATTCCAATTGCAATATATAGATCTGGTACAACAACTTTTCCTGTTTGACCGACTTGATGATCATTACTAATATAACCAGCGTCAACTGCTGCTCTAGATGCGCCTATTGCTGCACCAAGTTTATCTGCAACCTCTGTAATCAATTTAAAATTATCTCCACTTTGCATTCCTCTTCCACCCGATACGACAATTCTTGCTGTTCCTAATTCAGGTCGATCAGATTTAATTTCTTCTCTTTTTATAAATTTTGTATTTGAAAATTCTTCACCTGCCTCTACTTTTTCAATTGAGGCTGATCCTCCAGAACTATCACATGGATCAAAAGAAGTAGGTCTTATAGTTACGCATTTTTTTGCATCACTACTTTTAATTGTTGCAAAAGCGTTTCCAGCATAAATTGGTCTTAAAAAAGTATCTGGTGATATTACCTTGATAATGTCACTTACCTGTGAAGTATCAAGATGAGCAGCAATTCTTGGCATTAAATTTTTTCCAAATGTATTTGCTGAGCAAACAATATGTGAATAATTTTCTGCAAGTTTAACAATTACCGGAGCAAAATTTTCTGCAGTAAAGTTTTCATAATGAGCTGCTTCTACACTTAGAACTTTTTTAACAACTTGAAGTTCAGATAATTGTTTTGCTGCTTCTGCACTATTCTGACCAATGATTACAGCGTGAACATCTTCATCTATTTGAGATGCTGCTGTAGCAGCATTTAAAGTGAATGGTCTTAATTCTTTATTATTATGTTCTGCTATTAGTAAAACTGCCATTATATTACCTTTGCTTCATTTTTTAATTTTTGAACTAATTCTGCAACATTTGCTACTTTTATGCCTGCTTTTCTTTTTGGAGGCTCTTCTACCTTTAATTGTTCTAATCTTGGCGATACATCTACACCTAAATCAGAAGCTACAATTTCTTCAATTGGTTTTTTCTTAGCCTTCATAATATTTGGTAATGAGGCATATCTAGGTTCATTCAGTCTAAGATCACAAGTTACAATAGCTGGAACATTTATTTCAATTGTTTCAAGGCCCTCGTCTATTTCTCTTGTAACTTCTAATTTATTATCTTTAACTTCAATCTTTGATGCAAATGTAGCTTGTGGCCAATTTAATAAAGCACTCAACATTTGACCTGTTTGATTACAATCATCATCAATTGCTTGTTTGCCCATAAATACTAAATCTGGTTTTTCTTTATCAACTATTTTTTGTAAAATTTTTGAAACAGCAAGTGGTTCTAGTATACCATCTGCTTTTACATGAATACCCCTATCTGCACCAACAGCTAGAGCTTTTCTAACTGTTTCTTGAGCTTTTTCTTCTCCTACTGTTACAGCAACCACTTCAGTTGCTTTACCTGCCTCTTTAATTTTTACAGCCTCTTCAATTGCATTATCGTCTGGAGGATTAGTTGACATTTTTACATTGTCTGTAACCACACCAGTTCCATCTTCTTTCACTCGAATTTGAACATTGTAATCAATAACTCTTTTTACAGCGACTAAAATTTTCATTAAGCTCTCAATAAATTATTTTCTGAATCGTACGGACTCTCATCTAATACTGTAGCGTCGTACATTTCTCCTAATATATCAACTTGTAATTTGTCGCCCACGTTAGAACAATCCGGTTTTACCATAGCTAGTGCTATTGATTTATCTAATCTAAACCCAAATTCTCCTCCAGTTGCTCTTCCAACTACCTTCCCATCTTTAAAAATCGGGTTATTTCCAAGCACATCAGCGTCCTTTGTATTATGTACCTCCAAAGTAACTAATTTATTGTCAAAACCTTTCTCTCTCCACTTATTTAATGCATCTAAGCCGATAAAGTTTCCTTTATTTGGGTGAACAAATCTATCTAGGCCAGATTCGTAAGGTGAATATTCAATTGATAATTCGGTACCTACTAATTTATAAGATTTTTCAACCCTTAAACTATTCATAGCACGTATTCCAAAAGGTTTTATTCCTAGATCTTTACCTGCTTCCATTAATTTATCAAAAATATGGTTTTGATATTCAATTGGATGATGTAATTCCCAACCAAGTTCACCAACAAAGTTTACTCTCATTGCATTCACTGGAGCATATCCAACATTTACGTTTTTAGCAGTTAACCATTTAAAATTCTCATTAGAAAAATCATCCTTTGAAACCTTTTGCATTAATTGTCTGGCCTTAGGACCTGCTACTACTAAAACTCCTGTACTATTTGTTAGATCTTCAAATATTACTGATCCATCATTTGGCATCCATTTTTGTATCCAGTCATGATCTAATCTTAAATTCGCTCCAGCTGAGACTAAATAATAACTATTCTCTGCTTCTTTCATTATTGTAAACTCTGAATGTACCCCACCTTTAGTATTTAGAGCATGACACAGATTTATCCTTCCAATTTTTTTTGGAAGTTTATTAGCTACTAAATAATCTAAAAATTCCTCCGCTTTAGGCCCTTTAATTCTGCATTTGGCAAAAGCAGTCATATCTAAAAGACCCACGTTTTCTTTTACATTTTGACATTCTTTTTTAATTGCATCGAACCATTTTGATCTTCTAAATGACCAATCATCTTTTTGTTCCATTCCATCTGTTGCGAAAAAATTAGGTCTTTCCCATCCAAATTTCTGACCAAATACTGCACCTAAGTTTTTCATTCGTTCGTAACAAGGAGCTGTTCTTAATGGTCTTGCTGCTGGTCTCTCTTCATCTGGATAATGCACAATAAATACATGACTATATGCTTCTTCATTTTTTGCTTTCAAATAAGATTTAGTTGCATAATTTCCGTAACGTCTTGGTTCAACGCCTAACATGTCTATAGTAGGCTCACCATCAACGATCCACTCTGCTAATTGCCAGCCAGCACCACCTGCTGCTGTTATTCCAAAACTATGTCCTTCATTAATCCAAAAATTTTTAAGTCCCCAAGCTGGTCCAACAATTGGATTTCCATCAGGTGTATAACAGATTGCACCGTTATAAACTTTCTTTACCCCAACTTCTCCAAACGCAGGTACTCTATGAATTGCTCCTTCAATATGCGGAGCTAATCTATCTAAGTCTTCTTGAAATAATTCATATTCAGAATTTTTTGATGGTCCCTCTACATAACAAGCTGGTGCACCATCTTCGTAAGGACCTAAAATTAATCCTCCAGCTTCTTCCCTCATATACCATCTGCTATCACTGTCTCTTAAGACCCCCATTTCTGGTAATCCATCTTTTTTTCTCTTTTGAATTGCGGGATGTGGTTCTGTAACAATATATTGATGTTCAACAGGTATTACTGGAATATCTAATCCTACCATTTCACCTGTTTGTCGTGCAAAATTTCCTGAACACGAAATAACATGCTCACACTCTATTGATCCTTTATCTGTTTCTACAACCCATCCTTCTTTCGTTTGTCTCATTGATAGGACAGTTGTATTTCTATAAATTTCTGCTCCTCTGTTTCTTGCGCCTGTTGCTAATGCTTGCGTTAAATCTGCTGGTTGAATATATCCATCCTCAGGGTGTTGTATTGCGCCAACTAAATCATCTGTATGACATAATGGCCAAATTTCTTTTACTTGCTCTGGTTTCAAAAATTTTACATCTACTCCAATAGTTCGTGCAACACCTGCGTATTGATGGTATTCATCCATTCTATCTTTTGTGCTTGCTAAACGAATATTTGAAACAACACTAAAGCCAACATTTTTTCCAGTTTCCTCTTCCAATGTTTTGTATAGGTTAACTGCATACTTATGAAGTTGCCCTACTGAATAACTCATATTAAATAAAGGTAATAACCCGGCAGCATGCCAAGTAGATCCTGAAGTTAATTCTTTTCTTTCAACTAAGACAACATCTGACCAGCCTTTTTTAGCTAAATGATAAAGTGCACTGACGCCTACAACTCCTCCTCCAACTACTACAACTTTAGTTTTTGTTTTCATTTAGCGAGTTCTACTAAATTTTTAATATTTACGAAACAAAAATGTATCTGTTAAAAATCAAATTGAGCTTCCAAGTGGAATAGGGCTAGAGACCATTGTTGTCATCCAGCAGTCCTTTAATGTTCCATCTATAGTGTATTTTTCTACTTGCCAGTTGAACTTGTGATAAATTTTATTTTTATCTAGAATTATAACCTCAAATTGGGCCCATTTGTCACTACTCCCTACCTCCTTAATAGTATGGCTTAAATGATCAATCATCATTTGATATGAATCACTTTTAATCATTCTTTTAAAATTATCTAACGGTCCCGTAACTTTCTTGTTATTTGGATGGGCAAAATTCCATGTTTGCTCTATACCACCATCCTTAAAATATGAATCATTATTTTGCAAACCTGTCAGTTGGATTTTAACAACTTCTGAA
The DNA here is from genome assembly GCA_902629935.1 of uncultured Pelagibacteraceae bacterium. Classification (GTDB taxonomy): domain Bacteria; phylum Pseudomonadota; class Alphaproteobacteria; order Pelagibacterales; family Pelagibacteraceae; genus Pelagibacter. The sequence goes on along the minus strand of CACOSU010000001.1, from coordinate 152,106 downwards.
GGTAAAATATCTTTTTTTGGCTTTAATAAGTCTGCTTTTGAGATTGAGGTAAAGATTATAAGTATAATTAAAACACTAAATTTTATTTGCAGTATTTTCAACATCTTTTAAAAACTTTTTTCTTTTTTTATCCTCAACGAATGGTACAGCAAAGTAACGTTTGTATACAACATCCGTGATGCCACATATATTGAACACTCCTCTTCTTAACCTTTTTGTTGGCATGTTAAGGAAAAATGTTCTTACTGCAAATTGTGGTGATCCATATGTGCAAAATACCACTGCTTTTTTTCCTTTTAGGTTACCTATTGGATAGCCATAATTCCCAAAAAGTTTTTTAAATTTAAATGCCCATGGAGGTGCTAACACTTTGTCAATCCAACCTTCAACTATTGCAGGCATTCTAAAATTCCAAATTGGTGCAATAATAACTATTACATCTGAGTCATCTATTCTTTTTCTATGATTTAATACTTTTTCATCTGGTTTTTCACCTGAGAAGACTGGATCAAATTTATCTTTATATAAATCAATTAAATCTACAGAATGACCATTTTTTTCAACACATTCTATAAAAGTATCTCGAATTGCAGCATTAAAAGAATTTTCATCATAATGTCCATAAACAATAAATATTTTTTTCATAAATTTTTTTAGTTATTATATATATAGGTACTATTCTGAAGTTTTGTACTTACTATTATTAATAATGAATACAAAAAGAATTGGTAAAACTAAGGTTAATATCGTTACAACAATTAATAAAATTCCAAGTTCAGAATAATCTGCTGTAGTTTGAATTTCGCCAGAAACTTTATCTTTAACCTCTCTAGTCACAGTAAATATTTCATTTAAATATTTAGTACCTAATGCACTTGCAGATAAAGCAAGATTAGTGAATGAGGCAAAAACCGCGAAGAAAGTTGCTTTCAAATGTGCTGGAGCATTTTTTGCTATCCAAGCTAGTAAAGGTATCATTGATACTTGACCAAGAGGAGACTCTAAAGCGGTATTAATTAATGCAATAAACTTAGCATCAACCACTCCACCTGTTAATGAAGCAGTCCAATTATGAAAACCATAATACATTCCAACACTTGGTAAAAATAAAATTGCACCAGCAATACTTAAAACAACTATTATTTTAGCAATTGAATTTTTGGCCATAAATGGTCTTAACAAAACAATGCCAGCTAATGTTAAAATAGATGCAAGCAGAGATAGGATGGAAAAAAATTGCTCATTGAATCCTAGTTCATCAATTTCGAACCATGTTAAACCAGGACCAGGGCCTGGCATGGCTCTAAATATAAATATTATTACAGCTGTACCTACAATTGTTAATCGTAATTCCTCGGGTAATTCCTTAATAAGTTTAAACATTAAAAACAAAATGATTATGACTGACCCTATAAATACAATTTCTTGTGCAAAAGGTACTTTGAACGAACCTACTGATAACGTAAAAATTACAAAAACTAAACTTCCACCTAAAATCCACCAATTAACTTTTGTTTTTTCGTCGCCTCTTTCCTCTTTAAATTCTAAACCCTTTGATTGTAAGTTTTGTATTTTCTTCAGTCTTAAATAATTTGCTAAAATTACACCTAAAATTGAAACCAAAGGTATTACAAGAGCATAAATATAAATGGTTCCATATAAATTTATCTTATCAGCTTGCTCTAAGCTTTCCACGTCTCTAAATAAAACTACGTTAACTAATGCAACAAGTACCGTACCACCAATAATAGCAAACCTTCCAAGTGTCTGCATTGTCGTATGCATTATTTTTATTTGATCTTTAGTATATTCATTCCCAGTATCATCAACTAAAGGAACAGCTTCGACCGTCATGGCATCTGCCACAACATCTTGAACAACATAACCAACAGGGGCTAAAATCACACTGATGACGAACCAAGTTTCTACTGAAAAAATTTGAGCCATATCTTCAGTGTGAATAATCAGCCCATACATAATTAATAAGCTTAGAGCTATTAACGATGCTCCAAAGTAAACCATGTAATTTTTTCTTTCCCAAATAAGATCAACTAAATGACCTAATGGCATTTTCAAAGCCCATGGAATTCCTGCCCAAAAACCCAATCCTGCGAGAAAAGCAGCAGACAAATTTAAATAATCCTTAACAAAAAAAGTTCCGACTATTCCTGTTAATCCAGAAATCCCAGCAGCCATATAAACCATTAATGGAGGTAAATAAGTCCATTTAAACTGACGACCTAAATCTAAAAAAGTATTATCTAAAAATTTAATTATTTTATTCATTTAATCACTTAGAACTGGGAATGCTTGTCTTACTTTTAAAAAATACTTTTGATATTCCATTTTAGTACATTTGTTTTCAACATATTTTATCTTATTTTCTTCAACTAATTTTTTTGCCTTTTTATCTCGAATACCAAGCTGAAGCCATAAGACTTTCGCACCTATTTTTACTGCATCTTCTGCAATCACATATGCCTCACTAGATGGTCTAAATACATCTACTATTTCTACATTTTTGTTAATATCTGTTATTTTAGCATAAACTTCTTCACCTAAAATTTTTTCTCCTTTTGCGCTTGGGTTTACTGGGTAAACTTTAAAGCCATAATCTTGCATATATTTCATAACAATAGTTGATGTTTTTTTAAGATCCTTACTAACTCCTACCATTGCAATAGATTTATATTTTGAGAGAATATTTTTTATTTCACTCATAAGATTTATTTGTCTTTTAATAAAATTTTTTTCTTACAAAATTCTTTTGCTTCTTCAATGGTCATTGGTTTTTCTAATTTTTGACTACCTGCAACACATGCATCTATAGCTCTTTTAAAATTATGATCTCTAAAATCTAAAACAATATAAAGCCCTATAATAATAAAAATAATTATTAAAATATTTTTAATTTTCATTTATTTTTCCAATTAGGTTTTCTTTTTTCTAAGAAAGCAGAAATTCCTTCTTTTGCATCCATTGACATCATATTAAGAGTCATCATTTTACTTGTATAAGCATAAGCTTTACTTAATGGCATTTCTAATTGTTTGTAAAAAGCTTGCTTTCCGATTTTTATTGTTAAATTAGATTTAGAAGCAATTTTATTTGCTACTTTTAATACTTCACTATCTAATTTAGATTTTGAAAAATTATCGTTTATTAAACCTATTTCTTTTGCATAATTTGCAGTGATAGGTTCTCCAGTTAACAACATTTTCATCATTGGTTTTCGATTTATCTTTCTACTAACAGCAACCATAGGTGTACTACAAAATAAACCTATGTTGACCCCTGGTGTAGCAAATAGTGCATCTTTAGTACTGTATGCTAAATCACAACTAGCAACCAATTGACAGCCAGCAGCAAATGCAGCACCATGAACTTTAGCTATTACAGGCTTTCTACTTTCAACGATCTGAAGCATTACTTTTGAACAAAGATTAAATAATGTTAAATATTTATCTCTCTTTTTAAGACCTCTAACTTCTTTTAAATTGTGTCCAGCACTAAATCCTTTACCAGCACCTTCTAATATTATTACTTTAACTTTTTTATCAGTATCTAGCTTTTTTAAAGTCTTTAATAAATCGGAGAGATTTTTGAATGATAAGGAGTTATAAGTTTTTGGTTCATCAATGACAATCGATGCAACTTCATTGTTAATTTTTTTAATTTTAATATTACTATTCATTTAATCAGTTAATCCATCGGATCTAGCCTGATTTCTTTCTATATGAATTGGTAAAACTTTGCCATAAATAGCTTTTGAGTGTTCTGGGGTGTTTACTCTCCATGGATCTAAAACATAAGCTGGAATACACATATATCTTGATTTTAGGCCTTCAACTTTTGTTACCCTATGCAAAGTAAATCTGCCTTTAAATATTTGTAAATCTCCTGGCTCTAACTTTAATTGTCTTACTCTTGTTCTATCTCCTGATATAACTTTTTGAACTTCATCGAAATTTTCATTTCCAGGCTCTCTTATATTTGGACAGTACTCAAATACACCTCCCTTCTCCGGTTTTTGTATCATTAAACTAAGTGTGAATTCACAACTATCAAAATGCCAAGGGAGTACTCCTTCTGGTTTCATAACATTATAAGCATGACATGCTAAAGGATCTGCCCATCTGTAAATAGGAGAAACGCCTAAACAAGCAGAAACAAATTTTAAAAGCTCTTCAGTTTCATAGAGATATTTCATCTCAGAATCTTTTGGGAAACAATCTGAATTTAAATATCCATTATATCTATTCATAAAAGTTCTTTTTGGATGATCTTTTGGCAATGAAGGATCGTCCTTTGCATATAAGTAAGCATTAATACTTTCTTTAGACATATAAACTTCGTCTAATTGTTTTTCTAACTCAGAATTCATTACCTTAAGTGATTTGGGTAAAATAAAATTTGGAATTGTTGAGCAACTATACTTATCAAGCTCCTCTTTACATTGTTTAACTAGATTTTTAATTATTGGTGAATTTAAATCGTGTATTGGATATTTTTCTAAATCTACAATAGTCTTCAGTCTATCGTTCATTTAAGTTTATTTTAACTTTCCCTCTTCTCTCATTTTTGCTCTTATCTTTGTAGCTGATATTTTTTGTGTTTCTTCATCTAAAACAATTTCTTCAATTTTATATCCAACACCTCTACCGTAGCAAATATTTGTGATATTCGGTACCATCATTATTTTAAATTGACCCTCAAATTCTGGATTTAATCTCTCTTCTATATTTTTTTTTACTGTTTCAAAATCAAAAGGATTGTCATCTACACCCTGTACATCTCTAATTTGTATACAAACTTGACCAGTTTTCTTTATTATTTCCTTAAATAACTTATAGTGCCCATCATGAAAAGGTTGCCATCTTCCTAACATTTGTGCAGTAGGTTTTTTATTATCCCATTTATAAGTCATTTTTTTATCTCCTCTATAATATTCGGAGCCCAATTTTTTGCATCTTGAGTAGTAACTTTAAAATCAAAATTTTCAGGCTCTACAAACATTTGATTTGTGTCTTCAAATCTTCCTTTTTTAATTGTATCTACCCATACTATAAAATCTGAAGGAAATAACTTTCTAGCTGCTGGTGTTGGTGCTACAAAATCTGCAATAACGTAATTACCTTCGTTTTTTAATTTTATTGCAAAATCTGCCATTCGTTTTGCTTGTCTTACTCTGCCTTCTTCTGAAAAATCCCAATCATTAGCTGCAGTTCTAACTTCGTCGGCATTTAACCGCTTTGCATTTAAGAGTGGAGCCATTTCATCTGCTAATGTAGTTTTGCCTGCTCCTGGCAAACCCATTACTAATATTATTTTCATTAAATATCTTCTAAAGGATGATGGGACATCAATTCAAGTCCATTTTCACCTATCAAATATTGTTGTTCAAGTTTAACTCCCTCTTTACCACCTACTTTACCAACATAACTTTCTACAGTAATAGTCATATTTTTTGAGAAAATGCCACTTCGTTCACCTCCATCTGTAGGATATTTTATTGCAGGCCATTCGTCACACATTCCGATTCCATGCACCATTACTGAATATCTGTTTGGATAATAGTCCTCAGGTAATACCCAAGATTTTTCAGTAAATTCCTGAAAAGACACACCATCTTTAATTAATCGTGAATTATGATTAATTTGTTCTCGAGCCATTTGATACAATTTTTTTTGTTCATCACTAAATTTGTTACCAACAACAAAAGCTCTGGAGATATCTGCACAATATCCATAAGGTCCTACCATATCAGTATCAAAAGCTACTAGTTCTCCATGTTGGATAACTTTGTTACTACTTTCTTGCATCCATGGATTTGTTCTCTGCCCAGATGATAAAATTCTACAATCAATCCATTCTCCTCCATTTTCAATATTTGTCTTATGCAAAATTGACCATAACTCATCCTCTGTCATTCCTGCTTTCAGTTCAGAACGCATTTTTGATACACCCATTTCGGCAACTTCAATAGCAGCTTTCATACAAATTAATTCGTCAGGTGATTTTATGACTCTAGCTTGTTCAAGAATTAGTTTTGCGTCTACTACTTCAATACCCTCTTTGTTTAAAGCTGATACAGCAGGTCCATTTAAAACATCTACTGCTATTTTTTTTGATTTAAAATATTTATTTGATAAATCTTTTATTTCATTAATCCATTTTTTTAATTCGTTAGATGCTTGATTGCCATTGCTAAAATAATCCCAAGTAATTGCTGGTCTGATTTCGTCAATTAAATTTAAATGTGAAGACAAATTTTCGCAATTAAAATATTCGTATAGAATTGTTGGTCCATTTACTGGAACAAAACAATATCTAGTCAAATTATGCATATTATAAACACTCATATTAAGACTATCTAAAGCATAACGTACATTAACTGGATCAAATAAAATACAAGCTTCTAAATTATTTTTTTCTAATTCTTTTCTTACTCTGCTCAAACGATATGACCTTAATTTTTCAAAATTTATTTGATCTTCTCTTAATCTTTTTTTAGTTATAAAATTTTGTTTAGTTTTTACATGTGGAGCTATTTTTCTACCAAATCTCATTTTACTCTGTACAGTCCTAACCAAGCATTAACATCCTTGCTTGCAATATAATCTGATTTAAAAAATTCAAGTTCTTCCCATTTATTATTTTTTAAAATTTCAATTTTTTTATCAAAGCCATATTCTTCATGTATGCCCTCATTAATGGTAAAACATATTAAACCACCTGGTTTTGTAATTCTTACGAATTCATCTAACGCATTTGGTTTTACGTGTCCAAAAGTAAATGTACCAACACACATTACTGCATCATAATAATTATCATCAGAACTAATTTTTTGATTTAAATCAACTTTTTCTAATTTTTGATAAAGGTTTACTGGAACGGTATCTAGCAATGTTTGTGACAAATCTGCTCCATGAAAATTTTCAAAACCATACTTTTTCAACTCTATTCCAACTAAACCCGTTCCACAACCAGCATCAAATATAAGAATATTTTTGTTTTTTTGATATTTATTAAATATTTCAACAGTTTCTTTTGGTCCAGTGTAGTTCCAATCGACCATATCTTTATTATATTTATCTTTATCACCCCATTCATCATAGTATTTCATTACTTCACTTGTAGTTTTAAGCTTATAAATTGGTATTTTATTTCCAACGTCTTTTTGAGCCATTAACTTCTCATTTTTTGTCCACTAGGATCATAGAGTGGTTCTTTTATTATTGAACAATTAAATAAGTCTCCGTTAATTTCTATTTGAATTTTATTTTCAAAATTTACTTTATTTTCATCTATATAAGTAAAAGCCATACTTTTATTAACAAAGTGTGCAAATCCACCTGAAGTAACGTAGCCAATACTTTGATTACCAATCATTACAGCTTCATTATTTGTTACATCTATATCATTAGTTTCAACAATTAACGGAATTAATTTGTTTGAACCATTTTCTTTTTGAGCATTTTCTTTTCCAATAAAATCTTTATCCCAATTTATAAAAGCATCTAACCCTGTTTCCCTCGCGGTAAAATCTGGTCTATAATCCAAAGTCCAAGCGCCCCAATTTTTTTCTAATCTCATTGACATAAGGGCTCTTCCACCAAATGGTTTAATATTAAATTCTTTTCCAGCTTCAATTATCTCCTCATATAGTTTAATTTGGAAATGTGGAGCAACATAAATTTCATAACCAAGTTCTCCAGTAAATGAGATTCTATTTATAATTGCTGGTACTCCTCCAACAAACATTCTTCTAGAGTCTCTAAATTTAAATTTTTCGGATGAAACATCTTCTCTAACTATTTTTTCAAGAACCTTTCTAGAGTTAGGGCCAGCTATTGACAATCCATGGAACTCATCGGATCTATTTGTATAATTCAAATTAAATTTTCCTAAATGACTTTCAAACCATCGTCTATGCATTTCTTGAGCAGCACCAGATCCAAAAACCATAAATTCATCTTCATCAAAACAAGCGACAGTAAGATCTCCACATAATTTTCCCCTGTAAGATAGCATTGGTGATAGAGAAATTCTGCCTGGTTTTGGAATTTTTCCAGCCATTATATGATCTAAAAACTTTCTAGCATCTGGACCTTTGAATTCATGCTTTGAAAAATTAGCAACTTCTATAAATCCAACATTTTCTCTTACATTAATTACTTCTTTTGAAACATAATCATGAGATCTAGATCTTTTTATAGTAGGTTCCTCAAATGCATCTTCTTTGTTATTTGCGAACCACAAAACGTTCTCTAAACCAAAGCTATCTCCCATGACTGCTCCTTGATTAATAAAACGATCATATAGTGCTGTAGTTTTTTGTTTTCTTCCTTTTGGTAAAGTTTCATTTGGAAAAGTCATAATAAATCTTCTTTCATAGTTTTCAGAAGATTTTATTGTTCCATATTGTGGAGATGCGTAATCTCCAAACCTAGCAACATCCATTGCCCATACATCTATAGATGGCTCTCCATCTATAATCCATTCAGCAATACATTTTCCAACTCCACCCCCTTGGCAAAATCCAGCCATAACACCAACTGCAACCCAATAATTTTTCATTCCAGGAACTGGTCCTATTAAAGGGCTTCCATCTGGTCCAAAGGTAAAAGGTCCATTAACGATATTTTTTATACCAGCTCTCTCTAAAGCAGGCATACGCTCAAAACCAATCGCTAGCCTATCTTGGATGTTATCTAATTTAGGATCCAACAATTCATGACCAAAGTTCATTGGTGTCCCCTCTATTTTCCAGGGGGTTGATTTTGGTTCATAAGTCCCTAAAAGCATTCCTTTTCCTTCTTGCCTAAAATAAATATTTCCCTCAAAATCAGTTCCAATTGGTAGCCTTTGATCACCCATTTCCTCAATTTCTGGAATAGGCTCTGTAATTAAATAATGGTGCTCCATAGGCTGAACGGGCAGATGTAATCCTGCAAGTTGACCAACTTCTCTTGCCCAAAGTCCTCCAGCATTAATAACTATTTCAGCATTAATATTACCTTTGTCTGTAAATACATCCCATGTACCATCCTTTTTCTGTTTAGTATCTTTAACAACTGTGTGTGTGTAATATTTACCGCCATGTACTTTGGCAGCTTTTGCAAAAGCGTAGGTTACACCTGATGGGTCAACTTCTCCATCAATGGGATCCCAAAGTGCTAATAAGTATCGAGATGGATCTATTAGAGGATGTTTCTTCTTTACTTCTTCAAGAGAAATAAATTCTTGATCAAGACCCATGTATCTAGCTTTAGATCTTTCTCTTTTAAGATAATCTGCCCAAACTTCATTTGAAGCTAAATAAAATCCACCACTTGGTTTAAATCCAACTGAATGACCTGACTCTTTTTCAATTTCTTTATAGAGACCAATAGTATAAGCCATCATTCTAGAGATATTTGGGTCTGAAGAAATAACATGAACATTTCCAGCAGCATGCCAAGATGAACCCGATGTAAGTTCGTTTCTCTCAAGCAAAATACAATCTTTTAAACCAAACTTTGATAGATGATATAGAATTGAGCAGCCAACTACTCCTCCTCCTATAACAACTACTTTAGCATTTTTTTCCATTAATATTTAATTTCCTTATTAACTTTTTTTAAAGATTTATCTGTTCCATGATGAAAGTGTTTACTCATATCTGGCATATATTTCATTGATATTGGTTTTTTTCCAATTGCGACTGACATCTCTCTCACATGATGAGCTTCGGCCCCGCAACAAATACCAATAAAATTAATTTTTTTTGAAACACAATCTTTAGCAAATTCTGCCATTTCAAATCGATTGCAAAATAAATTATCTAAAGCAACAGGGAATGCATTTCCTCCAGGAATGCAATTACATCCACTATCAGAAATATTTAAAAAACCTGGCTCTTCTTCTGTTGTTCTGTAAGGGACGGGAAGACCAGCAACATGACAAGAAACTTTATCTCTTACTTTTTTTAATAGCTTCATAGTCATATTTGGACCTCTGTAACAATTTAAACCAACAACATCAGCACCTAAATCTTCCATCATTTTACAAGCATCTTCAGCACTATGTCCTTCTCTAGTTTTGTCTCCTCTTGGTATTGCAAAATTACAGACAGCTATTAAACCTGCATCTTTAATTGCTTTTAGTGCAATTTTCATTTCCTCTGTCCAATTGATTGTTTCCGCTATTACGAAATCTACACCTGCATCTTTTGCCCAACCTATTTGTTCCTCATACATTTTTTGACATTCTTTATGAGTACTATTATCTCCAGGATCAAAAATATTTGTATTAGCTACATCTCCACAAACCATTAGATCTAGGTCTTTAAATTCGCTTGCTGCATCTTTAGCAATTTTAAGAGCATTTTTTTGAAGTGGTTCTAGCATATCTTCTTTACCAATAATTCTCAGTTTTTCTCTATGACCATAATATGTAAATGCTTGAACAACATCTGAGCCTGCTCGTATAAACTCTCTATGTAATTGTGAAACCACCTCTGGATGTTCTAAAACAACTTCAGGCACGAAAGGTCCTGCTGAAAGATAGCCTCTTCTTTCCATTGCAAAAAGATATCCCTCTGCACACATTATGGGCCCCTCATTTAATCTTGTAATCAGGTCTTTTTTCATTATTTATCCTTTCATTTCATTAAGTTACTTGCAACCCATTTATGAAAATGGTGAGTAGGATTATCCATTTTAGGAGAAAAATTTCCTCCATTATAAGATGGAGAGTTTCTACCCTCTTGCATACCCTCAATAATATTTAAATCCTCACTTTGAACTCCTTTCCAAAGCTCAAAATTTTGTCTTCTTAATGATTTAAATTTTTTTGAATTTGCAGCTTCATTACCAACATAATAAATTTCCATATGTTCTTTTGTATATTCATTGCTAACTGGTTCTAGCCAATAGGCATAAAAATGATCTTTATGAATTCCAAGCATTACATTAGGAAATAAAGCTACATACTCAGCAATATTCTCTTTATCTTTAGGCCAACTTGGGAAGCATGGAAATTTTAGCTTACTTTTAAATCTAGGATTATAAACTAGCGTTCCTTGTCCAGCAAATCTATTTGGTAATCCTTGAATGTGATAATGATCGTCCAGTTTCGAGTAGGAATTTAGTCCAGGGTGTACCCATGGGAGGTGATAACTTTCACAATAATTTTCTATTGCAAATTTCCAATTACATTTTGCATTAAGATTAAAATACCCATAATCATTTGAGTAAACCATTAAACTTCTATCTGTAAGTGGCCAAAATTTAGCCCATCTATCACTTAAAGGTTTAATATAGTTTTCAAATTCAATTTCATTATTATTTAAATTTACAAATATTAAATCTAACCACACATATGACTTTACCTCTTTAAGGGAACTTCCAGATTTATTAAAGTTACTACAACTATGTTTATTCATTCCACCAATATGAGGAGTAGCAACTAGCTTCCCATTCATATCATATGACCATGAATGGTAAGGACAACGAATTACATTTTTTAATTTACATTCTTCTTGTAAAATTTTGTAACCTCGATGACTACAAACATTGTGATAAACTCTAATATTATTATTTTTATCTCTCAAAATTATTAAAGGAATTCCAAGAAGATCAAAAGGCTTTGCATCACCAATGTTTGGAATTGAGCTACCAACACCAATTACCACCCATTTATTTTCAAAAATTTTTTTTCTCTCAAAAAATAAATAATCCTTATTTGTATAACATTCATTAGGTAAGCCATGAGCTTTTGCAATGGGTCTATTAACTACTTTGATTTTATTTAAGTCAATTATTTGGGATAACTTTCTAGTTTCAACCTCCATTAAACCTCCTTTCAATATTGAGATTAATTAAGAAAAGTTAAATATTACGACTCTTTGATAATAATTTGTTGGAAAACAGTTTTACAATTTAATAAAAATACAAACTCTTTGAAAAAGAAATTTGAATAAAATTTCATTTCAAAACTTTAGCTTTAAAAAAGCGACTTTTAAAGACAATTTGGCTTCAACTAAGAGTTGAAAGATATTTGCAATATTTGACTTCATATGTTCTAGTTAATTATTAGAAATTAAACTTACGGAGTAATAATGAAAAAACTAAATAGTATACTACTTTCTGCAGTTCTAGCGTTTGGAATGACAGCATTTAGCAATGTTGCTAATGCTTGTGGAAAATTAGTAATTGCCGAGCAAAACTGGGCGTCAGCTGAGTTGATGGCAAACGTTGACAAGATCATCCTTGAGGAAGGATATGGATGTGAAGTGGAATTAGTGCCTGGTGCTACTATGCCAACATTTACATCAATGAATGATAAAGGAACTCCTGACATGAACCCTGAGCAATGGGCTAATGCAGTTTACACTCCTTTAAAAAAAGCAGTAAGTGAAAAAAGATTAATTATTGCTAATAAAGCTCCAATTACAGGTCTTGGTGAAGGTTGGTGGTTAAATCCTGCAGCTTTAAAAAAACATCCAGAGCTTAAAGGAATGACTGCAATGCAAATCTTAGAACGTCCTGATTTATTTCCAGACAAAGAAGATCCATCAAAAGGAGCTTTCATGGGATGTCCAGCTGGTTGGGGATGTCAATTAGCTAATGCAAACTTATATAGAGCATTTGAAATGGAGAAAAAAGGTTGGAAACTAATTGATCCAGGTTCAGCTGCAGGTTTAGACGGCTCTATCGCAAAAGCATCAGACTCTGGTGAACCATGGTTTGGTTATTACTGGAACCCTACATCAATGGTTGGTAAATATAATTTACAACCAGTAGACTTTGGTGTTCCTTTTGCGGGAAGAGATAATTGGGATAATTGCATTACTCTTGCTGAGCAAGATTGTGCAAATCCAAAACCAACTGCATGGACAAAATCTGAGGTTAATTCAATTGTAAGTGCTAACTTTGCTAAAACTGGTGGAAAAGATGTTCTTAGCTATGTTGAAAATAGAACATATCCAGGTACAGTCATGAATGGAATGCTTGTTTATATGGCTGATAACCAAGCAAAAGGTTCTGATGCAGCAGTTGAGTTTTTAATTAAGCATGAAGATATTTGGACTAAGTGGGTATCTTCTAGTGCTGCAAAAAAAATCAAAAAAAGTTTATAATTAACTTTAAATTACGAGCCTATTTAATATAGGCTCGTAAAATAATACTTATGGAATTTTTTACTGAATTTCCTGAAATGGGAAGAAGATCCCAGATGGAGTTAAGAAAAGGGATAGACTTAGCTTTTAGAAATTTTTCAAGAGAATATGGGGATAATATAGAGGCATTTTTTGATCCACTATTATTTTTTTTAGTATCATTAGAAAAATTACTATTATCTACGCCATGGATAATAATTATTTCTGTAATTTGCGGATTAGCCTGGTTGGGTTCGAAGAGTTGGAAATTGGTTACAGGAAGTGCAATTGCTTTTTTGTTAATTGGTTATTTTGGTATGTGGGAAGATTGTATGGCAACAGTTGCCATTATTACAGTTTGTACAATAATTTGTATTGTTGTTGGTATCCCAATTGGTATTGTAATGGCAAGATCAAGTAGAGCTGAAAAAGCTATTCTTCCTGTCTTAGACATGATGCAAACAATTCCAAGTTTTGTTTATTTAATTCCTATATTAATGTTGTTGGGTATTGGTAAAGTTCCTGGATTAATAGCTGTTTGTGTGTATGCAGTTCCTCCAATTATAAGATTAACAAATCTAGGGATCAGAGAGGTAGATAAAGAAACTTTGGAAGCTAGTGAAGCATTTGGGGCAACTACAACTCAAAAATTAAAATCTGTTCAAATACCTCTTGCTTTACCGACTGTTTTTGCAGGGGTTAATCAGACTATTATGATGGCATTAGCCATGGTAGTGATAGCCTCAATGATTGGGGTTAAAGGGCTTGGGGTACCAATATTAAGAGCAGTATCTAATCAATATTTAGCCCTCGGAATGATGAATGGTTTAGCAATAGTAGCTCTTGCTATAGTTTTTGATAGGGTCACTCAAGAGTACGGAAGAAGAATTCAGAAACACAGAGGCCAAATCAAATAAGTAATTGTTTATCGCATCGAATTTTCTAGACTCATATTTCAAAATAAATAAAGATCCATGAAAAATGAATTTTTCTTTAGAAATTAGTCCTAAAACTGAAATTGATACAATCCCATCTTTGAGCGATGTTTACATTACAATGTTGCCTGGAGGTGATTATAGAGAGACAGCAGAAAAAGCTGTAGAACTTGTAAAAAAAGGTTTTAATCCAGTGCCCCACTTTCCAGCTAGATCAATGCAGGACGAAAACGAACTTAAAGATTATGTTTCAAGATGTAAGGATGGTGGTGTTAAACAAGCTTTAATTATTGGAGGTGGAAGAGAGCCTGCTGGTAAATTTGACAGTTCTTTTCAACTTTTAGAGACAGGTTATTTTGAAAAAATGAAAATAGGAATTGCTGGACATCCCGAGGGGAGTCCTGATATATCCGACTCAGATTTAGAAAAAGCTATGATAGATAAAAAGCCTTATGCTGATTATATTGTAACTCAATGGTTACTTGATCCTCAGCCTATTATAGATTTTATTTCTAAGCAAAGCGTACCAGTGCATGTGGGAATTACTGGGCCATTAAAAATATCTAGCTTAATTAAATTTGCTAATATTGTTGGGGCAAAAAATTCCTTAAACTTTCTTAAATCTAATTTTACTAAGGCATTAGATTTATTGAAACCTAAAGACCCTAATGATTTAATTGGGAAAGTTAAATCGCATACTGATAACTTCCACATTTATACATTCGGCGGCTTGAAGGAAACTAACAAGTGGTTGAGGGAGAATAGTTATGTCTAATGAATTTGACTATACTAAATTAAAACATGTTACTTCTGTTGATCAGTCAGATAGAGAAGTACCATACAATTTAAGACAAAGTGGACCAACAAAAGTTGAAATGTTAATTTCAACAAGGGTAAGAAAGTCACCTTATTGGCATTTATCAATGCAGGCGGGTTGTTGGAGAGCAACTGTATACAACAGAATTTATCACCCAAGAGGTTATGTAAAACCTGAAGATGGTGGAGCTATGGTTGAATACGATGCGATCGTAAACCATGTAACAATGTGGAACGTGGCTGTTGAAAGACAAATAAGAGTAAAGGGTCCAGATGCAGAAAAATTTACGGACTATGTGATCACAAGAGATGCAACTAAAATTTCTCCAATGAGAGCAAGATACGTTATTTTGTGTAACGCTTATGGTGGAGTTTTAAATGATCCAATTCTTTTAAGAATTTCAGAAGATGAGTTTTGGTTTTCATTATCAGACTCTGATATTGGAATGTATTTACAAGGTGTTAATGCTGATGGAAGATTCAATTGTACTATTGAAGAAATTGATGTCAGTCCAGTACAAATACAAGGACCTAAATCAAAAGCATTAATGAAGGATCTATGCGGCGATCAAGTTGATTTTGATAATATGCCTTTCTACGGCTTAGCAGCAGCTAAGGTTGGAGGAAGAGATGTTGTAATTTCTCAGTCTGGTTTTTCAGGAGAAGCAGGTTATGAAATTTATCTAAGAAATTCTACTTTATATGCTGAAGATATGTGGAATGCTGTGCTTGCGGCTGGAAAAAAACATAGCTTAATGGTTATTGCTCCTGCTCACCATAGAAGAATTCAAGCAGGTATACTTTCATGGGGACAAGACATGGATCAACAACACAATCCGTTTCAATGTAATTTAGGTTATCAAGTTTCTTTGTCTGGAAAAGGAGAATGGAACAAAACTGCTGATTATGTTGGTAAGGCTGCACTAGAAAAAATGAAAGAAGAATTAAAAGCAGGAAAAAAACCATATAAACTTCAATTAGTTGGTATGGAATTAGGCGGCAAACCTATTGATAATTATGCACCTGACTTTTGGTTAGTTTCTCCAGAAAGTGGTGGAGATCCGGTAGGATTTTTAACATCACCATGGTGGCATCCTGAAAAGAAAACAAATATTGCTATGGGATATGTTCCTTTCGATGGAACGTTGAATGCAAATGGTTTTCCAAAAGGAAAAGTGGGAACAAAATATAAAGTTCATCTACCTGAAGAATATTCAGAAACTCCAGGAACACCTGTAGATGCTGTTGTAGTGGATATTCCATTCAAAGAGTCTTTCAACGCAAATACAAGAGAAGTTGTAAAAGGCTAAAATTTACTAAGGGGGAGCTAAATTTAGCTCCCCTTTTCAATTCCAATGACCAAAAGTTTTCTAATAGCAGTTTGCATTATCATAGCTATTGCTTTAATAATATTTCCATTAATTATTTCTTATAAGGCTCAAAAAAATAAAGATAAAAAAAATTAATGTTTGCTGAATTTTTAAATATAATTTTTAAGTCAATAAAATTAGACAAAACTCTTTATTCTGATACTAAAAATTTTGGGGAAGCATCAATATATTTTGCTGGGATTATAATGATCCTAGATGGTATTGCTGGGGCAGTAGCAGCGAATACCATTATTAAAACAGCTATTGCAATGTCTGGACTTACTGCAATAGTTACTTGGCTTATATGGGCAATTTTTATATTTGTAATTGGAGTTAAATTATTTCCTGATAAACAAACTAAAGTTAGTTTCAAAAAAGTCTTAATAGCAGTTGGTTTTGCACATGCTCCTGGTTTATTAAGATTTTTTGCTGTCACACCAGATTTAATGATACCAATAATTTTTCTTACCCAATTTTGGATTTTTGCAGGTTTAATAATTTCAACTAAACAAATATTAAATTTAAAATCTAATTTTAAATCTTTCGGTATAGTGCTTTTATCTTTTTTAATTATTGCATTTTTATCTATATCATTTGTGATGAGTAGAATGAATATGCTTCCAGTTAGTCAAATCAGTTAAAGTGGAAAAATAATCTTAGATACTCTACAAGATTTACATAATTTAAACCCAGTAAGAATTAAATTTTGAGTAACACTCTCGTCTTCATCTTTACATTCCTCACAAATATTATTTAATTCTTCATTATCTGTATTAAGATTTTTTTCATCAATTTTATCAATCATTATCAGTCAAACCAGCACCTGCCGCACCCTCTTTTAAACTGTCACTCTCTTCAACAAAAGTTTCTTCGGATAACTTGTATAAATTATTCCATTCATCGTCTGTAAAGTTGTCTTCATTTTCAAGTAAATTGACCTCAATTGTGTTCGCTACCTTAGGAAATTCTTGATTAATAAAAGTTGAACTAATATTTATATTAAAATTTAGTAAAATTTTTTTTTCATCTATTTTTACATAAATTTTTTTTCCAATAATTTCTGAAGAACGACTTATGAAGGAAATAAAAATTATTGGATAAGCGACATTGTTAAATTTAATTTTTTTTAAATTTTCTAAAACGTTTATTTGATCTAAAAAACTAACGCCTAAAGTAATTGGACAATAAGGATTGTTTGATGAAGAGTTATTTACACTAATTAAATTTAAATTGTCAAATTTATTTTTACTTTTTTCATTAAAATATTCATTGAGGTGCTTAATACCTGGTAAACTAAATAGTTCTAACAACCTTATACTTTTTCCTGTTTCCTCTGAAACTCCCCAAGAATATCCAGCTGCTTTTGAAGCTCTTTTAACAGTAGTTTCAATTTCACTTAGTGATTTCATTATTAAATATTGGTTTTATATACCCACTGCTCGTCATAACTTTTTAACTCATTTGGAAGTGGAGCTCCTTGGAACATGCAAATCCTTAACCATTTATCTGATCGTGGATCAAATTTTAATGCCCCAAAAAAAGATAACTTTAGTCTTAGCATATCAATTGGCATCAAATCTTTACCAATTGTATTATCTTGTATTTCTGAATAAGGAAATTTTTCTACAATGAACGCTCTCCTTACAACATGTCTTAAATCAGAATTTGATTTTAAAAACTCAGCAATAGTTAAACTATTTTTTGAGGCTAATAATCTGTCAAAAAGTTTTTTTATATCTCTAGCTATTGCTAACGGTTGTTCTAATTCTGATCCATGCTCTTCAAAACGGTCAGCCAATCTAGGTTCCTCTTTATTTTTTGAAATAAACCAAAAGTTTTTATTATTTTCTTTTTCTTCAAAATCAATATCTAAAATATTGGGATACTTTACTTTAATGATATTACGCAATTCTTCAACTTTTCTATGAGTTGGTATATTAAAATATTTTTCTTCATCTGAGCTCATTTGTTTTACCAAAGGATTTACAATGTTGTTATAGGGTTCCATCATTATCGAAACAATATATTCAATACATTCCTCGCAAGTATTTTTCTCTAACCATTGATATATTTTATTAAAAGGATATTCGATCTCAAAATTAAAATCTTTGTCTATAAAATTTAAAAATCTTTTAACATCCTTTAATAATGAGGAAATTTTTTTTTGTTGATATTCGCTATCCGTATTCCAGCTTGTAATATTTTTTAATGATTCTTTTACACAATCTATAAATAAATCACTATCTTGAATTTTTACGTCTTTGATTTCTCTAATTTTTTTAAGTGCCATTTCTCTACTTAAGATCCAATTATTAAGTAGAGTTGGGTGATTAACTATAAAAGGAGCCATACCTAAACCCGTAGAGTTACCAATTCCTAAGTTTTTACAAATATTATCATCTAGCCTAACCGCTGTTTTTGGATTTTTATGATAAGCAACATGATTAACTTGATCAAACGTAAATTGTCTTACCAGATAAACCAACATCATTTCTAATCTAAATGGCCCATTAATTTCCTCACGATTTTTAATTCTAAATCGATCTGCAAGACCAAATTTACCTGAACCATATACTGCCGTTGTCCTATATAAATAACCTACATTTGATAACAATTTTAAATCTGGTTGCTTACCATTACTCAAACTTTCAACTACATGATTGTAAATTCTTACTGACTTATTTGCTCTCGATAAAGTTAATTCTTTATATGAAAGTCTGCCAACTTCTTGTTTTGGAACTTCATTTTTTAATCTCTCAATATCTTTCTCAGTTGGAACTCCATCGTGCAATGTAAAAGCAGCATCCCATTTTGTAGCAATAACTCTATCTGATCTTTCTTCATCATTAATTTCATTTGCAAAACAAACTAAAGAATAAATTCTTTTATTTTTTCTAAATGAATAAACAGCTTCTCCAAAACCACTTTCATTTAAATTAAATAAATCTCTTTTATATTCCCATTCTTTAAATTCATTAAGAAAACTTCTTAAAAAAGATAATTTTGATTGATGAAAAGACCCTAGCCTTGATAATTTCATTATCTTATTTGGGTCTCTAAGTTTAACTTTCATAATTAGATGGATTTATAAAAACTGTACCAGTTGTTTCCAAGTATTCCATGTGTCTCAGTATCTGAAAATCCAATTTTTTTCAGTCCTTTTTCAATATTTGAAAACCCTCTTGCATCAAGAAACCAATCCGGTTGTTTTGGAAAACCTGGTTTATTTTTTGTTCCTTCTCCATAATTTTTACTTTTTGACCAAGAGCCGTTTCTCATCCATTCAACAACACTATCTGGATGGTCTAAACAAAGATCAGAACCTATTCCAATTTTTGTTACACCCATTATTTCAGCTGTCTTTGCTATCATCTCACAAAAACTGTCAAGAGTGCAATTTGAATTATTTTTTAAATGATGGGGATACAACGATAAACCTAACATTCCACCACTATCACTCAAAATTTTTAATAATTCAGATGATTTATTTCTTTTTGCTGGATGCCAAAAAGAAGGATTTGCATGAGTGATTGCTATTGGTTTTTCACTTAACTCAATTGCATCTAGCGTACTTTTTTCTGCAGAATGTGACATATCCACAACAACTCCTAATCTATTCATTTCTTTTATAACCTCTCGACCAAAATTTGTAACTCCACTATCTACTTTTTCGTAACAGCCAGTTGCAAGTAAGGATTGGTTATTATAAGTGAGCTGCATAAAACGACATCCTAATCGATGAACTTTTTCCACAAGGTTTATATCATCTTCGATTGGAGAACAATTTTGGAAACCAAAGAATATTGCAGTTTTGTTTTCTATATTTGCTTTTTCAATATCTTTAAAATTCTTACCAAGAAAAATTAAATCAGAATTTTCATGAAATAATTTTTCCCATTTTTTAATTTCGAGCTGTAATTCATCAAAATCTTCATGATACACGATAGTTACATGAACGGCATCTAGACCAGCAGATCTATTTATCTCAAGGATTTTTCTAGACCAATTACAATATTGAAGATTATCGATTTTATAATTCATAGTATGTTTAACTCTAATCAATATACATTTTAAATACTATTAATTTTATTGAAATTTTTACTTAATTTTGAAATAAACAGATTGGTCAATTTTCATGAAAAAAAATATTAAATTAAAAGTTTCAATTGTTATGGGTAGCCAATCTGACTATAAAATAATGAAACAAGCAGAAAAAACTCTTAGAAAAATTCGCGTTCCATTTGAGACTAAAATAATATCAGCTCATAGAACACCACAAAGAATGTATAAATATGCTGCAAAAGTCGTGCAAAATCATATAGGTGTGATAATTGCAGGTGCAGGAGGATCTGCTCATCTTCCAGGAATGATATCAGCACTTACACATGTGCCGGTTCTTGGTGTTCCTGTTGAAAGTAAAAAACTTAAAGGTTTGGATAGTTTGTTATCAATTGTACAAATGCCTAAAGGAATTCCTGTGGGAACACTTGCTATAGGAGAAGATGGTGCAATTAATGCCGCATTATTAGCTGCAGCGATAATTGGTAATAATAATCCAAATGTACGAAAAAAACTTAAAAACTTTAGAAGCTCTCAAACAAGGTCTGTAAAGAGAACTCCAAAATAAAATGTCTGAAATTACTCTTGGTATTATTGGGGGTGGTCAACTTGGTAGTATGCTAGCGATTGCAGCTAAAAAATTAAATGTCAAAACTGTTATTTTCTGTGATGATATTGATGCACCAGCACAAAATTTTTGCAATCAGTTTATTGCTGGAAGTTACGAAAATAATGAGAAGATAATAGAATTTGTAAATGAGGTAGATATGGTCACCTACGAGTTTGAAAATATACCATTCGAGACATTAAACGAAATTAATAAATTAAAACCAGTTTTACCAAAACCATCTGTTAATAGATTAATTCAACATCGATTAGCTGAAAAAGATTTTGTAAATAAATTAAATATTAGAACAACCAGATATGTTTCAATTGAGAAAAAATCTGACATAGATGCATTAGAAGATTTCTTGCCAGGAATATTAAAAACTACAACTCTTGGATATGATGGAAAAGGTCAATATCCCATAAAATCAGGTGATGAACTTAATTTATTAAATATTGATTTTTCAAAAGGATTCATTCTTGAAAAGCTTGTAAAGTTAAAAAAAGAAATTTCAATTATCATTACAAGATTTAGTAATAACAAATATGAAATATATGAGCCAATAGAAAACACTCATGAAGACCAAATTTTAAAATATTCAAAAATTCCTGCTGAAATTAATAAAAAAATTTTTGATCAATCTAAAGAATGGGCTATGCTGATTGCAGAGGAATTAAAATATATTGGAACTTTGTGTGTTGAATATTTTATTGATAGAAATGACAATTTATATGTGAACGAGATTGCACCGAGAGTACATAACTCAGGACATTTAACAATTAATGCTTTTAATGTTAGTCAGTTTGAAAATCATGTGAGAGCTGTTTGTGGTTTAGACCAAGTTCCATTAAAAAAAATATCTAATGCTAAGATGATCAATCTGCTTGGTGATCAAATTATACATTATAGAAATATTGAAAAATTTAAAAATAATGAATTTTTCTTTGATTATCTAAAGAAAGATATAAAAGAGAAAAGAAAAATGGGTCATATCACAACTTTAATATAAATGTTAAAATCAATTGAAGCGAATTTTGATAACCCAGAGGTTAACGAGCTTTTAACAAAACATTTTGTAGAACTTAGAGCTGCATCACCTGAAGGTAGTGCTCATGTACTAGATATTCATGGTTTACAAGTGCCATCAATTAAATTTTGGAGTTTGTGGAATGAAAAACAATTAATTGGTTGTGGAGCTTTAAAATTTTTAGATAAAGAACATGGCGAATTTAAATCTATCAGAATTCATGATAACTTTAGAAATCAAGGGCAAGGAACAAATGTAATAAACCATTTAATAAATGAAGCTAAAAAACTTAAAATTAAAAGATTAAGTATAGAGACAGGTGCTGGTGATTTTTTTATTCCAGCTAGAAAACTTTTCAAAAAAACTGGATTTATAGTGTGCGAACCTTTTGCACATTATGAAAAAGACGTCAATTCTGTCTATTTAACTATGTTAATTGACAATATCTAAAATAATTTTTTCAATAGTTGATCTATTTTGTTGACAAATCCCTATAAAATCTAAAAAAAGCGAATATTACTTAATTATAAGTAATAATTAATTAAACAAAAAGTAAGAAGATAAATATGAGTCTACAAGGAAAAGTAAAGTGGTTCAATCCAACCAAAGGTTTTGGTTTTATTGAAAGAGAAGATAAAGAAAAAGATGTGTTTGTACATGTTTCAGCAGTAAGAGATGCTGGTATGAACGGTTTAGATGAGGGTCAAGCTTTGACTTTCGATGTTGAAGATGGTCCCAAAGGTCCTTCAGCAGTTAACTTAAAAACTGCATAATTTCACACTTCCTATTGGCTGAAAACGTTATTTTAAAATTTTTAAATTTAATATTCAGCCAATACCTAATTTGAAAACAACCTTTAAACATAATTATTAATTATAGAATTATATTAAAAAATTAATACATTAAGCTACAATATGATTGGAATTTTAGGTGGAATGGGAACTCAAGCTGGTCTTGATTTTTGTAACAAGCTTGCTGTTCTTAATCGAGGTAAAATTGACCAAGAATATCCATTATTTTTACTTTACAATAAATCAAACATTCCTGGAAGACCTGAGTCTATAGGCTTACACGCCAGAGAGCTCTCCAATAAATCTACCAACAAAGCAAGTAAAGAAAAGTACAATAGAGTTTTAAAAAGTTTACTGGTAGGTTGTAAGCTTCTAGAGAAAAATAAATGTAAATTTATAGTAATACCTTGCAATACAGCTCATTATTGGTTTGATGATCTACAAAAAAAAATAAATATTCCAATTATCAATATGCCTAAAGAAGTTTTCAAGTTTACAAAAAAAAAATGTAAAAAAAACACGAAGGTTGGACTATTAGCGACTGAGGGCACCCTTAAAACTAGAGTTTACAAAAAATTTTTCGAAAAAGATTATCAATTAATTGAGCCTTCTCAAAAACTCCAAAAGTCATCAGTTAATAAAGCTATTAAATTTGTTAAAATGGGCAATGTAAAAGCTGCAGCAAAAGCAATTAAACCTGCAATTGACTCCTTAGTTAAAATGAAATGTAAAAAAATTATTTTAGGTTGTACAGAGCTACCAATCGCAATTTTTGCATTTAAATCTTTTAAAAAAGTAAAATCATCAAAAGTATTTTTAGATCCCAACTTAGTTTTGGCTCATTCAGCTATGGTTAAGCATAAATATTAGCTCATGTCTAATAAGTTAGAAAAGCCATATGTATTGAGAGCAGCTGAATTTGTTTACTCAAATATTATCAAAATAAAAAAACAAAATCCTGAATTTAACAACATACAAGCATTTGAAATTTTTATGACGACTAAAGAATATGATATTTTAAGTTCTGGAGAATTTCATGATAAATGGTTTTTAGAACTTAAGAATAATAAATTTATTGATTCTGTTACCAGAAAAAAAATAAATGGAGAAACATTAAGACTTTTAGAACTTCAAAAGGACTCCATGTTAAAGTTTTTACTAAAAATACCTAAATTATATTATACGAAAAGTCATTTTCCTCTAGAGCTTTCACAAAGGGCTTTTGATCATTTATGGAGAGTTTGTGAAAGCTACGAAATGTGGTGCAAAGAAACAGATCAAGAAAATCTGATATATCTTAATATTATCGAGTAGTATTATTTAAATTAATTATTGATCTAGTAATTGTTATTCTTTTTTTAACTAATTTTTGGAAATTTTGATTTTCTATTTCTTTTCTAGTTATCTTTATTCTTTTTTCAACTAATTGTCTTAATTCATCATTAAAATTTTTTTTGTTATTTTTTTTATTTAGTTCTTCCTTAACTAAAGTTAAAGAATTTTTACCAGTTTTTTTTTTTATACTTTGATCTATGATAAATTGAGCTGTTGCTTTATATATATTGCCTGAAGTGAGAACTGTGACACCCGGACCAAGAATTGAAATAATGGGTGTAAAACCTGTTAAAAATAAAAACGATAGTAGTAACGTAAAAATTTTACACATCTTATAAATCATAAACTAAACATAAGTGATTTGGTAATCTATATCTATAATTAATTAGTTCATTTTAGGCGTGATTTATTTGATTTTAGTTAATTTATTTGGTTATTAAATATTATGATTAAAATATTTCCTTTGATATTTGTGCTTCTTTGGTCTTCCGCGTTCATAACTACTAAACCTATTATAGATAGTAGTGATCCGTTTGCTGCCCTAGCTTTTAGATTTGCTTTAGTCGCTTTAGGTTTTTTTTTATTTTCTATTTTTTTAAATCAAAAAATTTTAGTTAACAAAAGAAACTTTTTTGAATCTTTTTTTAGTGGAGTTTTATTTCATGGGTTTTATCTTGGTGGTGTCTTTTACTCAATTTCTATAGGTATGCCTACAGCTATTGCAGCTTTAATTGTAACTCTGCAACCAGTGCTTACTAATGCATTGAGCGGTCCAATTTTAAATGAAAAAGTATCTCTGAAACAATGGGTAGGCGTTTTATTGGGATTTACAGGCGCAGGACTTGTATTGGGATTTGATATTGGCAATAAAATACCAACCGCTGGATTGATAGCAACAATAATAGCCTTATTAGCAATTACTTTTTCAACTTTATGGCAAAAAAAATTGAGTAACAACTTACCTTTATCGGTAAACAATATGAATCAAGCTCTTGGTGGATGCATGTTCCATTTGTTAATAATTATTTTATTTGTTGATCCATATATTGATTTTTCACGAACTTTTATTATTGCTATGAGCCATCAAATATTTTTAGTATCTTTTGGAGCATTTACAATATTGATGTTTTTAATTAAAAATAATTCAGCAAGCAAAACTGTTTCTATATTTTTTTTAATTCCAGCAACCTCTGCTTTTATGGCATGGCTCTTCTTGAATGAAAATTTAACTCGATTAGATTTAATAGGATTTCTAATCACATCAATAGGTGTTTATATAGCAACAAGAGATTAAAAAGATTTAAAGCCAAACTCTAACGATGCATCGGTTATTGAGTGATACAAAGATTCTCCAAAACTTCTTAAAGCAAACAATCTTACTTTGTATGGATTGTCATTTAGCTTATCAACGGTGATGGTTATTCCATTATAAGTTGAATTTATTGAATTATTTATCTCTAATATGTTTAAATTAAAAGGGCAACCTTTTTTTAAAACCTCTATTGTTTCTTTTCCCTCAATTTCAATGATCGCTCTTGAATGTGATAGATCTGTTATAGCAAAGTCTGTATCTTTAAATTCGTTTAGAATATTCTTTATTAAATCTTTTTTTGTTGATACTAAAAGCCAATTCTTTGGCCCGTTCCACATAATTCTTGTATTATCATTAAATATTACAGTTTGAGGTTCGTTTTTTAATTTTAATCCATCTACATTAATACCCTCAAATGAAACTGAAGAGTTTTTATACTGAACTATTTGAACAATTAGTAAATTTTTATTTTCCGTTATTTTTAATAGATCATGTTCATTCTTGCCCTCATGATCTCCAAACTCACCTTGTTTATGAACATTTGCCAAAGCTGAAATTAAAGTCATGATCTAACCCTCTCACCTTTTGGATCTACATAATGTGACGATACTACTTCTACTGGAATTACTTTGTTTTTAAGAGGTGACATTACAAATAGTTTTTCACCAATCATATTTTTTCCATCTTTCAATATTGCCAAAGAAAAAGGATTGTCATATTCAACACTCCAACACGATGCTGAGATATGCCCTAACTTTGGATTTGGTAAAGGTGCATTAGCATCTTTAACTAAATGAGATCCTTCTGGAATACTTGTTTTTTTATCTAGGGGAACTACCCCTACTACTCTTTGTCTGTCCCCTGCTGTAAAAGCTGCTCTTTGAAGTGATCTTTTTCCAATAAAATCTTTCTTTTTGCTAACAAGGCCATCTAAAGCATTGTCATAAGGTATTGTTCTCCCATCAAGTTCTGAGCCAGCAACATGTCCCATTTCAATTCTCAAAGTTGATAGTGCTTCTGTACCATATGGTTGGATTTTAAACTCCTCACCAACTTCCATAATTTTTTGCCACATAAAGTTTCCATTATCAGACTCGACGTTGACTTCATATGCAAGCTCACCTGAAAAAGATATTCGAAATATTCTAGCTTTTACTCCAAATAAATTTCCTTCCATATAACCCATAAAAGGAAGTCCCTCATTAGATACATCTAAATTTGGAAATAATTTTTGTAAGACATCTCTAGATTTTGGTCCTGCAATAGCCGCTCCTGCCCATTGTTCTGTTGTTGAAACAACATTAACATTTAATTCAGGCCATACTAGTTGTAAATAATATTCTAAATGTGAAAGAACATTTGCAGCCTGTGCTGTTGTCGTAGTCATATGATAGTGATTTTCTGAAATTCTTGTAGTTGTTCCATCATCCATAACAATACCGTCTTCTCTTAACATAACACCATACCTAGCTTTACCTACTGGTAATTTTAACCAAGCATTAGTATAGACTCTATTTAACAACTCAGCCGAATCTGGTCCTTTGATATCAATTTTACCAAGTGTAGTCACATCACAAACACCAACATTTGTTCTCACATTTTTTGCTTCTCTCTTAGATCCTTCAAATAAATTTTCGTTACCTCTTTTGTAATATCTAGGTCTCAACCAAACACCCGCATCAACAAAAACTGCATTATTTTTCTCATGCCAATCATGCATTGGAGATTTCCTTGTTGGTTTTGAATTTTTGCCAACTTCTCTTCCTACAATCGCACCAATTGATATAGGTGTATATGGAGGTCTAAAAGTAGTATGACCTACTGCTGGAACAACTTTATTTTCAATTTCTGAAACTAGCTGTAAACCATTCAAATTACTTGTTTTACCTTGGTCTGTTGCCATTCCAAGCGTAGTATATCTTTTAACATGCTCGATTGATCTATAACCTTCTCTCAGAGCTATTTCGATATCCGATACAGCTACGTCGTTTTGAAAATCTAAAAATCTTTTATAATTTTTTCCTGCTGGTAATGGAACACACCAAAACTTATCGTGTTTAGAAGATTTTTTTTCAACTACGTTTGGAATGCTTACTTCGTTATCATTATCAGTAATTTTTTTTGATAACTCTCTTCCTTTTTCAAATGAAGTTTTTAGAGTTTCTTCTAAAGAGAATACTCCGTTAGCAGCTCCTAAAGTGGTCTCTTGTTGTTTTGAGGTCCCTGGAACAAATGCATCAATTTCTTCTTTAAACTTAGTTTTATTTCCTGATTGAGATGCTAAATGAATAGACGGTGTCCAAAAACCTGAAACGCATATACAATCACATATAATATTTTCTATTTTTCCAAGTTGTTTTTTATCATCAGAAATACTCGCTA
Source organism: uncultured Pelagibacteraceae bacterium (assembly GCA_902629935.1). Lineage (GTDB taxonomy): Bacteria > Pseudomonadota > Alphaproteobacteria > Pelagibacterales > Pelagibacteraceae > Pelagibacter. The sequence goes on along the minus strand of CACOSU010000001.1, from coordinate 124,331 downwards.
TATCTGCAGATTTTACTTTTTTATATCCTTGTGCTGCAACAACTACATAAGAATTTTTAATATTTATTCCTAAACTTTTCGCCTCATCAATAATTTCTGATTCAGGATTTTTTCTTGAATCTAATACTGTTGGTTGCACTCCATGTTTTTGAAATTCAATAGCTGTTTCGTATCCACTGTCGTTATTTGTAAATATCAATGGATTTTTTCCAACTAAAACTCCATAAACTTTTAAGTATTCTTTAGCAGCAGAAGAAAGCATTACACCTGGCGTATCATTATTTCCAAAAACTATTGGTCTTTCAATAGATCCTGATGAAATTAAAACCTCTTTTGCTCGGATGTACCATAATCTTTTATTTGGGTGATATTTTTTAGTTTTTGGTAAATGATCACTTACCTTTTCCGACATTACAAGCATGTTGTGATCATAATAGCCAAAGATTTGAGACCTATTTTTTACCACAACATTTGGCATTGTTTTGAGTTCAGCAATTATTCCTTCTGCCCAATTTTTTCCTGATTGGTTTCCAATATTCACATCATCTGTTAATAAAGACCCGCCAAATCTTGGCTTGTCTTCTGCTAAAATAACTTTTGCACCATTTTTTGCGGCTGCATATGCGCTAGACAAACCTGATGGTCCTGATCCAGCTATCAATAAATCACAATATTCATATTTATGCTCATATCTCTCTTTATCGTGTTTAGTAGATGCTACACCTAATCCAGCTGCTTTTCTGATAAATGGCTCATAAATTCTATACCAAAAGCTTTTTGGCCACATAAATGTTTTGTAATAAAATCCAGCAGGTAAAAAAATCTTTAAAAAATTATTGATTGCGCCAATATCAAAATTAACACTTGGCCAACAATTTACACTTCTTGCCTCTAAACCCTCAAAAAGTTCTTGCTCAGTTGCTTTAATATTTGGCTCAGTTTCATTATTCCTATAAAGCTGAACTATTGCATAAGGTTCGTCAACTCCTGCTCCAAAGAAACCTCTTGGCCTGTGATATTTGAAACTTCTACCAACTAAATGAACACCGTTTGCAAGCAAAGCGGATGCTAAAGTATCACCCTCATATCCAAAATATTGTTTTCCATTGAATTTAAATGATAATTTTTTATCTCTATTAATTAATCCAACACTATCTAACCTGAAATCTTGAGACATTAAGCAACTTCCTCATCAGCTTTAAAAGTTTTAAATATTTCATGAGTTGCAGTGTCTCTCTCTACTTTTATCCATTGTCTACATCCTGATATATGTTGCCATAACTCTAAATGTTTTCCTCTTAAGCTTTTTCTATTGTAAACAAAGTCATTCCACTCTTGATCAGAAATTTCTTTGTTCAGTTCTGGCCTTTTTACACTTGCATCTCCACCATAAGAAAATTCAATTTGTGGTCTCATTCCACAATGTGGGCATTTAATATAGAGCATTTATGATATCCAGGTTTTAGTTCCAAGTCCCTTTTCGTCAATTAAATGACCAGTATTAAATCTGTTCAAACTATATCCTGCATTTAATTCATGAACTCTATCTTGAGCAATTGTATGGGCAAACGTCCAGCCAGATGCAGGAGTTGCTTTAAAACCTCCATAACACCAACCACAATTTAAATACAAACCATCTATATGAGTTTTATCAATTATGGGAGATCCATCCATTGACATATCCATTATACCGCCCCAGGTTCTAAGCATTTTTAACTTACTTAAAAAAGGCATCATCGCTATACCTTCTGTTAAAACATGTTGTAAAGTTGGTAGATTTCCTCTTTGTGCGTAACTGTTATATCCATCGAGATCTCCACCCATAACCATTTCGCCTTTATCAGATTGACTAATATAAAAATGTCCAGCACCAAAAGTTACTACGCTATCTAAAACAGGTTTAACTGGTTCTGAAACACATGCTTGAAGAAGATGAGTTTCTATTGGTAAAGTCATATTTAATTTTTCAGCTAAAATATTTGTGCTTCCTGCAACACATAAACCAACTTTTTTAGCTTTAATATTTCCACGAGATGTTCGAATACCATTTATTTTTCCAGCAGAAACATCGAAACCAATTACCTCACAATTTTGAATAATATCAACTCCCATGTCATCTGCTTGACGAGCATAACCCCATGCAACCGCATCATGTCTTGCAGTTCCTGCACTTGGTTGCATCAAGCCACCAAAAATTGGAAATCTAACATTTTCAGAAAAATCAGCCATTGGAATAATTTCTTTGACCTGTTCTCTATTCAAAAGAACAGCATCTATTCCATTTAACCTCATTGAATTTCCTCTTCTCGCATAAGCATTCATTTGCGCATCTGAGTGAGCTAGATTAATAATTCCTCGAGGAGAAAACATTACATTGTAATTTAGGTCCTGACTCATCTTTCTCCATAAATCCATTCCAAATTCACTGAATAATCCGTTTTCATCATGCATGTAATTAGATCTAATGATTGTAGTGTTTCGTCCTACGTTTCCACCTCCAATCCATCCTTTTTCAATGATTGCAACTTTTGTAATATTATGTTCTTTGGCAAGATAATAAGCTGTAGCAAGACCATGGCCACCACCTCCAATAATTACTACATCATATTCCTCTTTTGGTTCTGGGTCCTTCCATGCTAAATCCCAATTTTGATGATTAGAAAAAGCATTTTTGACTAAATTAAATATAGAATATTTCTGCATTAGTTAATTTTATAGTAAAGAATCTAAATAGTTCTTATTTTTTTTATATATATTTTTTAGAAGTTTCCAAAGAACTTAAAAAAGGATATGAAGTCTGCAAGTAAACGTTTTAATTTAAAGGATTTTAAATGAGTGATGTCAAATCAGATATTCAAATAGCTAGAGAGGCTAAAATGCAACCAATAAATGATGTTTTAGCAAAAATAAATGTGCCAGATGAAAGTGCAGCGTTTAGTCCGATGGGGCGACATATTGCTAAGATAAATTTAGAATATCTAGATACACTTAAAAATAAGCCTGATGGTAAATTGATTTTAGTTACAGCTATTACACCAACACCTGCTGGCGAGGGAAAAACAACAACCTCTGTTGGACTTCATGATGGATTGAATAAAATAGGAAAAAAATCAATTGTTTGTTTAAGAGAGCCAAGTTTAGGTCCCTCTTTTGGAATGAAAGGTGGGGCTGCTGGAGGAGGATATGCTCAGGTAGTTCCAATGGAACAAATTAATCTTCATTTTACAGGAGACTTCCACGCAATAACATCTGCTCATAATTTATTATCAGCACTCATTGATAACCATATTTATTGGGGGAATAAATTAGACATCGATGTCAGAAGAGTTGTTTGGAAAAGAGTTATGGATATGAACGATCGATCGTTAAGATCAATAAATATTAATTTAGGTGGTGTAGCTAATGGTTTCCCAAGAGAAGATGGTTTTGATATTACTGTCGCTTCAGAAATCATGGCTATTTTTTGTTTATCAAATGATTTACAAGATTTAGAAAAAAGAATAGGTAATATTACAATTGCTTACAATAGATCTAAGAAACCAATTTACGCAAAAGATTTAAAAGCCCAAGGACCTATGACTGTGTTGTTGAAAGACGCAATAAGACCTAATGTAACCCAAACGTTAGAAAATAATCCTGCAATAATACATGGAGGTCCATTTGCAAACATTGCACATGGATGTAATTCGGTAATTGCAACAAAAACTGGTCTAAAACTTGCTGATTATGTTGTCACTGAAGCTGGCTTTGGTGCTGATTTAGGAGCTGAAAAATTCTTAGATATAAAATGTAGAAAATCAAATTTAAAACCAAGTTGTGTTGTAATAGTTGCAACAATTAGAGCATTAAAAATGCATGGTGGTGTTGCAAAAGATGATCTAAAAAATGAAAATGTAGATGCTCTTAAAAAAGGGTTGGTTAATTTAGAGAGACATATTGAAAATGTTAAAAAATTTGGTTTACCAGTAGCAGTTGCTGTTAATCATTTTGTTAAAGATACTGATAATGAAGTAGAAGCTTTAATTGAATTTTGTGACAGCTTAGATGTGAAAGCAAGTCTTTGTACTCACTGGTCAAATGGTGGTGAGGGAACAAAAGAACTAGCAGCACACGTTGTAGATCTATGTGAAAAAAATCAGGCTAAATTTAATTTTTTATATGAGAGTAATACTCCTTTATTTAAAAAAATAGAGACTATTGCAAAAGAAATTTATAGAGCAGATGAGGTAATTGCTGATACAAAAATAAGAGATCAACTGAAAACTTTTGAGGATGCTGGTTACGGTGAATTACCTATTTGTGTTGCAAAAACACAATATAGTTTTTCAACAGATCCTAATCTAAAAGGAGCACCAACTGGTCACGCTTTACCAATTAGAGAAATAAGACTTTCTTCTGGTGCTGAATTTATTGTAGTCGTTTGTGGAGCTATAATGACAATGCCTGGATTACCACGAGTTCCCGCAGCTGACTCTATTAAATTAAATGATAAAGGTGAAATTGAAGGACTATTCTAAATTAAGATAATTTAACCAATTCTCTAACTCTCTCATTCTAGACTTTTTATCTAACTTTTTATTTTCTTCCTCTATTTTTTTAATATGAATATTTATTTCATCCTCGTCTGTAAATGCACCTTTATCTAAAAGTCTTTTTTTTCTGAAGATAATTAAATTTATCATTTTATTATAAGTTATTTCAGGATGATATTGGAGACCCCAAATATCACAATCACCTACTTTAAAATTGAGTGCTTGCACTTTGTTAATTGAATTTGAAGCTAATAAAATTGAATTTTTAGGCATTGTTACAACTTCATCAAAATTAAAAGCAGGTGTATTAAATCTTAAACTTTTGTTTATGTATAACGGATGTTTTAAACCATTTTCATTAATTTCTATATCAAACGCAATTCCTTTCTGGGAACCATTTGTACATTTTTTTACTTCACCTCCTGCAGCAGTCACAGCTACTTGCATTCCCCAACAGATTGCTAAAATTTTTTTAATTTTTTTTTGACACTCCTTCATAAATTTAATTTGCCTTTTTATCTCTGGAGTTGCGTTGTAAATATTTAAACTACTTCCACCCCATATTAGGCCATCATAACTGTCAAGATTATTGACTATTTTCTGAATATTTTTGTCTGATGAGGGATTTGCAACATCAATTATTAAATTATCTGTAAAATAGCTAAGACTGTGTTTTAAACTTTCTGTATGTGTTTGAATACCTGCAACAGTGAACTGTTTATTTTCCTCGGTTGGATTACCTTCAACAATTAAAATTTTTTTCATTTAAATAATTCTCCAGTAATACTTTTTTTATACATTTCTTTTAAATCTTGCTTACTTATTTCTTTTGGGTTACCTCCTGTTGATGGGTCTTCGTATGCCATCAAGGATAGTTCTTCTAAATCAATATTACTACAATCCATAACTTCTGATAATTTATGTGGAATATTCAAATTATTTCTTAATTTTAAAATCCAATCTAAAAAACTATCAAAACTTTTATCTAAGTTAAGATAATCACAAATAGAAATTATCTTATTTTCAATTGAAGATTTATTAAATGTTAACACATAGGGCATAAATATTGCATTAGACAATCCGTGATGTACATTAAATTTACCATTTACCGGGTGGCTCAATGAGTGAATTGCTCCAAGTCCTTTCTGAAATGCAGCTGAACCCATTGATGCAGCAGCAAGTAAATCCATTCTAGCATTAACGTCATTTCCATTTTTAAAAGCTTTTAGTAAAGAATTTTTTATTAGTTTCATTCCCTCTATTGCTATACCGTCAGCCATTGGATGATATCCACGTGCACAGAAGGCCTCTAAATTATGAGCTAATGCATCCATTCCGGTTGCAGCGGTTAATCTCGGAGACAAATCTATAGTGAGCAAAGGATCTAAAATTACGATTGAAGGTAACATTTTTGGGTGAAAAATAATTTTTTTTGCACCAGTATCTTTATTAATTATTAAAGACGCTCGTCCTGTTTCAGATCCTGTGCCAGCTGTAGTTGGAACTGCAATTATTTTTGATATTTTAGAACCATCAGCTCTTTTCCATTGATCACCAATATCTTCAAAGTCCCATAAAGGTCTTGATTGATTGCACATAAATGCTATTGCTTTTCCAACATCTAAACCACTTCCACCTCCTAAAGCTATTACACCATCGCAACCCAGAGTATTGTAAACTTTAACTCCTTCTTCAACATTTTCGCCAATTGGATTTCCCGTAAAATTAGAAAAAGTAGAAAGATTTCTAAAATTTTTTTTTAAACTTATTATTATATTTTTTATAATTTCTAAATTTATTAAATCTTTATCGGTTACAAATAGTGGGTTTGAAATGTTTAGCTCTTTACAAGCTAAGAATAAATCCTCTATTCTATTCTCACCTATCCACATCGTGGTGGGATAATTCCAATTAATGTCCATTAAAAAATATAATTTTATTTTTTTTAAAATTCTTAGTAAGATATATTTATAAATTTATTAATGATAGGAAAAATTCTATGTCAAAAGTAGCAATCATAGGTGCTGGTCCTTGTGGACTTTCAATTTTAAGAGCATTTGAACATTTAGAAAAAAAAGGAGAAAAAATTCCTGAAATAGTTTGTTTTGAAAAACAAGAAAGTTGGGGTGGACTATGGAACTACAACTGGAGAACTGGCTCTGATCAATATGGAGATCCTGTTCCTAATAGTATGTATAGATACTTGTGGTCTAATGGACCAAAAGAGTGTTTAGAATTTGCTGATTACTCTTTTGATGAACATTTTGGAAAACCAATTCCTTCTTTTCCTCCACGTGAAGTCTTGCAAGATTATATTTTAGGAAGAGTAAGTAAAGGAAATATAAAAAGTAAGATTAAATTTAATACTCGAGTTACTAACACTATTTATAAAAATGATAAGTTTGAAATTAGCTATCAGGATAAAGTTAATAATAAAATTTTAACTGATACATTTGATTATCTTGTGGTTTCTACGGGTCATTTTTCTGTTCCTTTTATACCTGAATATGAAGGTATGAATTCTTTCCCAGGAAGAATAATGCACTCACATGATTTTAGAGATGCTGAAGAATTCAGAGGTAAAAATGTTATTGTTCTCGGAAGCAGTTATTCAGCTGAAGATGTGGCTCTACAATGCAATAAGTATGGTGCTAAAAGTGTAACTATTGGATACAGGCATAACCCAATGGGATTTAAATGGCCAAAAGGAATGAAAGAGGTTCATTACTTAGATAAGTTAGAAGGAAAAAAAGCTATATTTAAAGATGGAACAGAGCAAGATGCTGATGTAATTATTTTGTGTACAGGCTATCTTCATCATTTCCCATTTTTAGATGAAAGTTTAAAATTAAAAACACATAATAGATTATATCCGCCAAAACTTTACAAAGGTGTTGTGTGGCAAGATAATCATAAACTTCTATATTTAGGCATGCAGGATCAGTTTCACACATTTAATATGTTTGATTGTCAAGGATGGTATGCAAGAGATGTGATCATGGGAAAAATCAAAATGCCTACTGATGAAGAAATAGATGAAGACATAAATAAATGGGTTTCAATGGAAGAAAAATTAGAAAATCCTGATCAAATGATTGATTTTCAAACAGAATATACCAAAGAGCTTCATGAAATGTCTGATTATCCTAAAATAGATTTTGAATTAATTAGAAAACATTTTAAAGAATGGGAACATCATAAAGTAGAAGACATTCTAACTTATAGAAATAAATCGTTTTCGTCTCCTGTAACTGGATCTGTTGCACCAATCCATCACACACCTTGGGAAAAAGCAATGGATGACTCAATGAAAACTTTTTTAAATAAATAAAAAATTAATAATTTATTTTTAATTTCTTATTTTTAGTAATTGCACTTAATAATGCAATCATTAATGGAATTTTTTTTTTATTAATTTTTCTTAAAACATAGGGTGCAATTTCATTGGCTAAATCAGCACCCTCAATGGTGTCATTTTTCATAAATTTCTTTTTAGCACTTTTAAAAGGGATTCCCTTACCTAAGTATTCTCCCATTTTACTGTTTCTGCCTCCTACAGCGCTCACATAAAGGTCTCCAATACCAGCTAAACCGTTAACAGTTTCTTCTTTTCCTCCAAAAAATTTAATTAAATATTTCATTTCATCTATAGACTTTCTGAATAAAGCAGAAGATGTGTTATTTCCTTGACCTGATCCAATTATCATTGAATAAATATTCTTGATAGCAGAGGAAAATTCAACACCTTTTACATCTGAAGAATATTCTGTTTTGTAATAATTAGTTGAAATCATTTTTCCAATTTTTTTAGCAATAGTTATATTTTTATTTGCTATTACAGTATAACTTTTTACCTTCCTGGCTAATTCTTTTGCTAAACAAGGTCCTTTCAATATTGAAATATTTAAATTATTTTTGTTTAAATTTAATTGCTCAGACATACTAATTAATTTTTTACTTTTTTTTTGAAATTTCAAACCTTTTGTTAAAACAAGTATTAAAGTTTTTTGTTTAAGATCTTTTAGATAATTTTTTATCATATCTATACCTACTGAGCTTACAGCAACTACTATTAAGTCCCATTTTTCACTAAGAAGTTCAGGATTAAATTTCTTAATATTAAGTTTATTTGATAAGTTAATTTTTAGGGCTGGATGAAATTTTTTTTTATTTTTTAATTTTCTTAGTAAATTTGAGTTATATGGTTCAGTCAAAGTTACTTTTTGATTATTGTCTATTAAAGGAACAGAGAAAGCTGCACCCATTGACCCTGCTCCAATTATTAAAACTTTTTTCATAAATATTATGCTAAAGTTTTTTTAATTGCTTGCTGCCAACCTTGCAATAAGTGATTTCTTAATTTTTTATCAATTTTTGGCACAAATTCCTTATCTTTTCTCCATGTATTTTTTATATGATTTAATGATTTAAATTCTCCTATTTGGTAACCTGCTAACAGAGCGGCTCCAAAAGCAGTTGTTTCTAAAATTTTAGGTCGAAGTACTTTTAAATTAATTATATTTGCCAAAAATTGCGAAAACCAATTATTAGTTATCATACCACCATCAATTTTAACTATTCTAGGTTTTAAACCGTCTTTATTCATTGAATAAAATAAGTCATTACTTTGATAAGCAACTGACTCTAGTGTTGCTCTAACTAAGGTTTTCCAATCACTATCTCTTGTAAGCCCTGTTATCAACCCTCTTGCATCAGGTCTCCAGTAAGGAGCCCCTATTCCACTAAAAGCTGGGACAACATAAACTTCATCATTACTTTTTGTTGATTTAGCTATTTTTTCAGTTTCGAAAGCATTGTTTATTAGTTTAATTTTATCTCTTAACCATTGCACACCTGCTCCAGCTATGAAAATAGATCCTTCAAGAGCATACGTGGTCTTATTATTCAATCGATAACAAATTGTGGTTAATAACTTATTTTTTGAATTAATTTTTTTTGATCCAGTATTCATTATTATAAAAGCGCCTGTACCATAAGTGCTTTTAGTTGATCCTTTTTCAAAACAAGCTTGTCCTACAGCTGCAGCTTGTTGATCTCCTAACACAGCAGAAATGGTTATTTCTTTTCCTGTAACTCTCTTATCTGTTTTGCCAAAATTATCTGCCGAATTTTTTACCTCTGGCAAAATATTATTTGGAATTTTTAATTTCTGTAAAATTTCATTATCCCATTTATTATTATTAATATTAAATAACATGGTTCTGCTTGCGTTAGTGGCATCGGTTAAATGCTGTTTACCTTTAGTTAGTTTCCAGATTAAAAAGGTGTCTACTGTACCAAACAATAAATTATTTGTTTTTAATAACTTTTTTGAAACTTTTACATTATCTAAAATCCATTTTATTTTAGTAGCAGAAAAATAAGGATCTATAAATAACCCAGTTTTTTTTCTAAAAATATTTTCATAATTTTTATTCTTTAGAGATTTACAATATTCCTGGGTTCTTCTATCTTGCCAAACAATTGCATTATAAATAGGTTTTCCAGTTTTTTTATTCCACAAAATTGTAGTTTCTCGTTGATTTGTAATTCCAATTGTAAGTATATGACCTTTTAAACTTTTAGCTTTTTTGATTACCTGTTTTAACGCTTTAAATGTTGTCGACCAAATTTCATCTGGATTGTGTTCTACCCAACCATTTCTTGGAAAGTATTGTTTAAATTCGTATTGAGATATAAATTGAATATTGCCTTTGATATCAAAAAGCACTACCCTCGAGGAAGTTGTACCCTGGTCTATCGAGATAATAAATTTTTTCAAATTACTAATCTATGCCAAGATGTTTTTTTCTTTTTCCAACCCAAGTTCTTATTAAGTTATCAAAAATTAAACCTATAAATGCAACACAGATACCTAAAGTTAAACCGATTCCTGCTCCATTTTTATCTGAAAGTGCTTTTAAGATATACTGACCCAGATCCTCTGTTCCAATAAATGCTCCTATTATCACCATGAATAAAGCAAAAACGATTGTTTGATTTAGACCAAGCATCATATGTGGAAATGCTAATGGAAACTCAATTTTTGTTAATCTTTGAAATTTATTTACACCAGACATTGTTGCGGCTTCATGTAAGCCCACAGGAACACTTCTTAGACCCTCAATAGTGTATCTTGTTGCAGGAATTGTAGCATAAACAATTACTGCAATTAGCACAGAAGTATCTGTAATTCCAAAAAGCATCATTACAGGAATTAAATATACAAATGATGGGAATGTTTGAAATATATCACAAACACCCAGCATAAATGCTGCAGATTTTTTATTTTGAAAACATAATGTTCCAACTGTAAATCCTATCAAACATGAAACTATGACTCCAAAAGTTGCCATATACAAAGTTACCAACGCTCTATCCCACCATGGACTCAATGCAATAAATAAAGTCAAAGCAGCAACAACTAGCGCAGAGCGAATTCCTCCAATTAAATATCCAGCTCCAACAGCTAATACTAATGTGGCTACTGCTGGCATTCTTAAATATAGGGCTCTCATTGGCTGAAGTACATCTACGATTAACCACGTATTGAATGCTTTTATATAAACGAAGAAAGTATCAAAAATCCAATCTACTCCCTTGTTCCAAAAATCTGCTGTTGATATCCCCTTATTATGTGGAACTTCAAACAAGTAATTAAAGCTTCCTTTAAAAATAAAAGTGCCAATATAGGCTAAAACAATTCCGATTAATACTGATGCGGCAAAAAATATTGTATTTTTATTTCTTTGAAAGAATGTGAGATTACCAAAATAATCAGTTTGTTTATTTGCCCAAGCCAAGGACATTTTATCTAAAAGTATTGCAATTAAACTAATACACAGCCCTGCTTCTAATGCTAATCCAATATTAAGTTGGTTCAATGCTAACAATAAATTAAATCCTAAACCTTTTGCACCAATAAATGCGGATATTACTGCCATTGAAAAACAGACCATGATAACTTGGTTAACACCAATTAAAATATCTCTTCTAGCGGTAGGAATTAATACTTTTAACATCAATTGCCAATTAGTACATCCACTCATTCTACCTGCCTCAATAACTTCTGGTGGTATAGCTCTTAAACCCAATATTGTTAATAATATCATTGGAGGAACAGCAACGACCATAGTAATGATCACAGCCGCATGATCACCAACACCAAAAAGAACTAATGCAGGAACTAATACAGCATATTGCGGCATAGTTTGCATTACTAAGAGAATTGGATACAAAGCTTTTTCAACACGTTTACTTTTATATGCGGCAATACCTAAACCTAAACCAAAAATAAATGATAGAGGTGCAGCAACTAATATAAAAGAAAGTGTCTGCATTGAAGGTTTCCATTGACCAAATATAGAAATATAAATCATTGTTAAACCAGCAAACAATGCTAGTCCTTTCCCGCTTAATTTATAAGATAGTATAGCGGCTCCAGCTGCAACAATAGTCCAGGGTAAACCTGGTAACTCTAACCAGGGGTAGGCATCTATAAAATCCCAACTTGTGAAAGCAACAATTGTTTCTAAGCCTCCTAATAAAATCTCCCTAATTAATTCAATTAAAAAGGTCATGAATGCAGTTAAATTTCTGCTTATCTGCAAAAGTAGTGGTCGAGTTTTAAATTCTTGAGTGTCTTCATTCCAAAACTCCATTGGCATCCACTCATTCATTAAGAAAAATAAAGAGTCATTTATCCAAATAGGCAACCAACCAAGTAGAGGAGGTAATCTCCAAAATACATCAAAGGCGTAATACCTAACTTCTTTACCTAGAAAAAAGTAAACACTTTGATTAGGATCTTTAACAAATTCTGCCTGACCTCTTATAAATTTGTAAGTTTCAGGAACTTCAATCGCAAAACACAAAGCAAAAAATACAATTAACAAAAATAGCCATTGAAATAATTTAGGGTATTTTTTTAAATACTGCATATTTTAACTACCATTTTTTCTTCCTCCAAAAACTGTGTCTATTATTTTTGAAGGTTTAATTGATCCTACAATGTTGTTATTTGAGTCAACTACTCCTACTAATTTTTCTTGAGTAAGTATTTTTTCGGCAACATTTTCTATAATTTCATCTTTTGATACTTTTAAATCTCCTAAGTTATCTTTGCTTAAGGCATCCATGACATCCTCAATAATTAAAACCTTCTCTCTCGGTACTTCTTCAGTAAATTTTCGTACATATTCAGTCGCTGGATTTAATACTATATTTGCTGGTGTATCTAATTGCTCAATTATACCATCTTTCATAATTGCTATTCGATCAGCTAACTTTAATGCCTCATCAAAATCATGAGTAATGAACATAATAGTTTTTTGTAATTTTTCTTGAAGTCTTAAAAATTCATCTTGCATTTCTTTTCTGATTAATGGATCTAGTGCAGAAAAAGGTTCGTCCAAAAACCATATATCAGGTTCTACTGCTAGTGATCTTGCAATACCTACTCTTTGTTGTTGCCCACCTGAGAGCTCTCTTGGAAAATAGTTTTCTCTTCCATCAAGTCCAACTAATTTTACCATTTCCATTGCTCTATTAATACTATCCTCAGTGTTAGTTCCTTTGATCTGTAATGGAAATGCAATATTTTCAACAACGGTTTTATGCGGTAGTAAAGCAAAACTTTGAAACACCATTCCCATTTTGCTTCTCCTAAGTTCTATAAGTTCTTTATTGTTTAATTCTAATAAATCTTGACCCTCAATAAAAATTTTACCACCTGTAGCATCCGTTAATCTTGATATACACCTAAGCAATGTTGATTTACCTGAACCAGATAAGCCCATCACTACCAACATTTCACCTTTCGCAACCTCAAAGGAAGCATTGTTAACTCCTACAATACACCCCTTTTCTTGAAAAGTTTTTGCGTCTACATTGCCGTTAGCTTCTTCAAGCATCTTTTTGGCATTTTGCCCAAAAATTTTATAAACTGATTCACATTTGATAACTGTTTCAGACATAATTTTTAAAGTTATATTAAATTTAATAAAATTAAAATGTTAATAATTACTCCATTTCATTGTTAAAAATTTTTAATAAAATAAACTCTTGTATCAATTCCTGTGCTTAAAAAACTTAAGGCCTCTCCACTTATAGTGATGCTTTCATTCACTCCTACATTATTTCCACTCACTGTAAAACCTGCAAAACATTTACCTTTTTCTTGATCCCACTTTACAAAAGTTTCATCAATTTTGTTTCCATTAATTGTATAAAGCTCATGTGCTCTAAAATTTAAAAAATTAGCACCCATTATTGCTCTTTGAGGAATTAATTTTGTCGCTTTACATACCTGCTCATATATTTCATCTGTTAATTTGTATTGATCAGTTCCATCAAATGCTACTAGTATACCTGAAGGTAATTTAGATATTAACTCACTAAGTTTTTTTTCTTCAGCAATTCTCTCTTCCTCTAGCTTCATTCTTTTTACTAAGTCATCACCTTGTCCAAAAATTCCATTTAAAATACTAAACGATATAATTACGATTAGAGTAATAAATATAAGACCAATAAATTGTCTTAAAGAGTCAGGTAAATCTTTTATTTTATTAATGTAATTTTCTTTAGACATTATTCTTGCAACTGACCGTTTTTCCAAATACCCACTTTTTGTTTTCCATCAGCCCAGGTAAATGTTCCCTGACCATTCATAAAACCGTTCGCCCACTCTCCTTCATAAGTAGAGCCATCAGGAAAAGTTAATGTTCCTATTCCACTCCAGACACTATTTTTAAATTCTCCTTGATAAATATATCCATTGGGCCAAGTCTCTATACCCTGCCCATGTTTTTTTGTTGAAACCCATTCTCCTTCATAAGTTGTTTTATCCGTATAAACCCACTTACCATAACCATTGTCACAATTACCTTCTTTGCAACCTGTACTTCTTGCAAATACTGATGAGCAAATTAGAAAACTTAAAAGAAAAACAAGAATAGATTTTTTCATAAATATATTTTACACAAAATTACTTAAAAAAAAATCCCCCCCAACAATGTTGGGGGAGATTTAAAATTTTAACTTTTATCCTTATTTAGTAAAAGCTTGCCAAACTGACTTATTGTCAGCTAACCATTTTTTAGCTGCATCTTCGTGAGTCATTTTGTCAACATCAACTAAAGCTGCCATTGCACCAATTTGACTTGTAGAGAATGACAATTTTTTAAACATAGCCGCTGCATCAGGATGAGTTTTTGGGAAATCCTCGTGAACTGCTTTTTTCAAGTATCCATCAGGAGAACCACATTTACCATCTCCACCATCTTCTGGTCTGCAACCAGCTGTGTATGGAGGAAAGTCAATAAATGTAAAACCAGCACCATCTGTAAAGTTAGGTGTCCAGTTGAATATAATTGTTCCTCTTCCCTCTTTTTCAGCTGCTGCTAGCTCTGCCCAAAGTGCATCCGCACTCCCAGCAAATTTAACCCACCAAAGATCACCTAAACCTAAAGCGTCAACTCTTTGTGGAATTAAGTCACCATGCCAAGTTTGTGGACCTTCCAACATTCTTCCTTTTCCATCTGGAGAGTCAGGTGTTGTAAAGTTTTTTGCACAAGCTGGATTTTTTAAAGCTGTCCAGTCTGGTAGACCTGGGCATAATCCTTTTTCAGTAACCCAGTTTGGATATCCCATATCCTCTAGAGTTCTTGCTTCATGATCTCCGTAATCTAACAAACCACCTTTATCAAGTGCTGTTGTAAACGATTTTCCAAAAGCAGACTCCCACACTTCGTGAGATATAGTTACATCTCCAATTCTAATTGACTCGTATACTGCTTGTGAGTCAGCATTAACGTATTTTACATTATTTCCCATACTTTCGAAAATACCACCAATTACATAGGCCATTACAATTTGGCTTGACCAGTTGTGAGTTGGTATCACGATGGGCTTTTTGCTATCAGCGTTAGAAATTCCTGCAAAACTAACAACAGAAATAACTAGAGCAGATAGTAATGATATTATTTTTTTCATATATACCCCTCTATATTATTAATATATTAATGATTAAGTATGTGCTTATTTAAAGTTATAGTCAACTCGTTTTGATTATATTAAAGTCACAAAAAAATTAAAAAATGTTAGGTACAAGTAAAGATATCAAATATCCTGGTTTGAATATTTTACCACCTGGAGTTGAAAGACATGTTGTTAATGGTGGTGGATTAACTGGTTTTCAAGTTTTTCCAGATGATGAAATTGAAATTGTTAACAATGAAGGTAATCAAATTTGTGAAATTATTTGTTTTAACAAAAATGGAAAATCAGAACTTGGAATTTTTAATCTTAAAGAAAATAGTAAAAAAAATTACATTAAAAATATTTTGCTTGGAAAAGAAGAGTCTATACTTGCAACAAACTATCAATTAAAAAAAAGAAACTTAAAAATTTCAGACTCACATGCTGCTATAATCTTTGATCCAGACACAAATCCAGGTGAAGTTATTAAATTAAAATCAAATGATAAGTGCTATGCAATATTTGCCTCACCTGGGGATGATATGGATGTTACAAATCAAAATCCTCCTGGTGAATTAACAATATTTATAAAAAGATCAAAAATTACTAATGATAAAGAGTTAAATGTAATTCCAGATCCTGTTTTTGAACCTGCACACGAAGAAAATATTTTAAGACAATCCTGTACATCTTATGAAGTTAAAGAAGGTGACTACATTCAAATCATAAGTCCTACCGGAAGACAGTGCTCTGACTTTGTAGCATTTGATACAAGAAAATTAGAAAAAGGAATTGAAAAAGGATTGGACTGGCAAACCACACGAACTTTTATGGGTAATACGTTTCCTGGGCCAGGCCTATTTTCAAAATTTTATGATACTGATCATGAGCCACTAGTAGAGGTTGTAAGAGACACAGTTGGAAAGCATGACACTTTCAACCTTGCATGTACCTCAAAATATTATGAGGATGCGGGTTATTTTGGACATCCAAATTGCTCAGACAACTTAACTGAAAGTATGTCTAAATTTGGAGTGCAAAAACAGAAAGGTTGGCATGCAATCAATTTATTTTTTAACACCTCTGCAGCAGGTTTAAATTCTGTCATTTCAGATGAATCTTATTCTCGACCAGGAGATTATGTAATGTTTAGAGCTTTAAAAGATTTAACTATTGGAACAACTGCATGTCCGAGCGATATTGATCCATGTAATTCATGGAATCCAACTGATATTTTTGTTAGAACGTATGACAAAAATAAAGAATTTAGCAAATCATTTGCATTTAGAATGAAAGCAGACTCAGAAAAAAAACTTACAAGAAACTCTGGTTTTTATGAAAGGACTTCTAAATTAACTCGAAATTTTATTGATGCTAGAGGTTTTTGGCTTCCAAATGACTATACTAAACACGGTTTAGTAAATGAATATAATGCTTGTAGAAATGATGCTGTACTTATTGATTTATCATCATTAAGAAAATTCGAAATTATTGGCCCAGATGCAGAGGAACTTTTAAATTATACTCTTACAAGAAATATTAAAAAACTTTCTGTTGGACAAGTTGTTTATTCAGCAATGTGTTATGAAAATGGAATGATGTTTGATGATGGAACTCTTTTAAGATTAAGTGAGACAGGTTTTAGATGGATATGTGGAGATGAGTATGGAGGAGAATGGTTAAAAGAAGTTGCAAAGAAAAAAAAATTTAATGCTTTTATTAAAAACTCAACAGATCAAATAAGTAATGTCTCTTTACAAGGTCCTAAAAGTAGAGAAATATTAAAAAAAATTATTTTTACACCGCCAACACAGCCTTCAATAGATGAACTAGGTTGGTTTAGGTTCACAATTTGTAGAATTGAAGAGCTTCAAGGCATTCCGTTAATTGTTTCAAGAACAGGTTATACCGGGGAGTTAGGTTATGAGATTTGGTGTCATCCAAAACATGCACCCGAAGTTTGGGATAAACTAATGGAAGCAGGTAAAGATGATGGTTTAATACCAGCTGGGTTTGCTGCATTAGATAAACTTAGAATAGAAGCGGGTTTAATTCTCTTTGGTGCTGAATTTGATGGGGAACAAGATCCTTTTGAAGCAGGTATAGGTTTTGCAGTTCCATTAAAAACAAAAGAGGAAGATTTTATTGGAAAAGAGGAATTAATTAAAAGAAAAGCCAATCCCCAAAAGAAATTAGTAGGTCTAGAGCTTGTTGGCAAAGAAATAGCTGGACATGGTGATTGTGTTCATATTGGAAGATCTCAAATTGGTGTGGTTACAAGTGGATGTCTATCTTCTACTTTAAATAAAAATGTTGCTCTTTGTAGAATAGACTCACAGTACTCAGAAATTGGTACAGAAGTTGAGATTGGTAAAATTGATGGACATCAAAAAAGAATAGGTGCAAAAGTGGTTGGTTTTCCTTTTTACGATCCTACCAAATCTAGAGTCAGAGCTTAAAGAAAATGCCAAAAGAGAAGAAAACACTTTTAGATTTTTGGGAGGAACAAATGAGACAATCCCATACTGCAAGTAATTATTTTTTTCGAAAGTCCCCTTCTCATTATCATATGATGCTACTTGTTATGTCTGCTCATAAAGAAAATAAAAAATTATCTGTTGAGGAACTTAAAACAAAATTATTTAAAACTTCTAGACCAAAATCTGCTTTAATAATTACAGAGGCTTGTGAGAAAGGATTCTTTCGTCTAGAAAAAACATCAACAGATCAGCGGATAAAAAATATAATTCCAAGCGAGTCTTTTATTGAAGAGTTTAACGAGTATTTAAACACTCTTAAAAACATAAGTTATTAGCGGTTAATTTAATTAAAATCAAAATATCTAAATAATATATATAAATTTTAGTTCTATAAAAAATTATATTAATTACTAATACCAAAAAATAATGTTTTGCTATGACGACATTACCTTCAAAAGCCAAAGTAGTTATTATTGGTGGTGGAATACACGGTTTAAGCACTGCATGGAAACTTTCTGAAACATATAAAAATCCTGGTGATGTAATCGTTTTAGAAAAAAAAGATACAGCTGCAGGAGCAAGTGGAATTGCTTGTGGGGTTGTTAGAAATAATTATTTTCAACCAGCTATGAGAGAGCTTATGGCTCATTCAGTTTCAGTTTGGGAAAGTGATCCTAAAGCATTTAAGTATAATCCTGTTGGATACATGCAAATATCACCAGAAGTAATGCATGAAGATGTGGCCAGTATTTATAATCAACAAAAAGCAATTGGATATGAATCAGTCTTTATAGAAGGAGAAAAAGATTGTTCAAACTACATGAGAGGTATTTTTGATGACTGGCAAGCTAAAGGGATAACTTCAGTTCTGCATGAAAAAAAAGGTGGTTACGCCTTCAATAAAGATTCAATTAAAGCTCTTGAGAGTAAAGCAAATTCAAATGGCGTAAATGTTCACAAAGGTGTTACCGTAACAGGTTTCAAAAGAGGCAGTAATAGTAATGCGGTAACTGGAGTAGTAACAAATTTAGGGACTATAGAATGTGATCAGGTAGTTGTTGGAGCTGGTCCATGGGTAAGAGATTTTTGGAATATGCTTGAGTTACCTAAATCTACAGAGATTAAAGGCAAAGATGGAAAAATGCATGAAGTTGAAATGTGGAAATATTGGTTTTTACAAGAGGGTGTTCTAGGTGTTGATGCAGATTATTTAAAAACTAATGATGGTAAACAGCCTCCAGTAATACACGTAGATACAGATGCACCTTTATATTCAGATAAAGATAAAAAATTAATAACAGACGAGCTTTGGGGTATTTATTATAAACCTGATATAGAAGGTTTAGGAGTTCAAGGAGGAACTTCTCCATATATTGTTCAAAAACATTTTGATAAAGTAAATGTTGATCCATATGGAATTGAATCTCCTGAATATCAAACGACTGACAAATTTGCTGACATGTGGACATCGGCACTTGCACATATTCAAAAAAGATTTGAGGGAAAATCTGATTTGTACAGAAAAGGTCCATCTGGTGGTCTTGGTTGTTTAACCCCAGACTCTTTCCCAATTTTTGATAGATTTTTTGAAAATGTTTATATGATTGCTGACGCTAACCATGGGTATAAAATGATTGGTGTTGGGCATTTGGTTGCGCAAGAGATTTTAGGTCAAGAAAGTGACTTATTAAAACCGTTTAGATACGATCGTTACGCTAAGGGGGAACTTCACCCCACTTCGAACAGTCCGTTTCCTTGGAGTTAATTTATCTAAGTAGACAAACGTTTTTTTTTCAGTTACCTTTTTGATCTAGAAATTCAAAAGGGGGAAAATGACTGATTTAGAAAAACATGTAAATCAACCAGGTAGAGCAAAGCTGGTCAAAAAAGTTAGAGAAAAAATCAAAGAATTAGGAATTACTTACATTTATTTTCAATTTATATCTGTTACAGGAAGAGTTGTAGGTAAAGGAATACCAGCAGATCATTGGGAAAGAACTGCAGAAAAAGGTTTTCAATTAGTTTACGGATCAACTGCAAACTTATTTTTAGATCGTCATAATAATTACATTGGCTATGGACCAGAAGCAATGGAGCTGGTTGGAATTCCAGATCCAGAAACTTTCGTTCAGTTACCATGGGACAAAAGAGTTGGAAGAGTATTTTGTACATGTTTTAGAAACAGAGAAGAAAGAGAAAATCCAGGAGGTCACCTTACATCTGATTGCAGAGGAAATTTAAGAATTTTCATGGATGAATTTCAAAAAAAACATGGACTAGAGTTAAGAGTTGGAACTGAACCAGAAATGATGTGGTTAACAAAAAATGACGATGGAACACCGACTGGTAAAGGTTTTTCAAAACCATTCTGTTATCATATTGACCAATTTGAGTCATTAAGACCTGTTTTTATGAAGGTGATTGAATATTCTAATGCTATGGGCTTAGATATGATACAAGGTGATCATGAAGATGCTCCAGGACAATTAGAATTAAACTGGACTTTCGACAATGTCTTAAGAAATGCAGATAGACTATCTACCTATAGGCAAATTTGTGCTCAAGTAGCTAGAGAACATGGTTTAATAGCTTGCTTTATGACAAAACCATTCATGGGTGTATCTGCAAGTGGTTGTCATACAAATATGTCGTTATGGAAGGGTGGAAAAGTTTCAGTCAACAAGTTAGGTCACAAATCTTTGCCAGGTGTTGATGAGGTATTTAGTTATGTTTCAGGTGGAAAGAATACTTTCATGCCAGATACTAAAGATCCACAATTACCTGGAAAAATTGGATTACAATCAATAGCAGGTATTATGAAACATTTGCCGGCATTAACTGCTCTTGGATCTTCAACTGTAAACTCATACAGAAGATTATGGGACCAAGGATTTTGGGCACCTGTTTATGCTGACTGGGGATATCAAAATAGAACTTGTGGATTAAGAGTTTCTGCTCCCGGAAGATTTGAATATAGATCGGTGGACTCTATGCATAATCCTTACTTGTTAGGTGCTGCTTTATTAAAAGCATGCGATGAAGGTATTAGTAAAAAAATGAAACCAGCAGCTCCAGAGTCTAGAAATATTTATGAGGCTCAAAAAGCTGGAAAAGATGTTAAAAAACTTCCATTAAGTCTCGGTGAAGCTTTAGATAGACTTGCAGAGGATGAAGTAATCAAATCTGCAATGCCAGATGAAATGTACAAAGTTTTTCACTGGTATAAAAATGATGAGTGGGAAAGATTTTTAGGTGCAACAACACAGTGGGATCTGGATACTTATCTTGATTGTCTACCGTAGGTCGTTAAATAGAAAGGGTATAAATATAATATGTGTGGAATAGCAGGTTTAATTCATAGAGGTAAATCTTCTAATGTTGGTAGTGAATTACAAGGAATGCTCCAAGCATTAAAACATAGAGGTGAAGACTCAACAGGATATGCCTTATACGGTGATACGGATGGCAAGCATTTTATAATGCGTTTTAAAGTTGGTGAAAACGTCGGTGAAGGTTCATCTTCTGTTATGGAGGATGTTTCTGTTTATGATGAAAGAAAAAAAATAGTAGATCAAACTTTAGCTGAATTAGGGGCTAAAGTGATTAAAGAAGAAAGAACTTTACCCTACTCTTTAAGATATGAAATAGATTATGATGTAAAAGACCTTCTTAATTTTTCTCAAACTATTGAAAGTATTCCAGGTGTTGAAATTCTATCTATGGGTAAATCATTAGAGGTCATTAAGGATCTTGGAAATGCAAAAGCGGTTTGTGATAGGTACTCTTTAGATAAACTTATAGGAACCCATGCGATAGGTCATGCTAGAATGGCAACTGAGTCTGGTGTTGATATAAAATCTGCTCACCCATTCTGGGGATACCCTTTTAGTGATGTTTCAGTGGTTCATAATGGGCAATTAACAAATTATTGGAATAATAGAAGAGCATTGGAAAATAAAGGAATGAGATTTATGTCTGAGTGTGACTCAGAACTTATAGCAGTTTACATTGCACAAAAAATGAGAGAAGGAGCTTCGCTTGAAGAGGGAATGAAAGATTCTTTAACTGGTCTTGATGGTGTATTTACTTATTTTGTTGCAACTAAAGATTCTTTGGGAATGGCAAAAGACACAATGGCAGCAAAACCTTTAGTTTTGTATGAGTCAGATGATTTAGTAGCAATGGGATCAGAAGAAATTGCAATAAGATCAGTGCTACCACAAGAAATTGATACTTACGATCCATTTGATGGGGAGGTTAAAGTATGGCGAATTTAAAAAACGTTACTAAAAAAACAAAAGCCCAAGAGATGGGTATGCACACTGAGGTGCTTACAGGTAGAACCCAGCAGAAATTTTTTAATCCAGATGAAGCTGAGAACTTTTATTATTTTGGAACTTATGATGTTGATTTTAATAAAAGAACAGATTTAGACGTAAAAGATATGACTGCTCCTGAAGCAAATAAAGAAATAGATAATTTAATGAGCCAAGGATATGGGACTATTGTAATAAAAAATCCCCAAGGAAAGCATAGTCTTGGTGTTGGTATCCTAAATAAATTGAACCTAATTTTTGAAGGAAGCTTAGGTTATTTTGGAATGGGATCATGTGATGGTCCAATAGTAAGAATTAATGGTAGAGTTGGATGGTCATGCGCGGAGAACTTAATGGCAGGAAAAGTTGTGATTGAAAAGAATGCAGGATCATGCTTTGGAGCTGCTATAAGGGGTGGAGACCTAATTTGCAAAGGTAGTGTTGGAGCGAGAACTGGTATCGATATGAAAGGTGGTACCATTATAATTGGTGGAGATGCTGGTGCATTTACAGGTTTTATGATGCAAAGAGGAAGAATAATTATTCTTGGAGATGTAGGAATTAACCTAGGTGACTCAATGTATGATGGGACAATTTTCGTAGGTGGCGAAATAGGATCTTATGGTAGTGATGCAGTAGATTCAGAATTAACTTCTAGCGACCAAGATTGGTTAAAAAGAAAATTAAAAGTTGCTGAAATTGGTGAAAATTTTGATGTAAGTAAAATGAAAAAAATTGTAGCGGGTAAAAAACTTTGGAATTATGATAACTTGGAACCTACAGAGAAGAAGGGAGCAATTTAATGCCTAAGAAAAAGTCAAAAAAAATTAAAAAAAATGGAAAAGGCGTTGGTGGAAAAGCTGACGTTCATGTTCATGAAGAGGGTAAAAGGAATAAAAGTTTATTAGGGCATAATGCTATTTTTACTCCAGAAGTAATTGACGATATTCATATTAAATCTCAATTAGGAAGATACAGAATGCGTGGTATGGCGCTGATGAAAAAAATTCCTACATTCGATGATTTAGTTTTTTTACCAGGAACATTAACAAGATTTGTAATCGAAGGTTACAGAGAAAAATGTGAAACTAAAACTGTAATTGGTCCAAGATGTGAAAATCCAATTGAACTAGAAATTCCTGTTTACATAACTGGGATGAGTTTTGGAGCTCTTTCATACGAAGCAAAAACTGCTTTAGCAAGAGGAGCAACAATGGCTGGTAGTGCAACATGTTCTGGAGAAGGTGGAATGATACCAGACGAAAGAAGATATTCTGAGAAGTGGTATTATCAATGTATTCAATCAAGATATGGTTTTAATCCTCATCACGCACAATTAGCTGATGGTATTGAAGTTTTTATTGGACAGGGACAAAAAGTTGGAATGGGTGGTCACTTAATGGGCCAAAAAGTAACTGACCAAGTTGCTGAAATGAGATCTTTACCATCAGGTATTGATCAACGATCTCCCGCAAGACACCCTGATTGGCTGGGACCAGATGATTTAGCTTTAAAAGTAGAAGAGCTAAGACAATTGACTAAAAATAAAGTACCAATTCAATTAAAACTTGGAGCATCAAAAGTTTATGATGATGTGCGTATGGCTGCTAAATGTGATCCTGACTCTATTTATCTTGATGGAATGGAAGGTTCTACTGGTGCAGGTCCCCACATAGCCGCTGCTAACACTGGTATTCCTGGTATAGCAGCAATTAGAGAGGCAAGAAGAGCAATCGACGATGTTGGTAAAACTGGAAAAGTAACATTAATTTATGCAGGTGGTGTTAGAGACGGTGCGGATATGGCAAAAGCCTTAGCTCTGGGAGCTGATGCAATTGCGATTGGTACTGGCTCAATGATCGCATTAAATTGTAATAAAGATATTCCTGAAGCAAACTTTGAAAAAGAAATGGGAGTAAAAGCAGGTGAGTGTTATCACTGCCACACTGGAAGATGTCCAGTGGGTGTTGCAACTCAAGATCCAAAATTGAGAGCAAGGTTAAATCCAGATGATGCTGCACTGAGAGTTTATAATTATCTTCATTCAATGACTCTAGAAGCTCAACTTTTAGCTAGAGCTTGTGGAAAAACAAATATCCACTCGTTAGAGCCTGAAGATTTAGCTGCACTGACATCTGAAGCTTCAGCATTAGCAAAAGTTCCACTTGCAGGGACTAACTATACAGTTGGAGTTGATAACTATCATAAAATATAAGAGTAATAACTATGGCTAAAAAAAAGGGTAAAAAGTTAGTTAAAGCAAAAGAAAAAGAGATTAAAGGTCAATTAGGAAAAAAAGCAGAAACAGCTAGAGAAAAAATGATCGGTCAATCTATTGGTTACCGATATGATGTAAATCTTTTACCTGATTATAGTAAAATTACCCCATTTCTAAAAAAATATATAGAAGCTATGGGATGGGATGATTTAAATTGGCTTGAAGATGTTCATATGGGATATGAGGAAGATAGACCTGCAGTATTCTGCAGAAATGCAAATGGATGGGTTACTATTCCAAAATCAATTAAACTTCCAAACAATCAACAAGATAGAGATATGATTGCAAGAGAGTTGCTGGTTAAGTTCCAAATGTCACCAAAGCATCCACTTGTTGATTTGAAAAAAGCTTACTTAAAATTTTAAATTTACAATCAATAGTTGATAATTTTTAAAAACCTATTGTTCATAATAGGTTTTTAATTCATTTTTATATTTGTAACGAATCACAAAATTTAATAGGGTTTCTATAAACTAATATGGAGAGAGAACTATGACTGATCAGTTGGCTGCTCTTACGACCATATTTACAGAATTTTACTACTGGGTAACGGTAGTACTGATGTTTTTAATTCACGTCGGTTTCTGTATGTATGAAGTTGGGGCTTCTCGATACAAACACCATCAACATACTCTTATGAAAAACACTATGCTAATACCATTGGTAACAGTGACGTGGTTTTTATTTGGTTGGTGGATATATTGGGCTTTTCCTACAGGACCGGGTTTAGCACCATCAATAATGAATGAAAGCACTGCTCTCATTACAGATGAGTCCGCATTTAGTGCAACATGGTATACGGCAACAAGTGATTTAATGGCTGTAAATCTAGGAGACCATATTTCTGGTGTCTTCTGGGCTGCATTCTTATTATTCTCATGGACTGCTGCTTCTATCGTGTCAGGAGCAATTATTGAAAGAATAACAACTTTTGCATTTGGGATTTTAGCAATTGCAATTGGATCTGTATTCTGGGTAATAGATGCAGCCTGGGGATGGCACTTTGATGGCTGGATGTTAAAACTTTTAGGATATCATGATGCGTATGCATCAGGTGTAATTCATGCAATTGCAGGTGGATTTGCGCTAGGTGTTCTTATGGTTTTAGGACCACGAATTGGAAAATTTTCATCGAGTGGTGAACCAAGAAACATTGGGCCAAGAAATCCTTGGCTAGTAACAATTGGATTATTTCTAATTTATACTGGCTTCTGGGGTTTTTACGCAGCATGTAATATACCAATCTTTGACCTTGGACCCGAATATGGGATGGAAGGCATAAGTTATTGGACAGCTACAAACATATACGTAACCCCTACTACACTTAGTGGTATAACTTTTAACTTCTTGATGTCATTATCTGGAGGATTATTAGCTGGTTATTGGATTGCTAAAGGTGATCCTTTCTGGACATACTCTAGTGGACTAGCAGGTATCATATGTGCTTCAGCTGGAAATGATTTATATCATCCAATTCAAGCAATGATCATTGGTATGATCGGTGTTGTAATTTCATATAAACTACATTACTGGGTTGAGCGTAAGTTCAAAATTGATGATGCAGTTGGTGCGGTTGCAGTACACGGTTATGCTGGATTTATTGGTCTTGTGATTTGTGGATTTGTCTTAAATGGTTACCCAGCTTCTGGTTACAGTGTTGGCGCTATGTGGGACGGAACTACTTACGCATCAATAAACCCATTAGGTCAATTCATCGGTGCATTAATAATGTTCGTTGTTCTTGGACTAATACCGGGCTATGTCATAGCTAGAGTTCTTCATGGTATGGGTAAATTAAGAATCCCTCGTGAAGTTGAGATAGCTGGACTAGATTATGAAATAATGGAGACTGCTAAAGAAGACGAAAAAGCAGTTGCGTCCTCAACCAGGTAAAGGAGAGTAATATATGGCTACAGTTACAAACTGGATAGATCACCTTAACAAACCAGCTGAAGAAGTCGCTGGTGCTGTTTATCCTGGTGCTGGATCTAGTGAAGGTATACTTGTTATACTGGCTATAATTTTATGGGTAGGTTGGCATGTTTTAACAGCTAAATCTGAAAGTGAAGAACTTGATAGACTAGCTAGAAAAAGACATGGTGCTAACGACCATAAAAGCAATATTACCGATTGGTAATTAAAAAATAAATTTGGGCGCTACTTAATTGTGGCGCCCTTTTTTTTTAAAAAAAATATGGATGACAAAGATAACGAAGAACTAAGGCCTTCTAAAATGAGAGGGGTAGCTTTTCCAAAAGCTAAGTACGGAGTGATAGCGGCTATTATCATCATTGTAGTTGTAAACCTTATCTATTATAAAGAATTCTTTTTATCGTTAATTAATTAAAACTCTAAGATCTATGTGTGGAATTGTTGGAATATATTTGAAAACAAAAAAATTTGAAAAAAATTTAGGTAAAATGTTATCAGGTATGCTTAACAACATGGAGTCTAGAGGACCAGATAGTGCAGGATTTGCTATCTATAAAAATTCAGAAAAAAAAGAATATAAATACTCATTGTGCATAAATAATTTAGATTTTAGTAAATTTAAAAAAAATATTTCAAATAAAATTAACAAACTAAAACTAAATCAATACTCAGATCATGTAATAGTTAAAACTACAGAAATACCAAAAAAATTTATTAAGCTTATTAATGAAGAATTCCCTGAAGTTTCTATTGTGGGATATGGACATTCTATTGAAATTTTTAAACAAGTTGGAAATCCAAAAGATGTGGTTAAAAAATTTAATTTAGAAAGTTTTAGTGGTACTCACGGTATTGGGCATACTAGGATGGCGACGGAGAGTGCGATAACTACTGATGGCTCTCATCCTTATTCAACAGGAGAAGATGAATGTTTAGTCCATAATGGTTCTTTATCTAATCATAATAACTTGAGAAGAGAACTTAAGAAGAAAGGAAATACTTTTACTTCTGAAAATGATACTGAAGTTGCTGCTGGCTATGTTTCTAATAGTCTCTCAAATAATAATTCCTTAAAAAATACACTTGTTTCAGGTCTAAAAGACTTAGATGGCTTTTATACATTTATAGCCGGGACGAGAAAAGGATTTGCGGTAGTAAGAGATGAAATTGCATGTAAGCCTGCAGTTATAGCAGAAACAAAAAATTATGTTGCAATAGCGTCTGAATTTCAAGCGATGGCACATCTTCCAGATGTTAACAATGCAAAAATTTTTGAGCCAGAACCTGGTATTGTATATTCTTGGGGAAATTAATGAAATTAGATTTAAAAAAGTTAAAGTTAAGAAAAGTAAACGAACAATTGCAAAGTTTAGATCGAAAAGTAAACGATAGAGATTTTACTATAATAAATCCTGAGGGTAATCACGCTGTATGTGCTGGGCTTACTGAAGAATTAAATATAAATATTAAAGGTCATGTTGGATATTATTGCGCCGGAATGAATCAAAAAGCAAATATTACAATTGAGGGTAATGTGGGGACTGGTGTAGCCGAAAATATGATGTCTGGTAAAGTTCATGTAAAGGGTAATGCGTCACAATCTGCGGGTGCAACTGCTCACGGTGGGCTTTTAATTATTGATGGTGATGCTAGTTCAAGATGTGGAATATCTATGAAAGGTGTGGATATAGTTGTTAAAGGTTCAGTTGGCCATATGTCAGGTTTTATGTCTCAAGCAGGCAACTTGGTAGTATGTGGTGATGCTGGTGAGGCATTAGGTGATAGTTTGTATGAAACAAACATATATATAAAAGGTAAGGTGAAATCACTTGGCGCAGATTGTGTTGAAAAAAAAATGGATAAAAAACATATAAAAAAATTAAATTTACTTTTGCAGGAAGCAAATATTAAAAATGAAAAAGCTGAAAACTTTAAAAGATATGGGTCAGCAAAAAAATTATACAATTTTAAAATAGATAATATTTCTAACTATTAAATATGAAAAAAAATAATAAAACTCATCCTCGTCAATCATGGACTTTTGATGAATATACAAATTCAGAAATAAGAAGAGCTGCGGCGACAGGTATTTATGATATTAGAGGTGGAGGATCTAAAAGAAAACTTCCCCACTTTGATGATTTACTGTTTTTAGGAGCCTCAATGTCCAGATATCCTTTAGAGGGTTATAGAGAAAAATGTACCACAAATGTAACTCTTGGGACTAAATATGCAAAAAAACCACTTGAATTAGATATACCAATTACAATTGCAGGAATGAGCTTTGGTGCATTATCAGGCCCAGCAAAGGAAGCTTTGGGAAGAGGCGCAAGTGCTGCTGGTACTTCTACTACTACGGGTGATGGAGGAATGACTCCAGAAGAAAGAGGGCAATCAAAATATTTAGTTTACCAATTATTACCATCTAGATATGGAATGAACCCAGACGATTTAAGAAAAGCAGATGCAATTGAAGTTGTTATAGGTCAAGGTGCGAAACCTGGTGGCGGTGGAATGTTATTAGGTCAAAAAATAAATGATAGAGTTGCAAAAATGAGAACTTTACCTAAAGGAGTTGATCAAAGATCTGCATGTAGACATCCTGACTGGACTGGACCAGACGATTTAAAAATAAAAATTTTAGAATTACGTGAAATTACAAAATGGAAAGTTCCTATCTTTATAAAAATTGCTGGTGCAAGACCATATTACGATACTGCTTTAGCTGTAAAAGCGGGAGCTGATGTAGTTGTGCTAGATGGGATGCAAGGAGGAACGGCTGCTACCCAAGAAGTTTTTATAGAAAATGTTGGTCAACCTACTTTAGCTTGTATTAGACCTGCAGTAGATGCCCTACAAGATTTAAACGCACATAGAGAAGTACAATTGGTAATATCAGGTGGAATTAGAAATGGTGCGGATGTTGCAAAAGCTTTAGCGCTAGGAGCAGATGCAGTGTCAATAGGTAGTGCAGCGATGATAGCTATAGGTGATAATGATCCTAAGTGGGAAAAAGAATACAACAAGTTAGGTTCTACAGCGGGTGCTTATGATGATTGGCACGAGGGAAATGATCCAGCTGGAATATCAACTCAAAATCCAACTTTAATGAAAAGATTAGATCCAGTTAAAGCTGGTAAAAAATTAACCAATTATCTAAAAGTGATGACACTAGAAGCGCAAACACTTGCAAGAGCTTGTGGAAAAAATAGTTTACATAATTTAGAGCCTGAAGATTTATGTGCACTAACTGTTGAAGCTGCTGCAATGGCTAGAGTTCCTCTGGCAGGAAGTAATTGGATACCAGGAATAAAAGAAAAAAAGTGATTGATACAAATCTTTATTATTCATAAGATCAAATATGCCAAAAAATTTATCTAAGATAGCAAAAGCTAAAAAAATTAAATATTTTTTAATAAGTTTCGTAGATCTGTTTGGAGTTTTAAGATCTAAATTAGTTCCAACTCAAGCAATTGGTGATATGCAGAAAGATGGAGCAGGTTTCGCAGGTTTCGCTACATGGCTAGATATGACCCCTGCTGACAGTGATATGTTTGGTGTCCCAGATCCAGATAGTCTAATTCAACTACCGTGGAATAAAGAAATTGGTTGGCTGGCTTCTGATTTATACATGGATGGTAAACCTGTTAAAGCTTCTCCAAGAGTAATGCTTAAAGAGCAGATAAAAAAAATGTCACAAAAGAAACTTCAAATGAAATCGGGTGTTGAGTGTGAATATTTTTTAATTTCTGAAGACGGACATTCTTTGGCGGATAAAAGAGATATTCAATCTAAACCTTGTTATGACCAATCAGCTCTTATGAGAAGGTATGATTTAATAAAAGAAATTTGTGATTGCATGTTAGAAATGGGTTGGAAACCTTACCAAAATGACCATGAAGATGCTAATGGTCAATTCGAGATGAACTGGGATTATTCAGACTCTCTAATCACTGCGGATAGACATGTCTTCTTTAAATTTATGGTAAAAAGTCTAGCAGAGAAACATGGTTTAAGAGCAACTTTTATGCCAAAACCGTTTAGTAATTTAACTGGTAATGGTTGTCATGCTCATGTTTCAGTATGGAATGGAAAAACAAATAAATTTTTAGACAATAAAAATCAATTAGGATTAAGTAAGCTAGCTTATAATTTTTTAGGTGGAATTATGAACAACACTCAGGCGCTTTCTGCTTTTTTTAATCCAACAATCAACAGTTATAGAAGAATAAATGCTCCACCAACAAAATCTGGCGCAACATGGTCTCCAAGTAGTATTTCTTACACAGGTAATAATAGAACTCATATGATTAGAATCCCTGACAAAGGTAGATTTGAGCTAAGATTAATGGATGGTTCAGCTAATCCATACCTACTTCAAGCAGGTATTATTGCTGCAGGACTAGAGGGAATTAATAAAAAATTAAATCCAGGAAAACCTCTCCATTGTAATATGTATGAGGATTATAAAAAATATCCTAAATTAAAAAAATTACCAAATGATATAAATCAAGCTATTAATATGCTTCAAAATAGTAAAGCGCTATCAAAAGCTTTTGGTGCAGATGTCATTAAAAGCTATATAAAGTTAAAAAATTTAGAAATTAAAAATTTTAAATCGAAAAATAATTTTAATAAGAGAAAACCAGTGTCACAATGGGAAAAAGATAATACTTTAGATTGCTAGTCTATGACGATATTATCCAATGGTCATCAATGGAAATATAGTGAATTTATCGATAATAAAAATTATTCATTTAATAAAAAAAAGATTTTAAATTCTTTAACTACAACAGAAATAGATGATGCTTATAATAGTATTTCTAAGTGGAAAGGTTATTCCCCTACTCCCCTTTTATCTTTAAACAAACTCTCTAAAGAACTAAATTTAAATAAAATTTTTTATAAAGATGAGCACAAAAGATTTGATTTAAAATCTTTTAAAGCGCTAGGTGGAGCTTATGCGGTTGAAAAAGTCACTAAAGGAAACAAGGATATAGTTGTGGCAACAGCAACTGCTGGTAATCACGGTAGATCAGTTGCTTGGGGAGCTAAAAGATTAGGTTTAAACTGTAAAATATTTATTAGTGAATTTGTAAGTGATGCAAGAGGTAAGGCTATGTCTGATCTTGGAGCAGACGTAGTTAAAGTAAAAGGTAATTATGAAAAATCTTTGATGGAATGTATAAAGCGTTCTACTGAAAATAATTGGCAAATAGTTCAGGATGTTGCATGGAAAGACTATATGGTTGTCCCCAAGTATACAATGGCAGGTTATACAGTGATGATGAAAGAGATAACTGATCAAATCCAAGAAGAGAAAATAACACACATCATTTTACAGGCTGGTGTTGGTGGCATGGCTGCTGCAATGGTTGCTGGTATTGCAAGATATTTAAAATATGTTCCAACAATTATAGTTGTTGAACCAGATAGTGCTGCGTGTGTAATGGAAAGTATTAAAACTGGTAAAATAAAAAAAATAGATATTAAAAGAGAGAGTTTAATGGGAGGTATGTCTTGTGGAGAGGTATCATTAGTCCCATGGGAAATACTCAAAAATTCAGTAAAACATTGCATAAGTTTACCAGATGATGATATTGCAAAAACTATGAAATTACTTGGAAATTCAAGCTTTAGTGATGCTAAAATTATAGCTGGAGAAAATTCAGCGCCTGGCGTAATCAGTTTGATTACAAGTTGTGAGGATCAAGCAATTAAAGAAAAATTAGACTTCAATGAAAAATCAAATGTTTTAGTTTTTGGTTGTGAAGGAGATACCGATCAAGCAATGTATCAAAAGTTAATTAACCAAAATTAGACCAATGAGTAGTACAGGTATTGTTTGGATAAGAGAAGATTTTAGAATTGAAAATAATCCTGCACTATCTTTTGCAACACAAAGTCATGACCGTGTAATTGCATTATATATTTATAATAATAATGATTTTGATAACAAAAGAGAAGCTCAAAAATGGTGGGTATTCAAATCTCTGGAAACATTAAAAAAAGATTTATCGGATTATAGAATTAATCTTGAAATAGTAAAAGGTGATGAATTAGAGATCTTCTCTAAATTAAATAAAAAAGATAAAATTTCAATTTATTGGAACAAAATTTATGAACCAGATGTTATTGCGAAAGGGAAAAAAATTCGTGACTTATTTATTAAAAATGAAATTAATCACAAATATTTTAAAGGGAATATTTTAAATGAATATCAAGAAGTAACCAAAAATGATGGAACTCCTTTTAAGGTATTTTCACCTTTTTGGAGAAATGCAGAACAAATATATTTAAATCAACTACCAAGTAAAAATTATATTATCAAAAAAAAAGTAAAAAAAATTTCATATTTTAAGAAATGTATTGAATCAAAAAATATATTACCAAAAAATAATTGGTATGAAAAATTTGAAAAATATTGGAAAGTTTCAGAAAATGAATCAAAAAAAATACTTAAAAACCTAATTGAAAATAAAATTAAGGATTATGGAACCAACAGAGATATACCTTCTATCGAAGGAACCTCAAAATTGTCTCCTTATATCAAACATGGTCAAATTCATGTTGGAAGTATTTGGAAAAAATGTTCTGAAATTAAATCAAAAGGTATAGGCTATAGAAAGTATATCAATGAACTTGGATGGCGTGAATTTTCTCATAGTTTAATTAATTATTTCCCAGAATTTTTAAAAGGTAATTTTAGAAAAGAGTTTGATAAATTTCCTTGGGCTAAAAATGAAAAATATCTTAAAGCTTGGAAAAAAGGAATGACAGGTTATCCAATTGTAGATGCAGGTATGAGAGAATTATATGAAACAGGCTGGATGCATAATAGAATAAGAATGGTAGTTGGTTCTTTTCTGGTCAAACATTTACGAATTAATTGGGTTGAAGGTGAGAAACATTTTAGAAATTGTCTACTAGATTTTAATAAAGCAAATAATGTTGCTCAATGGCAATGGGTTGCAGGTTGTGGTGCTGATGCAGCGCCATACTTTAGAATATTTAATCCAATACTTCAGGGCGAAAAATTTGATAAAGAAGGAACTTATGTAAAAAAATGGGTTCCTGAACTTAAAAATGTTCCAAATAAATTTATACATAAGCCATGGGAAATGGAATTTAAGTATCAAGAAGTAATTAAAACAATTATTGGAAAAGATTATCCAAATCCAATTGTAGTTCATGAAAAGGCTAGAACTGCAGCACTTGAGGCATTTCAATCTTTAAAGAAAAAATAAATTTGATTTTATTCCCCTATAAAATGATGAATTATAGTCCTGCTTTGAAATTCTAATCTATGCTCAAATAAATATAAGCCTTGCCAGGTTCCAAGCAATAATTCTTTATTTTTTACACTTAGAGAGATTTGATTATTTGTCAAAGCAGACTTTATATGTGCTGGCATATCATCTTTTCCTTCAGCAGTATGAACATATAATTTATTGTCCATGGGAACTAATTTATCAAAATAATTTATTAAGTCGGTTTGAACATCAGGATCAGCATTTTCTTGAACAATTAATGAGGCACTTGTGTGTAGTATACTTAGATTAAGTACACCATTTTTGAAATTATTTTTACTTATCCATTGAATAGTTTGATCAGTAAATTCATACAACTTTTGTCCATTAGTATTTATTTGTAAATTATAAAATTTCTGTATCATAAATTATATTCAACAGACGTTAATTCATACAAACGACTAATGGTACGTTTAAATGAATTCTCCAATAATCTTGACGAAGTAAATTCATCTAATTTTTGATCAGCAGAAACAGCAAGTGGTATTCCTTTATCATAAATTACATCTAGTAATGTTATGAAGCGTTTTTGTTGATTTGAATTAATATCATTGAATTGTGGAACTTGATCTATAACTAGAAATTTACAATTTTTAATTATTTCTAAATAGTCTTCAGCACCTAAATTTTGATTACACAAATCATTAAAGTTAAATCTTGCTATACCATCATAAAAATTTTCTATTTTAAAATCTCTGCCTTTTACTTTCAGTGAAATTTTAGATATTTTTTTATTTTTAGTAATTGTCCTAAAAAATTTATTGATTTTAAAGTTTGTTTCTTGATTAAGAGGATAAAAATATCTTTGTTTTTTATTTTCATTTGATTTTCTGTAATCATCCTCAATTTTAAGTTCATACTCAAACGATTGATCCTGCATTATTTTTATAAAAGGTTTAAACTGATCTCTTTGGAGACCATCTTTATAAAGTTCAGAAATTTTAGTATTTGAAGTTACGATAATTTTGATATCCTCTTTAAATATTTGATCAAATAATTTTCCTAAAATCATTGCATCGACAATATTAGTTACTTGAAATTCATCAAAATAAATTAAAGAAACCTTATATTTCAAATCTTTTACAAATTCATTGATTGTATTTTCCTCATTTTTGCCTTTTCTTTCATGAGCAAAATTATGAAAATCCAACATAAACTCATTAAAATGTTTTCTTAGCTTTCTTTTGTTTATTCTTGCATAAAAAAAATTTAGAATCATGGTTTTTCCGACTCCAACATCTCCATGTAAATAAAACCCCTTTTGAGACATCCTCTTTGAAAATAACTGTGAAAAAAAAGATTTAAAATTAATATGATAATAATGATCTAATTTTTTAATAACATTGATTTGATTTATATTTACTTCTAAATCTTGACTTTCACAGTATGATATAAATTCCTTTTCAAATGATTTTAACATTAATTTCTTTTTGTTTTAAAATCCGTGCCATACTCTGATCGAGGCCCTTTTCTTAATCCAAATGGACCAGGGATAAATATAGTTATTGGATTTGTTCCTTTTTTGAGATCTACTCTGTGAAAATCATTTGCTGATCTAAACCCTATATATCCTGGTTTTCTCCAAAACTTTCCAATTTTTGTAGTCTCCCAATATCCTCCTCTTAGAATAATTGTGATATAAGGGCATAAGTGATTATGAACACCGTCGCCATGGTCATCATCTAACATTTCATGTATTAGTATATTGAATGGAAACCATTTAGGTCTGTTTCTAAACAAAACATAATATCTATTCATCCATGGTTTAGCCTCATTAAATTTTGGGTGTGAAGGGCCACGATCTAAAACTATTTTTTTTCTACCTAACTTTTCCAGTAATTTTAAAAACATTAATTAAGTTTTATTATTGCATTATCTTTAACTATAAAAAGATTTTCGTTTAATACTGATGGTCTTAATATTTTTTCACTATCAATTTTTAAACTGGAGATAGTCTTTCCTGATGATATTTCAACAATTAATAATCTTCCGTTATTTGTTGATAAGTAAATTTTATTTTTACCTATTATGAAACCTGTAGGTTTTATTTTGTCTCGATTTTTGTCCTTAAAATTACTAAAAACATCTGTAATCCTCAAAATATTTCCGTTTTTTTTGTCAATTAAAAATAGATAGCCTTCTAATGAAATTGTAAAAATAAAGTTTTCTATAATAGTTGGTCTTAAACTAGAATTAATTTTATTTTTCCAATTAAAATTTCCAGAAGTTGTATCTATTGAGAAAAATTGATTTTTATTATTTGAAAAATATAAAGCATTTTTATCTGTTACAATATCAGAAGTTTCTAACGAGAAAGATGACTCATAAGTTAAATTGTTTTGTGTTGGCAACTGCCATAATAATTCACCATTTTCTATACCTACTGCACTAATGTCTCCAATAGAATTATTAAAATAAATAGTGTCTTTTATAATAACCATTGAAAGTTTTTTTTGCGATCTAATTAATGAACTTTGTGTTTTTACATTCCATATTTCATCTCCATTTTTTAACGAAAAACAACGTAAAGTATTAGAAAAATCAATAATAAAAAATTTATCATTTAAAATTTTAATTTGAGAATTAAATGGAGCCAAACCATTCTTTGACCAAACTAAATCTCCAGTATTGATATCAATAACATAATATTTTGCAATATTGTCAGCTACAACTAGATATTTATTATTACTTGAAAATTGTAAAATTGGATTTTGTTTTTTTTCTGATTTTGAATAAAAATTTTTTTTCCATTTAAGTTTAGAATTTTTATTAAAATTTAAAATTGTTCCTTTATTATCAAAAAAAATTAAATTTTCCTCATTTAAAATTACTTCGGGCTCATACTGATAAAAATTTTTTATTTTAGAGTATTTATATTTACTTAAACTTTTTAAGCTTCCATCAAAATTTATCCTTCCAGAATTATTTGTATAATTACTTGCGCTACTATTTAATGAAAATTTTTCTGAAATATTTATTTTTAGATCTTTATTAAATTCATTTTCTAAAATTTTTTCCTCATTTTTAATTTCTTTTACATTTAACTCATCATTTAATTTTTCATCTGTGTAAATTTTTTCAGATGTGGACCAAAATTTAGAGCTTGAGTTTAATGAGCAATTTGAAAAAAAAATAAAAAAAAGAATTAATATAAACTTATTCACTTAAATCTCGACTTAATCTTTTTTGCGCCTGGACTCTTATATCTTGATTACTGTTTTCTAACTCAATAATTTTATTGAAAAATTCTTTAGATTTTTCTTTTTGATTATTTGAATACAAATATTCAGCCATTAAATAAAGCGCTTGGGATTGCCAGATACTTTCTGAATTAATTAAAGGTTTTAAAATATTTAAAAGATCATTTTCACTTAAATTGTCTGCATTAAATAGAGCCTTTTTATATATTAGTAAATTTTTAATCTCTTTATCAAGTGATATATTTAAAACTATATCAAATAATGAATTAACCTCGTTTTGATCCTCTATAAGGTTGTTATCGATAATAAAATTTAGAGACAATATAGAATAAGTTGGGTCTTTAGTATTTATTATCTTAATTAATTTTTCTTTCGTTTTATTTTTTGAGGCTTCTGAAAAATCAATTATTACTGAATTAAAATTATCTGATATTTCTTTTTTTTTACTTGAATTGTATTTATCGAAACTAAAAACGCCAACAATAACAAAAATTATGAATATACTTAAAATAATTATAATTTTTTTATAATTTACTAAAAAATTTTTAATTTTTTCATTTCTAGTGCTGGTATTTATAATTGATAAATCTTCGTCCATAATTAAATCATATTCCGCAAAACATATTGAAGAATTCCTCCATTTTTATAATACTCTAATTCATTTTTTGTATCAATTCTGCATAAAGTTTTAATTTTCTTTATTTCACCTGACGCATATTTAATTTCAACACTTACTTCATCTGAAGGATTAACGCCCTTCTCTATATCCATAATACTAATTAATTCAGAACCAATTAATTTAAGATTTTTTCTATTAACATCATTAGTAAATTGTAATGGCAATATTCCCATTCCAATTAAGTTTGATCTATGAATTCTCTCAAAACTCTCAGCTATAACTGCTTTAATCCCTAATAATTTTGTTCCCTTAGCTGCCCAATCTCTTGATGATCCTGTTCCATATTCTTTTCCTCCAATTACAACTAAATCCGTTCCTCTTTTTTTATATTCAACTACTGCATCATAAATGGGTAAAACTTTTTCCTCTGGGTATAACGTTGTAAAACCACCTTCTGTTCCAGGTGCCATTTCGTTTCTGATCCTTATATTTGCAAAAGTACCCCGCATCATAACTTCATGATTTCCTCTTCTTGATCCATAAGAGTTATAGTCTTTTGGCAAAATTTGATGTTCCATAAAATATTCACCTGTTGGACTATCTTTTTGAATACTTCCGGCTGGCGATATATGGTCTGTAGTAACCATATCACCTAAAATTAATAATGGTCTTGCATCCTTAATTTCTTTAAATCCTTCTGGTTCATCTGGTAAAGAGTCAAAGAATGGAGGTCTTTTTACATAAGTTGAACCTTCATCCCATTTATAGATGCTACTTTTATCAGTTTTAATTTTTTGCCATTGAGCTGGCCCTTCAGAAACATTTGAATATCTCTGTATAAACATCTCTGCATTTAGCGACTGTTTTAAAGTGTCTTCTATCTCTTTATTTGAAGGCCAAATATCTTTTAAAAATACTTTTTTACCATCTTTATCTAATCCTAATGCATCTTTATATAAATCAACCTCCATGTGTCCAGCTATTGCGTATGCTACTACAAGCGGAGGTGAAGCAAGATAGTTTGCCTTAATATGTGGCGAAATTCTTCCCTCAAAATTTCTATTACCTGATAAAACTGAAACGGCGTAAATATTTTCTTTTTGAATAGCTTCAACAATATTTTCTGGAAGAGGACCTGAATTTCCAATACAAGTAGTACATCCATAACCAACTAAATTAAATCCCAATTGATCTAAGTAAGTATTTAGTCCAGCTTTTGATAAATAATCTGTTACAACTTGAGATCCGGGTGCTAAAGAGGTTTTTACCCAAGGTTTTACTTGCAAACCTTTTTCAATTGCTTTTTTAGCCAAAAGTCCTGCTCCAATTAAAACATTTGGATTAGAAGTGTTGGTGCAAGAAGTTATAGCTGCGATTAATATTGAACCATCTTTGATATCGAAATCGGTGTTAGCCACTTTGGAGATCGATTTTTTATTTATATTTGTAGATTCCTGTAATACTTTTTTAAAAGAACTAGGTGCATCAGTTAAGGGTACTTTGTCTTGAGGTCTTTTTGGTCCTGAAATAGTTGGAACTACAGTTGACATATCTAATGATATGATATCTGTAAATTCTATATCATTACTTGCCCACAAGCCTTGCTCTTTAGCATAATTTTCAACAATATTAACTGTATGCTGGTCTCTCCCTGAAAATTTTAAATACTTTAATGTTTCTTCATCTATAGGGAAAAAACCACATGTTGCTCCATATTCTGGTGCCATGTTTGCAATGGTTGCTCTATCAGCAAGTGTCAAATTTTTTAAACCTTCTCCATAAAACTCAACAAATTTCCCAACCACCCCTTTATCTCTTAACATTTTAACTACTGTTAAAACTAAATCAGTTGCAGTAGTTCCCTCAGGCATTTTATTTTTCATCTCAAAACCAACAACTTCAGGTATTAACATTGATATTGGCTGACCTAACATTCCTGCTTCAGCCTCAATTCCACCAACACCCCATCCTAAAACTGACAAACCATTGACCATTGTTGTATGACTATCTGTTCCAACCAAAGTATCTGGGAATAAGTATTTATCTCCATCGAACTCTTCTGACCAAACAACTTTTGATAAATACTCTAAATTCACTTGATGACAAATTCCTGTTCCAGGTGGCACTATTCTAAAATTATTAAATGCTTGCTGACCCCATTTTAAAAACGAGTACCTTTCTCCATTTCTCTCAAATTCTATATCAACATTTTTTTCAAACGAATCTGCATTAGCAGACTGATCTACCTGTACTGAATGATCGATAACAAGATCAACAGCAGATAATGGGTTAATAGTATTTGGATCCTTATTTTTATCTTTTACCGCTTCTCGCATTGCAGCAAGGTCTGCTACTGCTGGTATACCTGTATAATCCTGAAGAAGTACTCTTGCAGGTCTATAAGCAATTTCAGTTTTAGATTTTTTTGTTTTAAGCCAATTCTTAATAGCTTCTATTTGAGATTTAGTAACACTCAAGTCATCTTCATATCTTAATAAATTTTCCAGCAAAACCTTAAGGGATTTAGGAAGTTTACTTATACCAACTAGGCCATTCTTTTCTGCTTCAGATAAAGAGTAATATTTAAAATCTTTACTATCTATTGATATTTTTTTAAGTGAATTATAAGAATTTTTGTTTCCTGGCTTCATGTTATAAATAAAAAGTTAGTATGCTTAATAAAAGAAGCAGTGACATAACATAATTAAAATAATTAATAAATTTCTGATTTGTCGCGAATTTCCTAAAGAATTTACCTAAAAATGTCCATAATGTAATACTGGTTACTGAAACTAACAAAGCTAATATAATAATTTGAGTCGTATAACTTACAAAGGTTTTACCTGGATTAATGTATGTAGAAACGAGAATAATCGAGGCAATAACTCCTTTAGGATTTAAAAACTGAAAAATAAAAGTTTCATGAAATTTAATTAGATTTTTATTTTTACTTTCTTGATCAGAAGGTGCTGAGAAAGAAATTTTGTATGCTAAATAAATTAAAAATAGAGTTCCTAAATATTTTAATACCTCTTGGATAATTGGATAAAGCTTAAAAATATTTATCAGCCCTAAAGCTAAGCAAAGTAACAAAAATGGAAAACCCAAGGTAACACCAATTATATGTGGTAATGTTCTGATAATACCAAAGTTGAAGCCAGAGTAAAAAGCAACAAAGTTATTTGGTCCAGGAGTGAATGCTGCAACTATTCCAAATAAAGTAATTGATAAAATTTCAGGGTGCATTTTTAAGCAATAGGTAAACCATTCTCAGATTTTTGAGATGGATGAACCAAAATTACTTTACCCTCCTTGTCTATTGAACCAAGAATAAGTACCTGAGAAACTACACCAGCTATGTTTTTTTCTGGAAAATTACAAACACCTATTACTTGTTTTCCTTTAAGATTTTCCTCATTATAATAATGAGTAATTTGGGCAGAAGATTGTCTAATTCCAATTTCTTTTCCAAAATCTACTTCAACAACCAAAGAAGGTTTTCTAGCTTTTTCATTTTTTTTAACTGAAATAACTGTTCCGACTCTAATATCAACCTTATCAAATATATCATACGTAATTTGTTCTTTCATATATTTAATATATAATGGATGGAAAATATGAGTACAGAAAATAATTCAGATCTTTTATTTAAAAATTCTGTTAAAATTTTAACAGATCTAATTAGTTTTAAAACTATATCGGGAGAGGATAATACGGCTTTAATTGATTATTGCGATAATATCTTAAAAAAATTAGGTGCTACTTCTTTTAGAACTTATGATGATGAAAAAAAAAGAGTAAATTTATTCGCAACTCTTAAAGCTAAAAATTCTAATAATAAAAAACCAATAATTTTATCAGGCCATACAGATGTTGTTCCCGTTTCAAAAGGTTGGAGCTCAGACCCTTTTACAGCAACAATTAAAGATGATAAATTATATGGTAGGGGTTCATGTGATATGAAGGGGTTTATTGCATGTACTCTGGCATACGCTCCTATTTACTCAAAATCTAATTTAGATAGGGATATTCATTTTTCTTTTACGTTTGACGAAGAAACAGCATGTGTAGGTGCACCAATATTAATTGAGGAGTTAAAAAGAAGAGATATTAAAGATGGTATTTGTATTGTTGGCGAACCTACCAACATGCAAATAATTGATGCGCACAAAGGATGTTATGAATACACAACACATTTTAGAGGTCTAGCAGGACATAGTTCAGCACCTCATAAAGGTGTAAGCGCTGTTGAGTACGCATCAAGATATGTAAATAAATTAATCGAATTAAGAAAAAGACTTAAAGAGAGAGAACCTAAAGACTCTATATTTGATCCACCGTATTCTACATTATCTATAGGAGGAATATTTGGAGGAATAGCTCATAATGTAATCGCAGACAAATGTCATGTTAACTGGGAAACAAGACCTGTTGTAAAAGAGGATGGTGTATTTTTAAATCAGGAAATAGATAAATATGCAAATGAAGTTTTGCTTCCAGATATGAAAAAAGTTTTTCCTAACGCTTCAATTGAAAAAAATATTATAGGGGAAATAATTGGATTTGATAGAATGAGCAAATCAGATGCATGTGAATTAATTTCAAGTTTAACAGGTGATAATTCAAGGCAAGTCGTTTCTTTCGGAACTGAAGCAGGTTTATTTCAGGAAATAGGTATTAGTACAGTTGTGTGTGGCCCTGGTTCAATTGAACAAGCTCATAAAATTGATGAATTTATAGTTTTAGATGAGTTAAAAAAATGCTTAAAACTACTTAAAGGAATTAAAGAAAAATCTACTATAAATTAACTCCAACCACCAACTGCTTTTACTTCCAAGAATTCTTCCAGACCATGTTCACCTGCTTCACGTCCTATACCTGAATGTTTAAATCCTCCAAATGGTGCATCAACTGCAATACCAGCTCCATTAACATCAACCATTCCAGATCTTAATTTTCTTGCAACTCTTTGTACTTTTTTAGAGTCTTGCGTTTGGATGTAGTTCGTTAATCCATAAGCAGTGTCATTTGCAATTTTTATTGCCTCTTCCTCTGTTTCAAATGGGATAACAGATAAGACAGGTCCAAAAATTTCAGTTCTTGCAACATCCATGTCATTATTTACATCTGCAAATACAGTTGGCTTAACAAAGTAACCTTTATCTAGACCATCCGGTTTACCTGTTCCTCCGGCAACCAATTTTGCTCCTTCATCAATACCTTTTTGGATCAGATTTTGAATTTTGTTGTATTGAGTTTCTGAAATAACTGGGCCTATGTGCTCTCCTTCTTTTTTAGGATCACCAACCTCAAAGTTTTCAGTATATTTTTTTAATCTATCAATTGCTTCATCATACATTGATTTTTCAACTAACATTCTTGTTGGCGCATTACAAGATTGTCCAGAATTTCTAAAACATCTCAAAGCACCTCTTTCAATAGCTTCTGGATCAGCATCTTTAAAAATTATATTAGCTCCTTTGCCACCTAATTCTAAGCTTACTCTTTTAAAATCTTTGGCAGCATTTTGAGAAATCAAAGCTCCAGCTCTTGTTGATCCTGTGAAAGAAATCATATTAATATCTGGATGACTTGTAAGAGCATCTCCTGTTGTTGCTCCATCTCCATTAACTAAATTAAATACTCCTTTTGGAAATTTTACTTCATCAATAATTTCAGCAAGTATCATTGAAGATAACGGTGCTAACTCTGATGGTTTTAAGACCATCGTACATCCTGAGGCGATTGCAGGCATTACTTTTAGACAAACTTGATTCATTGGCCAATTCCATGGTGTTATTAGTGCACAAACACCTTTTGGTTCATAAAGTAATCTTTGGTTAGGAGCGTGTTCTCCTAATGGTTTTTCAAATTGAAAATTTTTTAAATATCTAATGAATGATTTAATATGACTTGCTCCAGTACCTGCCTGTAATTTTGTTGAAAAATCTTTAGGAGCACCCATTTCCAAGGTAATAGCTTCTGCAATATCTGCCCATCTTTTCTTATAATTTTCATATAGTTTTTCTAGTAATCCAATTCTTTCTTCTTTAGATGAGAAAGCCCAAGACTCGTAAGCTTCTTTTGCTGCTCTAACTGCTAAATCAACATCTGCTTTGTTTCCTAAAGTAATTACAGCACAATTTTGCTCTGTTGCTGGATCAATTACTTTAATTTCCTCAGAACTTTTTGGCTTGACCCATACTCCATTAATATAAAATTTTTTTTTATCTAACATTTTTCGAAACTATCCTTTCTTTATGATTTTGCAAATAAATTTGTTAATTCGTAAACTATTGTTGCGGCAGCAAGTGATGTAACTTCTGCATGATCATATGCAGGTGAAACTTCAACCACATCAGCAGAAACTAAATTTAATCCAGACAAACCTCTTAAAACATTTACCATTTCTCGCGTAGTCATACCTGCAATTTCTGGTGTACCTGTGCCAGGTGCAAATGCTGGGTCCAACACATCAATATCTATAGATAGATAAAGTGGATTGTCTCCTACTCTTTTTCTAATCCTTTCGGCAATTTTATCTGTTCCTTCTGTTTGAAATTCATCACAGTGAATTATTTTAAAACCAAAACTTTCATCATTTTTAATATCATCTCTACTATAAAGAGGCCCTCTAATTCCAACATGCATCGAAGCGTCATCTAAAAATAATCCTTCCTCTCTTGCTCTTCTAAATGGAGTGCCATGTGTATAAGGTGCTCCAAAATAAGTATCCCAAGTGTCAAGATGAGCATCAAAATGAACTAATGAAACTGGTCCATTACATTTTTTATTAATTGCTCTAAGAAGTGGTACAGCGATGGTGTGGTCACCACCTAAACTGATTATACCACCTACTTTATTTAACAAATCTGTTGCTCCAGATTCGATTTGTTTTATTGATTCATCTATACTAAATGGATTACAAGTAATGTCTCCAGCATCAGCCACTTGCTGAACTTTAAATGGTTCTACATCATAACTAGGATGATAATTGGTTCTCAAATGTCTAGAAGCTTGGCGAATGCTTTGTGGGCCAAATCTTGCACCTGGTCTGTAACTTGTACCAGCATCAAATGGCACTCCTACAATTGCAACATCACAACTTTCAACATCTCTTAACTCTGGTAATCTTGCAAATGTTGAAGGACCAGCAAATCTTGGAACTTTTGTTCCACTTACAGGTTGGATTGGATTTTTGTTTCGTTCTTTTTTCATTTGTGAACAAAATGTACCACATTCTTTTTAAATCGAATATCATCTA
Source organism: uncultured Pelagibacteraceae bacterium (assembly GCA_902629935.1). GTDB lineage: Bacteria > Pseudomonadota > Alphaproteobacteria > Pelagibacterales > Pelagibacteraceae > Pelagibacter. Next base: position 79,423 of record CACOSU010000001.1, on the reverse strand, counting down.
AATTATGTTTATGAAGATTTTTAAGCTGATTTTAATATCATTTTTTTTAATAACGTCAGCAAATTCAAATTCTATTTATAATATTATAAAAATACCAAATTTAGAAATTTATGAATTAAAAACTCCCAATAAACTGAAATATTTTTATGCAACTAAGCCATTTAGACTTGGGGTCCAGAAAAATATTTCTTGTATAAATTCAAACAAAAAAACTTATGATGAAAAATACAAAATTATATCTAAAAATTTGAACCGATATTCAAAAGAATTTTTAAGAATAATTAATCTTAAATATATTGTAATGTGTGAAAACCTATCTATTTCAGGAATAAATACAGCTGGAATTCCTGATCACGTGATGAAAACATTAATTATAGATTTAAAATTTAATGAAAAATATTTTGAGAGAGTGATTCACCACGAATTATTTCATATTATAAATGATGGTTTTAGAGATTTATTTGACGAAAATGAATGGAAAACATTTAATAAGCCAGGTTTTAGATATGCTGATTGTTCTACTTGCTCAAAAAAATTAGGATTAGATACTTACACAAATACTAATGGTTTTTTTTCAGAATACTCAATGACAATACCATCCGAGGATATGGCAGAGGTATATTCTCATTTAATAACAGGAAATTATAAAATTTCAGATGATGAAATTCTCAATAAAAAAATTGAATTTATAAAAGATAAAATAAAAGAAATTGATAATACTTTTGTATTTTAGATATGATAAAAAAAGTTAAAGCTTCCCTACATGAGAAATTAATTTTTATTTTTTTAATAGTACTTGGAGTTTTTGCTTTGTGTTTTACTATAGTTGTAAAAAATAAGTGTTTGTTTGTAAAAAATTTTGATCCACAAAAAATTAATTTTAAAAAACCAAATAATATTGTTGTGCTTAATGCTGAATGTGGAAATGTCATAATTGAACTCTATCCCGAGATATCTCCAAATGGAGTCGAGAGATTTAAAAAATTAATCAACTTAAAAGCATATGACAATGTTGCTTTTCACAGAGTTATTAAGGATAAAATGGTTCAGGCAGGTGATCTTGAGTTTGGTAAGAAAGATCAATTAGATTATGGAAAAATTGGAACTGGTAAATCTGGTCTAGGCACTATAAAGTCAGAGGTTGATGCTGAGTTTAATTTTGAGAGAGGTTCAGTTGGTTTAGCGAGAACTTTAACATATGATACTGAAGATAGTCAGTTTTTTATTATTCTTGATGATGAGCCTCTATTTGAAGGAGAATATACTCCTATAGGAAAAGTGATTTACGGTATTAAAGTGTTGGAAAAAATTCGATATTCTCATAGATCTGAATATGTTCTTAGACCTGATTTTATAAATACAGTAAAAATGTTTGAGTAAAAAATTAATTAACTAGTGGCTTACCAGTTGCGAGTGTGTGTCTAATTCTATCTTGAGTTTCTTTGGTTTCGATTAATCTCATAAAAGCATCCAATTCCAATTTATATAAATCATCTTCTGATAATGTTTTTTCAATTGAAGTGTCACCACCACTCAATACATGAGCTAGCTCTTGTGCTACTTTTAAACCATGATCTAGTATAACTTTATCGTTATATAATTTATGTAAAATTTTATTCATTTCAGGAAGAACTGTTTTTCCTGGAAGATTAAATTTTATCTCAGATGGAGCTTTGAAGTCTTTATTGTTATTCAAAATTTCCTTTGAGACTTCTAATAAACTATTTCTATTCATAATTTTTTTATCCTGAGGTTTAAGATATTTCATAGGTTCTGCCTCAACTGGTGAAGTAGCAGTTTTACCATAACCGATTATATCAAATACTTTAAGAGGTGCGTAATTGGGGTCTTTTTTAGCCTCTTCTGTATCAAGCCATCTTGCGAGCATTTCCTTACAACCGCCTCCTGCTGGAATTAAACCAACAATAGTTTCTACCAAACCAACAACAATATTAGTGTGAGACGCTACAAAATTACTTTGAACCATCACTTCAAATCCTCCACCAAGAGTTAAACCAGAAGGAGCTGAAATTACGGGATGTTCAGAGTACTTTAAGTGCTTACATGTTTCTTGAAAATATTTAATAAATTTTTCAATAGATTTAAAATCACCCTTATTAGCAAAATCCATAGTGTATGTTAAATTCACTCCAGCAGAAAATTGCATACTCTCATTAATTATAATTAAAGGTTTGTCGGTTGCTTTTTTAAGTGCATCCATTGAGTCATAATCAAGTGCATTAGCCTTTGTAGTAAACTCAACAATATTATAGTCTTGAAAACGATAAACTTGAGCAGAATTGTTTCCATCAATGCTCATAGCTTTTTTCTTAACTTTTCCAAGTGTTTCAATCTCAGTATATTTTTGTCTAGAACCATAAAAATTTTGATCTTTACTTTTGGATAATTTTTCTAAAAACTTATTTCCTTTAAATTCATCAACTTTATTAAAAAAGTTTTCAACACCTATTTCTTCTAACATTTCAAACGGGCCTTTTGCCCAATTGAAACCTAATCTCATTGCTTCATCTATATCATTAAATTCTTTTGTAATTCCTGGCACTAAAGATGATGAATATTTTATAATCTTTGAAATAACAGACCAAGCATACTCACCAAATTTATCTTCTCTTGAGATTAAAGATTTTAAATCAACTTTATCACTACCGATATTAATTTTTTGACTAACAGAATACTCGCCTGTTTCTAGATTAATTGCCTCCATAACTTTAGTTGCGCCAGTTTTATTCATTCGGTAAAATCCACCCTTACCTTTTCGACCAGTGTAACCTGTTTCAATTAATTTTTTTACAAGAGGAATTTCTTGAGCAACTTCTTGAAAAGAGTCATTTTCAGATAACTCTTTAATAAAACTTTTTAAAACATCAGCCATTAAATCAATACCGATTAAATCATAGAGGCCAAAAACTCCCGTTTTTGGAATACCCATTGGCCTTCCAAATATTGCATCAGCTTCTTCAATACTAAGTTTCATTTTAAAAGCTTCTGTCATTGCAACTTGCATCGCAAAAACTCCTATTCTATTTCCTAGAAATCCTGGAGTATCATTACAAACAATCGCTCCCTTACCCAATTCTATCTCACAAAACTTTTTAAGAGAATTAATTTTATCTAAATCATTGTTTTCGTTTTTTACTATTTCCAATAAACCCATATATCGAACAGGATTAAAAAAATGAGTAATACAAAAATCTTTTTTTTCTTCTAAAGTTAAATTTTCAGATAAAACTTTTATAGGAATAGAAGATGTATTTGACGAAACAATTGCTCCATCTTTTCTATTTTTGAATATTTTTTCATATATATTATGTTTAATATCAATTCTCTCTACTACTGCCTCAACAACCCAATCAGCATCTTTAACAACATCAAAGTTGTCATTGATATTGCCAACTTCAATATTGTCTATTTTTGATTTATCCAGCAATAACGGTGGTTTTGACTTAAATATTCTGTCTCTAGCTTTTGTAGAAATCTCAGTTGTTAAATCTAATAAAGTTACTGGAATTTTTGCATTACATAGGTGTGCTGCTATCCCACTTCCCATAGTTCCTGATCCAATAACAACAACTTTTTTAATATCCATAGTTATAAATATTCTATATTGAAAAAAATTAATTTAGTAAATTAATTATCTATTAATCCCTCTTAGTCTCTCAGATCTTCTTCTTAATAATTCTGCAGTTACTAAAATCAGAGTAGACATAACAATCAAACATGTTGCCACAGCCATAATAGTTGGGCTTAACTGTTCCCTTAATCCAACCCACATTTGAATTGGAATAGTAGTATTTTCTAATCCAGCTAAGAATAGTACTACAACTACTTCATCAAATGATGTTACAAATGCAAATAAAGCTCCAGAGATTACGCCAGGCATAATTAATGGTAATGTGATTTTCATAAATGTATTTACTGGATTGCTACCCAGACTTGCAGCCGCTCTAGTTACACTGTGATCAAAGCCTGACAATGTTGCCGTAACAGTGATTACTACAAATGGAGTTCCTAAGATTATATGAGATAAAACGATTCCTGTATGAGTAGCTGCCAATCCAACTTTTGCCATAAAAAAGAAAATTGCCGTACCAGATATAATTAGAGGCACAATCATTGGCGAAATTAATAACGCCATAAAAGCCGCTTTATATGGCATGTGCCTGCTACTTAAACCTAGAGCTGCCACTGTTCCAAGAATTGTAGAACCAATTGTTGCAAAGAATGCAATGATTAAACTATTTTTAGTCGCCAACCCCCATGGATTTTTTGTGCCATAGATCATATCTTCATACCATCTTAAAGAGAAACCTTCCGGATCTAGTGCAAGCATCTTAGATGAAAAGTGAATATATTGCTCTGCATTAAATGAAAGCGGCAATATTACAAATAATGGAGCAATCAAAAAGAAGAACACTAAAGAACAAAAAGTTAAATATGTGTAATGCCATATTCTATAATTTAATGGGGTGTGATTTGGTAATGCCATAATTATCCTAATTTAATATTATCTATCCCAACCAATTTATTATAAACCCAGTATATAGCTAACACTCCTACCAATAGCATTGTTCCAAGAGCAGATGCAAAAGCCCAGTCTAGTGAGCTTTTCATATGATAAGCAATATTATTACTAATCAAAGATCCGCTTGCTCCACCAACTAAAGCTGGGGTGATGTAGTAACCAATTGCTAAGATAAATACTAGTAAACTTCCTGCCCCAATACCTGGAATTGTTAAAGGAAAATAAATTTTCACAAATGAGACCAATGGTGTTCCTCCTAATGATTTTCCAGCTCTCATTAAACTTGGAGAGATTGTTTTCATTACACTGTAAAGTGGTAGAATCATAAATGGGAGTAAAATTTGTGTCATTGCAACAAATGTGCCAATCACATTATACATTAATTCTGGCCTGTTATCATCTGCAGCCCAACCCAACCAAACAATTAAATCATTAATTGGTCCTTGTTGTTGTAGCAATACCATCCAACTTGATGTTCTAACCAATAGTGAAGTCCAAAAAGGAAGCAGAACACAAATCATTAGTAAATTACTATATTTCATTGGTAAAGTTGCTAACAAGTGTGCAATTGGATAAGCAAGAATAAAACAGAAAATTGTAACCCAAAAAGCTACATTTATTGTTCTCAGCCAAAGTGTTTTATAAATTCGTCTATCTTCATCTTGCTGAATAATATTTCTATTTTCATCATATTTTAAATCTACCCCTTTTAAATATTTGGCATAAGACCAATTTGGAGCAGTATTTTTTAAAGCAACCAAATATTCAGCTTGGCCCCATCTTTTGTGGATTTTAATAAACTGCTCTTTATAATTTCCCTCTTCAAGTTTATCAATTTTTCTTATTGTCTTTTTTATTAAGCTACTGAAACCTGATTTTTCATAATTTAATCTTGCTATGATTTTTCCAAAAGTTTTATTTTTTTTTAATAAACTCAAATCCTCATAAAGTCCTTCATATACAGGCTCATCAGGCAAGTCTTTTCCATCCCATTTTTCCATTGCAACGAATGTTTTAGGCAGCATTTTAGTGATCATTCGATCATCAACACTTCTAAACAACATGTCACCAATTGGAAATATGTAGATAATTAAAATAAATAAAAATAATGGAGCAACAAGCAAAACTGCTTTTAATTTATTTTTACGTTCAGCTTTTTTAAGACTTTCCTCTAAGGGTATTCCGTCTGATGATAAAATTTGTTCTTGGCTCATAATAAAAAAGGGCAGTTAAAAATAACTGCCCTTTTAATATATTATAAAATACTATTCTATAAAACTAAATTATAGACTAGCTTTCATTGCTTCCCACTTCTCATTAATCTCATCCTGGTTGTCTGCCCAGTAATCAGGGTTCATAAGAATGTGGCTTTTTAAGTTAGCTGGTGCTGTTGGCATATGTGGTACCATGTTAGTTTTACCATCTTTAAACCAAGGCTCTCCTGCTTCCATAATTGCAATTGAAGATTTTCTCCAAGGTGCGTAAGCAATATATTTAGCACTTCCTGCTAAACCTTCTGTGCTTGTCATTTCTGCAAGTACTTTCATTGCATCACCACTTGCGTAGTTTGGACCATCTTTAACTAAAGCAAAATATTCATAGTCTAAGATTTGTGCATCCCAAACTTGAACAAGTGGAGTTCCTTCCATTTGCGCGTTAAAGAATCTACCATTCCAACCAGTAGCCATTACTACTTCTCCATTAGCTAATAGTTCTGGTGGTTGAGCTCCTGCATTCCAAAATACACATCCACCTTGTGGATCTGTACAAAGTTTTTTAATTTTTGCTAAAGCTCTGTCTATACCAGCACCTTCCATTTTTCTGTAAAGTAAGTCTCCACCAGCTTGTGCTCCGCTAGCTTTTACTCCATCAGCAACCAATGCGATCTCTAAGTTAGACATTGCACCTTTGTAGATTGCTCTTTTTCCTGGAAATCTTTTAGTATTAAAGAAGTCTTTAATTGTTTTTGGTTTTGAATCACCAATCGTTGCATCATTATAAGCAAAGTTCCAAGAGTACAGAATATTTCCAACTGCACATTTTGAAGGCATGCCTGTAAAGAAGTCTTGACTTGCAGGTGTTCCATCTGGAGCCGGCAAGAAGTCTTTATCAAAATCAAATTCATGGAAAATACCCTCGTCACATCCAATGATTGTATCTTTTGCATACACGTCCATGATGTCCCAAGTAATTTTTCCAGCTTCTTTTTGAGCTTTAATTTCTGATAATCCACCAGTGTAGTCTACCCAATTAACAGGTATACCTAACTTTTTAGCAGTAGGATCACCATAACCCAATTTTTGTGACTCTGTGTAAGCTCCACCCCAAGACACTACAGTTACTGCAAATGCTGAGGTTGTTACAGAAAGTACAAAAGAAAGAGCAAGTAATAATTTACTTAATTTTTTCATTTATTCTCCTTTTAAACGTTAACGTTTTTATTTTATAAAATTAAAGTAAAACAAGATAGCAAAGCTTAGTCAACAGCTGATTCTGGACGAATTATCCTGCTGTTTATTCAGTTTTTTTATTAAAATTATTGATTACTATTTTGGATCTAAAGCTCGACAGTCTACGCTATTCCAGCCGATTTTAATTTCTTTTCCCTCTTTAATATCCATTCTGTTTGAACTATTTGGGATTTTAAGAATAAAATCGTTATTACCTAATAAATCTACTCTTAATCTAGTATGATCACCGTGGTATATTACTTCTTCAATTTTTCCCTTGTGATTGTTGTCCATATCTTTTTCTGGATCAATAATTGCTCTCTCTGGTCTAAGAGATACTGTAGTTTTGTCTCCTTTAGATTTTGCAACAATGGGATTTGCCATGATTTCTGTACCAGTATTTAATTTTACTTTACATTTGTTTCCTGAGACATCTATTACCTCTCCAACAAATGTATTATTTTCTCCAATAAACTCAGCGACAAATGAATTAACAGGTCTTTCATATAACTCATCAGGACTTGAAAGTTGTTGAACTTTACCATCATTGAACACCGCAATTCTATTTGACATTGTTAAGGCTTCAGTTTGATCATGAGTCACATAAACTACAGTAACTCCAATATTTTCATGAATATGTTTAATTTCATATTGCATACTTTCTCTTAAATTTTTATCTAAAGCTCCTAAAGGCTCATCCATCAGTACAAGTTTTGGATCAAAGACAAGCGATCTTGCAACAGCTACCCTTTGTTGCTGTCCACCTGATAGTTGCATCGGCATTCTAGCCTCAAAACCTTGTAATGAAACCATCGACAAAGCTTTATCAACTTTTTTATCAGCCTCATCTTTTGGAATTTTTCGTACTCTTAATGGAAAAGCTAAATTTTCATAAACTGTCATATGAGGAAACAATGCATAGTTCTGAAAAACCATTCCTATTCCTCTTTTATGAGGAGGTATGTCTGAAATAACTTTGTTGTCTAAATATATTTGTCCGTTTGTTGGTGTTTCAAAACCTGCCAACATCATCAAGCAAGTCGTTTTACCAGAACCAGATGGTCCAAGCATTGTAACGAATTCACCTTCTTCAATATCTAAATTTAGTCCTTTGACAACAAGCTGCTTGCCATCATAACTCTTATCAACATTTTCAAATCTTACAAAATGATCGCTAGACATATGACTTTAAAACATTTGTTAGATTGATAATCAAGCAATTTATTTTATGTATAATTCTTTACTCATATCACAAAATAATTCGCTACCATTTTCAGTTACTCTTATTGCCTCAGAAGCCTCTACACCCCAATCGCCGAACTGCATAACTGCAATCATATGAAAACAAACATTAGGCTCTAAAACTGTCATGTCTCCTTTGTATATATTAAGTGTATGTTCCCCCCAATCAGGTGGATAGCCAATTCCAATTGAGTAGCCTGTTCTAGATCTTTTTTCTATTCCATATTTATCTAATATTTTCCAAAATGCTTGAGCAACATCATTCGCTGTATTTCCTGGTTTGATAGCACTTATACCTGCATTTAAAGCTTCGATTGTTTTGTTCATGGTATCAATTTTTAATTGATTTGGTTTACCAAGAAGCACTGTTCTTGCCATAGGAGCATGATATCTTTTATAAACTCCAGAAAGTTCTATTATTGTAGCTTCTCCCTCAACAAATTTATCTTGAGTTGCAGTTAAATGAGAAGCTGAAGTACCTTTGCCAGTAGGAAGAAGTGTAGCAATACTTGAATATTCTCCTCCAAATTCCTCTGTTCCATAAAATAATGTTTTTTGAATCTCTCCTACTGCATCGCATTGCCTGACACCTGGTTTAATAACATCTATTGCAGTTTTCATTCCTCTCTCTGAAATTTTTGCTGCAGATTTCATAAACCCTATTTCAGCATCCGATTTTACTAATCTTGCCCAATTAACTAAACGATCACTATCTTTAATCTGGGCATTTGGTAATCCTTGTTTAATTTTCTCATAACAAAATGCAGTAAAATAATGAGCGTCCATTTCTAAACCAATAGTTAATTTATCCCACATCCTCTCCTTAATAATTTCAACTAGGTTATCATAAGGATGTTTTGGCCATGTATGAATGTATTCTTCATCATAAACTAAAATATTCTCATCCTTTAAATATGTTTTAATGTATGCTCCACCAGCATCTTGAGCTCTTACAAAACATAATGGTTCTTCAGCATTGACATGAACTATAGCGCATTGAGCGTAATAAAAAGACCAAGCATCATAACCTGTTAAATAATTCATATTGTTTGTATCATGTGAAATTAAAAGTTCGATGCCTTTTTTCTGCATCATTTTTTGAACTTTTTTTAATCTTTGTTTGTATTCTTCTTTACTGAAAAGCATTAGTTTACTTGGAATAATTTTCCAAACCCTTCTACTGAATTATTTTTTTTTATTTTAACTAGGGTATCCCAAATTAATGCCTGATTACTCGACAAGACAATTGTATTTAATTTTTTTTCTAATTTATCAATAATTTCTAAAACCGGTAAAGCAGTGCATGAAACAAACAAGGCATCTGCACCATTCAAATTAATTTTTGAAAGAACATCATATAGATAATCTTGGTCAACTTTTCCAATGTCATAATCATCTTGAATATCAAAGTATGAATTCGAAGTAACCTCAAAACCTTCACTTGTAAAATAATCTAAAACGTCATCATTTAATTTTTTACTGTAGGGTGTAAAAATTGATACTTTTTTAATATTTAATTTCTTTAACGCTTTGATTGCTGCAGTGCTTGGTGTTGAGACTTCTGCCATTGGTTTGGCAACTTTAACTTTTTGTTCTATTGAGTCATGTCCAGCCGCAATAGTCCCTGATGTACATCCATAAACTACGCAATCCAAATCTTGATCAGGCAAAATATCTTTGGTTACTTCCGTCACTTTATTAGACATTTTGATCAGGTTCTCTTTCGTGAGAGGGTTGTAGCATTCAATACGATTAACAAAAAAATCGATTTTCCTATTTTTAATCACATTAATAAAATCTTTTTCAATCATAAAATCACTTGCAAGAGCAATTAAGCCAACTCTAGGATTAGCTTGGCTTATAAACTTTGGATCTATTTTTGTTGAATTCATATTTTAAAAGGTGAATATATCACAAGTTCTTTAATAATCATTAATATTAAAATAGGCATGAATATAAAAGATACTTTTGTAGCCTCCTTGGTGCCTATTTTTTTAGGCTTCGGTTTTGTAATCGCAAAACCTGCTTTTGAATCTTTCCCCCCTATACTTTTAATGGGTATAAGATTTTCATTTGCTGCATCAATATTAATTTGGTGGTTTCCAATACCAAAAGGATATTTGAAAAAAATATTTGCTGCATCATTAGTGGCTAACACGTTACAATATAGTATTACATATACCGGTTTAGATTTAATTGATGCATCTTCAGCTGTTCTTTTGGTTCAGATGGAAGTTCCGTTTGGAGTTATTTTTGCTTACTTCCTTCTTAAAGAAAAACCAACTATTAGAGCCTTGATTGGTATAACTATCGCTTTTGTTGGTGTTTATATTTTAACTGGATCTCCTAACTTAGATGGAAAGTTTATTGGAATTGGCCTTACAATTTTAGGTTCTGCTATATGGGCTCTTGGACAAGTTATGGTTAAACCTTTGAGCAAGGAGATAAATCCCTTGGCTCTAGTTGCATGGTTAGCATTTTTCTCTGGGCCAATTTTAATAATGCTTTCATCAATAATTGATGGAAATACAATTAATTATTTAACAAATGCAAAATTTGATCATTGGATTATTGCAATTTATATTGGTTTCATCATGCAACCAATTACTTACGGTTGTTTCTATTATGTTTTAAAAAACAATCCGCTTTATAAAGTGCTTCCTATCGTTACCATGGGTATACCCCCAACAGGATTATTGGCTGCAATTTTTCTATTAGGTGAAAAACCAACACAAGAATTATTTATAGGTGGTGCAATAATAATAGTAGGTGTGGTTTTAATTGTATTTACAAAAAATAAAAAAGAAGAGGAAATAAAATGAAAATAGGTTTTATCGGTTTAGGAAATGTAGGCGGTAAACTAGCTGGAAGCTTAATAAGAAATAATTTTGATGTTACTGTTAGAGAAATAGATGAAAATTTAACAAATGAATTTAAAAAGCTAGGTGCTAAAGTTGCAAAGTCTCCTAAAGAATTGGCAGAACAAACTGATCTAATTATTACTTCACTTCCTTCACCTGAAGTTTCTGCAGATGTTATGGAAAGTGAAGATGGAATTCTAAATGGTTTATCAGAAAATAAGATTTGGTTAGAAATGAGCACAACAGATGAAGATGAAGTTAAAAGACTTGGAAATAAGGTGCTATCAAAAAAAGCTATCCCACTAGATGGTCCAGTTAGTGGAGGATGTCATAGAGCAGCCACAGGTAATATTGCTATATTTGTAGGAGGAGATAGAAAAGCTTTTGAAAAAATATTACCTGCCTTAACTGTAATGGGTAGAAAAGTTTTACATACCGGGGAGTTAGGTAGTGCTTCAGTTCTTAAAGTCATAACAAATTATTTAGCATCAGTTCATTTGGTAGCTTTAGGTGAGGCGTGGACTATTGCGAAAAAATCAAATTTAGATCTAAATAAAACATTTAAAGGTATAGAAGTTTCATCTGGAAATTCGTTTGTTCATGAAACAGAAAGTCAGGTGATTTTGAATGGTTCTTATAATATTAATTTTACAATGGATCTTGTTTTGAAAGATACTAGTTTATTCGATAATCTGGCTAAGAAATTAAATGCTCCTTTGGAAATTTCTCCAAAAATAGTTGAGATATTTAAAGATGGACAAAAAAAATATGGTTCAAGAGCATGGTCATCAATGATTGTAAAAAGAATGGAAGATTTAAATAAAATTGATTTTAGAGCTAAAGGTTTTCCAGATGAGCTTATAGATAATGAACCAGAGGAAAAAGGTTATGAAATTTAATTGATATGTTAAGATTAAAAAATGATAGATAAAAGAAAATTTTACATAAATGGAAAATGGGTTGACCCAATCGAAAAAAACGATTTTGAGGTAATCAATCCTTGTAATGAAGATCCTTTTGCAATTATTTCGTTAGGATCAAAAAAAGACACGGATGATGCAGTTAAAGCTGCAAAATATGCTTTTGAAACTTGGAAAGAAACTGAAAAAAAAGAAAGGTTGGATTTACTTGAGAAATTATTAGCAGTTTATAAAAAAAGATTTAGTGAAATGGCTGAGGCTATTTCCTTAGAGATGGGAGCGCCAATAGATTGGGCTTCTGATGTTCAAACTGGATCAGGACAAGCACATTTAGAAGATTTTATTTTAAGATTGAAAGAATTTAACTTCGATGAACACTTTGATCAAAAATCTAATAATCACATTTGCTATGAACCAATTGGAGTATGTGGATTAATTACTCCATGGAACTGGCCAATAAACCAAATAGCTCTTAAAGTCGTCCCCGCATTTGCAACTGGGTGTACGATGATACTTAAACCATCTGAAATAGCTCCTATCTCCGGAATGTTATTTGCTGAAATGATTGATGAAGTTGGATTTCCTGATGGTGTATTTAATCTAGTAAATGGTGATGGCGCCGGTGTTGGAACACAAATATCAAGTCATCCTGATATTGATATGGTTTCTTTTACAGGATCAACTCGTGCTGGAAGACTTATTTCAAAAAATGCAGCAGATACAATTAAAAGAGTTTGTTTAGAGCTTGGAGGAAAAGGCGGAAATATAGTTTTTTCAGATAGTTACAAAAATGCTGTTCGAGATGGCATAAGAAACGTAATGAGTAACTCTGGCCAATCTTGTGATGCTCCTACAAGAATGCTAGTTGAAAAATCTATTTATAAAAGAGCAGTTGAGGAAGCAGTTGATGAAGCAAATAAAATAAATGTAGATCAAGCCTCAAAGAAAGGTGATCACATAGGACCTGTAATTTCTAAAACTCAATATAATAAGATCATCAATTTAATTGAAAGCGGAATTTCTGAAGGTGCAACATTAGCAGCCGGTGGTCCAGAGTTACCTAACGGATTAAATAAAGGCTATTTTATAAAACCAACGATTTTTACAAATGTTACAAACGACATGAGAATAGCAAAAGAAGAAATCTTTGGTCCTGTCCTTTCTATTATTCCGTTTGAAACTGAAGATGAAGCAGTAAATATTGTTAATGATACTTCTTATGGTTTGGGGAATTATTTACAGACAGAAGATAGAGAAAAAGCACATAGAGTTGCTAAAAAATTACGCTCAGGGTGTGTTTACATTAATGGTAATGCAGCTGATGCTGGAACTCCTTTTGGAGGTTACAGACAATCAGGAAATGGTAGAGAAGGTGGAGTTTGGGGTCTTGATGAGTATCTAGAAGTTAAAACTGTTACCGGATGGAAATAAAAATTTATGCATTTAATCCATCGTGGGATTGTAAGCAAAAAATATAAAGAAAACCTTTTAAATTCATTTAAACAATCATTTAAAAAAGGATTTGGAATAGAAACCGATATACACGCAACTAAAGATCATAAATTTATCTGTTATCATGACTTTACTTTAAAAAGAATTTTTAAAAAAAAAGAGAGTATTAAAAACCTAAATTATCGAAAAATAAAAGAAATCAGTGTTAAGTATCAAAAGCCAATACCTCTGCTCCAAGATTTGCTTAAGATATCAAAAAATAAATTTTTCTTATTTATTGAGATTAAACCTAAATTTTCAACAAAATTGCTTAAAAAACTAATTAAAGAAACATCTAAATATTCAAAATGTGTATTTATCTCCTTTAAACATCAAAATATTTATAACCTTTTAAAATTAAATAAAAAAACAAAGGTAGGTTTATCTTTTTCACCACCTACAACCATAAGATCAATAACAAAGAAATCTAAAATAAAAAATATAGATTACTTCATTCTTGATAAATCTTACATAAAAAACAAAAAAATTCAGGGCTTAAAAATTAAAAAATATTTTTATACAATTAAAAACAAAACCGAATTCATAAAATATAATAAAAAAAATAACTTAATATTTGAAAATTTATAATTTCTGCTTAAGATAATTTAATCTTCCAATTATTTCATCTCTATCCATATAATAACCTTGGAGATGTCTATTACCTGAATTAGGATCAAACTCAGTTCTGCCATGAAGCAGTCTTCTATTATTAAATGAAAAAATATCTCCTGGTTCTAACCTAAAATTAATTTGGAATTTGGAATCATGTAAAAGATTTCCAAAACGGTGGTGTGCTTTATAAACAGAGTCCATTATGTCTGGATGACAATCCAATGCATCTAAAGTTGCAATACTGTATCTAACATCATTATAGTCCCCATCTTTAGTTAGTGAAATAGCTGTACCATGGACGCTTCTTATTGCTTCTTGTGTATAATCTTTATCTCTAAATTTTAATGGTGTGTTTACTAAAATATCAAAAGTATCTTTTTCATTTTTTCTCAAAAAATCAGCAACTGCAAAAGCGTCCACAGCTGAGGAATCTCCTCCTTTTGCTGAATTTACTAAACAATGCAGGAATTGATAGCCTGGAGGATTTTCAAACCACGGTAAATCCATATGATTATTTAATGCATGAGCTGTATAAGCAGAATTATTCGGTTTAGGAATATTTATTACCTCAAAAGGGGTTTTAAAAAATGTTTCACGAGTATGACTTATACGATTTAAAACATTTAATGCAGAATTTTTTTCAATTGGTGAATTTTTTACAATTGCAATACCAGTATGGTGTAAAAGTTCTAACCATTTAATTAATCCAGATTCAGAATTTATTATTTCATCATGATCAATTTGAATAGATTTTAAATCTTTTTCTAAAGAGTTGTCCCAAAGCTTGTATGGTGAAATATATTTGCGTTTATGTTTTAAAGTATAACAATTTTCTCGTAACCATTTAGGATCATAATAACTTTTATGATCTCCCTCGCTCCATTCAATTTCTAATTTTCCATCTGAACTCATTGAATATGTTTTGGGATTAATGCTTTGAGACACTTTTAAAATATTAAACATTCTGTGTCTCGAATCTTTATCGTGCGCAGATGGACAATTATCTCTTAGCCAAAGATAGTTAAATTTACTCTCTTCACCATCATTCCATACAATTTTTAGATATGTAGAATTTTTTTCTAATTTCGAAATCATTGTCAGTATTAATATTTATATAATTGAGTATTCAAATCAACTCAATTAATGGTTGTATTTTGAATTCAAAGCTTGTTTTTTATCTTTATTCATTATTAAATCTTCTTATTAAAACTTAACCTTAAGGAGATAATTTAATGAAGTTTTTAAAAAGATTAACTATCTCGATTTTCCTTTTATCATCTTTGGTTGTGTCCAACGCAAACGCAGGTGACTGTAAGGCTAGATTGGGAGATTTTGACTGGAGTAGTGCTAATATTCATACAGCTATTACTACTTTTATTCTTGAAAAAGGATACGGTTGTGAAGTTTCTGTAACTAAAGGAAGTACAACTCCGATTATGGCTGCTCATTATGACGGTCAATTAGACGTTATTACTGAAGTTTGGTATGACAACATCATTGGTAATTACAAACCTCACGAAGAGGCAGGTACAATTATACATATGGGAACAAACACACCAGACTCTCAGCAAGCATTCTATGTTGATAAAGCTACTGCTGATAAATACAATTTAAAATCAGTTGAAGATATGAAAGATCCAAAAATAGCTGCGCTATTTAAAGATCCAGAAGATCCTTCAAAAGGTAGAATGACAAGCTGTATATCTGGTTGGACATGCTACACTGTTAACTTGGTTAAACAAAAAGAGTATGGTTTAGATAAATACTACACGAACTTTGATCCAGGTTCAGGAGGTGCATTGGATGCTGCTATAGCAGGTGCATTTGCTAAGAAAAAACCAATCTTTACTTATTACTGGGCACCAACTGGTTTAATGGGTAAAGTTGATCTTGTAAGATTAAAGGAACCTAAATTTGATCAAGCGTGCTGGGATGCAATGTCTGCAGTTGTAGAAGACATTAAAGCAAATGGTCCAGATGCTTATAAACCTTCTTGCGCAAGTGAGTACAGAGATATGGCATTAACTAAATCTGTTCTTGCTACTTGGGCAAAAGCTCATCCAAAAGAAAATGAGTTTATTGGGAAATATACTATTCCAACAGCTACAGTTAACAAAATGTTAGCATTCTATGAAGATGAGTCAGGTGGTGATATGGAAGCTACTGCAATAGAGTTCTTAAAATCAGAAACTATGTGGAAAGACTGGGTACCAGCTGATGTTGCTAAAAAAGTTTCAGCAGCATTATAATCACTAAGAAAAATTTATTGATAGAGCCCCTTTATGGGGCTCTTTCTTTAAATAAAGTAAAACTATGGAAGCATTAAAGAAAAATAAAAAAATATTTTTTAATATTGGTTTATTAGCTATTTTTGTTTGGTTGTTAATAACTAGTTACAGTCAATCAAAAAGAAAACCTGACAATATAGGAGAATTATTAAATGATTTTTCATGGTTAGGAGGTAAATGGCCTAAGTGGTTAGACCTACCATTAATGAATTGGATAAATTCTGGTTTTAAAACACTTAACGAAAAATATGGATATATATTTGAGGCTATAAATAATGTTCTTCTTTATATGCTAATGCTTGTAAAAAATTTTTTAATTCAAGCTCCATGGCCATTAGTAATACTTGGTGTTATAGTATTAACGTACTTTGCAAGTGGAAGAAAAATAGGAACAACAGTATTCGTTGGTTTTTGTACATTTTTTATAGGTTTTCTTCACCCAATATTTTGGCAAAAAGCGATTGAAACAACTGCTATAATGTTAATTGGAATATTTCTTTGTGTTGTTGCGGGTATTCCACTAGGTATCGCAATGGCAAGAAGTGCCAGAACTAGAAATGTTATTCTGCCAGTTTTAGACTTGATGCAAACTATTCCAAGTTTTTGTTATTTGATTCCAGGTATTATGTTATTTGGATTAGGAGCTGTTCCTGCAATTATAGCCACATTTATTTACGCAGTTCCACCTTTAGTTAGGCTTACAGATTTAGGGATAAGATTGGTTGATACTGAAGTTATTGAAGCTGCAGATGCATTTGGCGCAAGTAAAAAACAAAAACTATGGGGTGTGCAAATGCCTTTAGCTTTGCCTAATATAATGCAGGGAATTAACCAATGCACTATGATGGCATTAGCAATGGTAGTAATTGCATCAATGATAGGTACAAGAGGTTTGGGAGATGAAGTTTTACTTGGCCTTCAACAATTAAATGTTGGAAGAGCTGCTGAAGCAGGAATTGCTATTGTACTTTTGGCAATAGTGCTTGATAGAATTACGCAATCTTACGGAGAAACTCTCCAAGAGAGAACTGCACCAAATACAAAGAAAGGTAAATAATGTCAAAAATTGAAATTAATAATGTTTACAAAATTTTTGGTAATAATCCTCAATCAGTTATGCCAATGGTAAGAGAAGGGGCAAATAAAGAGGAGGTATTAGAACAAACAGGTCATACAGTTGGTCTAGATAATGTTTCATTAAAAATAGAGGAAGGTGAGACCTTTGTTTGTATGGGTTTATCTGGATCTGGGAAGTCAACATTAATTCGACATTTAAATAGGCTAATCGATCCTACTGACGGAGAAATTATAGTAGAAGGTACAAATGTTATGTCTTTTAATAAAGAACAATTAATTGATTTTAGAAGACACAAGATGAGTATGGTTTTTCAAAGGTTTGGTTTATTTCCACACAAAACAGTGATCCAAAATGTTGGATATGGATTGGAAATGCAAGGCAAACAGCTGGAAGAAATAAATAAAACAGCTATGGAAAAAATTGAAGCTGTAGGCCTAAGTGGTTTTGAAAATCAATTTCCAAATCAATTATCAGGCGGTATGCAACAACGTGTTGGTCTTGCAAGAGCTTTAGCAACTGATAGTGATATAATGTTAATGGATGAAGCTTTTAGTGCTTTAGATCCACTAATAAGAAGTGATATGCAGAAACAATTACTTGATCTTCAATCGGAATTAAAAAAGACAATCGTATTTATTACTCATGACTTAGATGAATCTTTAAGACTTGGAGACCATATTGGAATATTGAATGCTGGAAAACTAGTTCAAGTTGGAACTCCGGTTGATATCATTATGAACCCTGCAGATGATTATGTTAAAGCATTTGTGAAAGATGTTAATAGAGCAAAAGTAATTAAAGCAAAAATAATTATGAAAAGTACTAAAGACTCAGATGATATTGATAAAACAAATTTAATTAAAGTAAATGAGGATCAATTTATTGAAGAATTTTTACCACAAATTGTATGTTCGAATTCTAATTGTGAAGTGGTCGACAAGAGTGGAAATGTAAAAGGTTATATATCTAATAAAGAATTACAGACATCACTAACAAAATCATAATTAATGATTAATCAATCATTAAAGAATAAAAAAATTATTATTTCTGCCGGTGCATCTGGTATTGGATTAGCTACAGCTCAGGTCTGTCTTTCACGCGGAGCATATGTATATCTTTGTGACATCGATAATAAATCTTTAAATAAATTAGATAAACATTCTCTTAAAAATAAAAGACTTTTTACATTTAATTGTGATGCAGCAGACGAAAGACAAGTATCAGAATTGTTTAAGAAAATACTTAAGAAAACAAAAAAAATTGATGCTTTGATAAATAATGTTGGAATTGCGGGACCGACTGGATCACTTGAAAAATTAAATTCTAAAGATTGGGAAAAAACTATTCAAGTAGATGTTAATAGTCATTTTTATTTTACCAAAAGAGCTATACCTTTAATTAAAAAATCAAGAAACGGATCAATAATTAATATTTCGTCAACAGCAGGTATTCTTGGTTTTCCTTTAAGATCACCTTATGCAGCAAGTAAATGGGCAATAATTGGCGTTACCAAAACTTTAGCAATGGAACTTGGAAAATTTAATGTTAGAGTTAATGCAGTTTGCCCTGGTTCAATAAAAGGTGAGAGAATGAAAAGAGTAATAAGAGATAAAGCAAAATTTACAAAAGTTTCCTCTAAAACAGTTGAAAAAGAATTTATTTCAATGAGTTCTATGAAAAAGTGGATTCTAGAGGAAGATATAGGAAAAATGTGCGCTTTTTTAATATCAGATGACTCAAGCAAAGTGTCGGGGCAAGTAATCTCTGTAGATGGGCATACAGAGAGAAACGACTAATTTGAAAATCTTTTATATTTTGGAAGTTTATCAGTTATTTTATAAAAATCTGATTTAGAACTGACAAATATATTTCGCATTGTTTTAAGACCTGTTTTTCCGTTAAACATACCTGCTGCTATCGAAATATTATCTGAATTTTTAAATTTAAAAAAAATACTAGCCCCACATTTATTACAAAAACCTCTTCTTGCGTGAATAGATGATTTAAACCATTTAAGTGTTTTTTTATTTATGAATTTAATATCCTTATCTTTAACATTAGAGTAGGCACCATATGATCCATGAGTTTTTCTACACTGAATACAATGACAATTTGAAACGTTTCTGTGTTTACCACTAGTTTTAAACTTTACTCCTTCACATAAACAACTAGCTATCAAAGTTCTCTTCATTATCTTCTTATTTTATTTTCGTATTTTTTTCTTAACTTTTGAAGATCAACTAAATACTGATCTCTTATATTTGATATCATTGCAACCGATTTACCTTTGGCTTGTTTTGCTGTCCCTGAAATAAGTCTAGATGATAGTTTTTTTGATAATTTTGGAGCTTTTAATTTTGTCCAGGGTAATTTTAAAGCAGGTCCAAATTGTTCAAGCATATGTTTCATCCCAGTTTTTCCACCTGCTAGATGAAAAGTTAAAAATGTACCCATTAAAGACCATCTTAGTCCTGGACCATCCTCAATCGCTCTGTCTAATTCCTCAGTAGTTGCATATCCTTCGTTAATAATATGTAGCCCTTCTCTCCATAAAGCTTCTTGTAACCTATCAGATAAATATCCAGGTAACTCATTTTTTACCATAATTGGATTCATGGAAATCGATTTATAAAATTTTTTAGCTTCTTTTAAAAATTTATTTTTTGTTTTTTTACCTGGCACAATTTCAACAGCAGGTAATAAATAGACAGGATTAAATGGATGTCCAATCATTGTTCTTTCAGGATTTTTACATTTAGAATAAATTCTTGAAGGTAACAGGCCTGAAGAACTTGATGAAATAATTGCATTGGGTTTAGCATATTTTCCAATTAAGCTCATCAACTTAGTTTTTAAAGTATAATTTTCACTAGCACATTCTTGAACAAAATCTGCATTTCTTAGAGTTTCTTCAATTGTAGTAAAAAATTTAAAATTTTTAAGATTAATTGATTTTTTATTAAAAAGTTTTTTTACATATGGCCAAGTTCTTTTAATTTCTGAAATTAAATTTTTTTTTAATTTAAGATCTTTGTCGTAAGCATAAACAATTTTATTATGCGCCAAACATCTAATAATCCAACCTGTACCAATTACACCAGTGCCTACTACTGCTACTTTATGAATTCTTGTCATTTCAATTTAAAAGTTCTTTAATATTTTTATCAAGTTTTTTTTCAAAATTTTTATCATTTCCAGGATTTGCTGCACAATGACCAAAAGATGAATCTACTGGTCTTAAAGAAGAATTAGGAATAAATTTTTCTTCATATTTATTATCTTCAGTTCTAAAATAAAGATCTTGATTGCAAGGCATCAAAATTGTTTTTGCTTTAATTGATTTAAGTGCTTTAGTATAATTATTTTTATAAATTGGTCCTTTGCTTATATCGTTAAGTTGCCAGGTTTTAAGCTTTGAAAGTAAATTATTTGCATCCCAATTTCTAGCATGATCATTTTCCCAATCCTTTAATAATTCTTCAGAATTTTTGTAACCAAGTTTTTTATATAATTTTTCTCTATAAAATTTTTGAGAAAAAGCCCAACCAGCATAAACTCGTCCAAACGCTCTTAAACCTTTAACTGGTTGTTTTTTATAGTTACCTTTATTCCAATTTTTATCCGCAGTAAGCGCGGCTTTTACTCCTTCTAAAAATACATGGTTATGAATTGATGTTTTAGATGAAGCACAAAAAGGCAGAATTGCTTTGACCATATTTGGATATTGTGCTGCCCATTGGTAAGACTGACAGCCAGCCATCGACCAACCTGTTACGAGTGCTATTTTTTTTATTTTTAATTTCTCTGTAATAAGTTTGTGTTGACAGTAAATATTATCCCATAATGTTATGGTTGGAAATTTTGCTCCAAATTGTTTTTTTATAGAATTATTTGGTGATGATGAAAAACCATTTCCAAACATATTGATTGATACGATAAAGTATTTATTTGGATTTATAGCTCTATTTTTCCCCATAAATCCCTCGTTTCTTGTGTGGCTTCCTGTGTAAAAAGTTGGAAGAACAATTACATTAGAGCAACTTTTATTTAATTTACCATAAGTTTTATATGCTAGTTCTGCAGAATTTAAAATTTTACCCGATAAAAGCTTAACGTTTCCTAATTTAAACGTCTCATAATTAGCCATAGATTAATAGAGTCTTAAGTATTCTTTTACTTCCCAATCAGTAACTGCTTGATGGTATCTTTCCCACTCATCATTTTTATAGGCAAGCAAAGATTTTTTCATGACTGATCCTATTACTTCTTCAGATAGATCGTCTTTTTTTAGTGCTTCAATGGCCATTAGTAAATTTCTTGGAAGTCTTTTAATTCCAAGTTTTTTAAACTCACTATCAGTCATATCATAAAGATCTTGATCTGTTGGTTTACCTGGGTGAATTTTATTTTTAATACCTTCTACAGCTGCTGAAAGTGTCATTGAAAAAGCTAAATATACATTCATTGTCATATCTGCAGCTCTATTTTCAATGCAATATCTATTTTGTGGTAATCTAAACTGAGCTGATCTGTTATTGTGTCCATATGTGATATTTGTTGGCGCCCAAGTAACTGTACCCCCTTCAAATCCACCAACTCTTGGTACCAATCCATTATATGAATTTACAGTTGAACATGTGATTGAAGTTAGAGCTTCTGCGTGTTTCATAAGCCCACCAACGGCAAACAAAGACTCTTTAGACCATTTATTTCCACCATCAAAAATATTTTTTCCATTTTTATCAACCATTGAAAAATTTATGTGAGCTCCTGATCTCCAATCACCTATTGTTGGTTTTGGCATAAATGTGATAAACATATTATGTTTCTTTGCGACTTCTTTAAGAAGAATACGAAGAAAAACTAATCTATCAGCCATTTCTAAAAGATTCGTATAATGAAAATCTAATTCAAATTGAGAATATGCGCCTTCAGCAACTACATCGTGTAGTTTCCAGCCTAATCCGTTAAGAATATCTATTAACTCTTTTAAAAAATGCATTGAGTCTAATGAATGCTCAACATCATAACCGAAAGCTTGGCGTCTCGGTCTAATTCCTTTTATAGGATCGGTATCAATAGCTTTTATAGGTTGACCATTTTCATCATACTTCATTGCAATAAATTCAGGTTCCACACCAGCCATACCTTTGTATCCAGCATCTTGAGCTTTTTGCATGTTGCGTTTTAAAGCCTGTCTTGGGCAAACATTATAAGGTTTATCCTCCCAAAAAAGGTCTGCAAAAATGATTGCTGTAGATGTATCCCACGGACAAATATAAACAGAATCTAAATCTGGTAACATTACCTGATCAGAGTCTGCTGGTGTTAATTCTGGAACGAAAGAAATAGAATGAACAGCAAATTGTGGACCTTTTCCTAAACATAATGGTTCAAAATCGGACATAGGAACAGGTTTTGATTTTGGAATACCATGGAGATCAATCCAGCTTGATAAAACATATTTTACACCAGCATTTTTTAATTTTTTATGAACTGCAGGTATTTTTTTTCTATTACGATCAACTGCATCTTTGAAATTTTCATAATAGATTTTTTCGTTTTTATTCAAGTTGATTTCCTCCTAATTTACGGTTGTGGCATGTCCTCAGGATCAATTCCAGGCACAAAAGTTATGCCAGCTTTTTGTTTCCAGTCATGAGGATATGCTGCATAAAATATTACACATTTTTCATCACACTCATATGCTATATGATTATCTTTAGGAATATAAAGTACATCTCCAGGGTTGCAGACATATGATTGCCCATCACAGGTCAATCTAAAAGTCCCTTCCATACAATAAATAATTTCGTCACAAGTCAAATCCCATGGCACGGATACTTTGTTCAAAAAATTTAACCCTCCACACATCGTATTACTTACTTTGCTAGTGACAAATGGTTTAATATAACTTTTGCCTGGTTCTAGAGTATGAAGTCTATGCTCTATATCTTTAAATTTATACAGCTGAGGCTTATTTGACATTCTAATTCCTTTCAATTTATATTTTTAGTGGTTCATTTAATTCAACTTTGTATCCATCAGGATCTTCACAAAATGCTATTACTCTTGTTCCATGTTTCATTGGACCTGGTTTACGAGTTATATTAACACCAAGTTTTTCAAGATCTTCACAAGCTTTATAAACATCTGGAGTTTCTATACAAACATGGCCCCATCCGTTTCCTTTGTCATAATCTTCCTTTTGATCCCAATTATGAGTAAGCTCTAAACAAGGAGACTCAGTTTCTAAACCATATCCAATAAAAGCATTTGTAAATTTTCCTTCTGGATAATCTGTTTTTCTTAAAACTTTCATACCTAGGGTTTTGCAGTAAAAATTAAAAGATGCTTCCAGATCTTTAACTCTTATCATTGTATGGGCTAATCGATATCCCTCTAGATTAATCTCTTTAGACATTTTTTTTCCTTTTTATTGAT
Source organism: uncultured Pelagibacteraceae bacterium (assembly GCA_902629935.1). Taxonomy (GTDB): domain Bacteria; phylum Pseudomonadota; class Alphaproteobacteria; order Pelagibacterales; family Pelagibacteraceae; genus Pelagibacter. The sequence goes on along the minus strand of CACOSU010000001.1, from coordinate 55,494 downwards.
TTAGAAGATTTCATTGTAGCATCAACTATTAGTTTTTGAAATGCTTGAACACCTTTTTCCCAAACGGGAGACAAAAGACCACCTTCTTGAGATGCTGGAGAACGTCTGCCCTCTTGAAGTCTTTCACACATTTCGTGATCTTCTTTGTGAACACTCCACCATATATTTTTAACCATCTTAATTTCTTCCTCGCTCATATCTTTACCATCTGTCGTATAAATTATCCTTTTTTGAGATGTCAAGCCTGGGCTAATCGGTACATTAAGATAAACACCAATTTGATTTGGAAAGTAAGAGCCAATAATAAAATTTGGGAATAGCGATAAATATCTAGATGTTACAGATAAGGCTGTACTATTTTTAGCATCTTCCTCAGCCACATCTACTCCACTGCCATAACAGACACCATCCACAACTGTGTAATGATCTTTAAGTGGTTGATTGGTAGTAGTTTTGTGAACAAATTGAACGTGATAAGGTTCAATAAAATTTTCAATTAAAAATTTCCAATTAGTATTTATGTTTCCAAAATCTAATGTTGCTGCATATCTTAATTTTGTAAAATCAATATCATTAAACTTTGAAATAAGTGGTTTAGCATATTGCTCGAATTTTTTTGCTTTACCATTAAAATTAATAAAAATCCAATCGTGCCAAATGTGAATTTTTATTGGTTTTAAACCGTGATCCATATAATTGAATCCTTGAGGTTTATGTTGATTTGTACCACCAACATGAGGTGCTGCCTTTAAGTTTCCATTAAGATCATAGCTCCAAGCGTGATAAGGGCAACTTATAATTTTGCCTACATTTTTTTTTTCATCGACAAGCTTTAGGCATCTATGACTACAAACATTGTGAAAGGCTCTTATTTCGTTATTATTGTTTTTCAATAAAAGTATTGGTTTGTCTGCTATAAATAGTGGAATTACATCTCCAGAATTTTTTAGTTCATGTGCAAAACCCACAAACAACCAGTCATTAGATAAAACTGTTTCACATTCTTTTTTCCAAAAATTTTCATCAATATAAGATTTAGCTGGTAAACCAAATATGGTGTTAGCATTTTTTGATTTTTTGATTTTTACTAAATTTTTCTCTTTAGACATAAGCTAGTAGAAAGTTGTTAATTATATTGAAAACCCTATTTTAGAATATAAGGATTTACAATAAAATATTTTGCTCCTGCAATAGAAATAGAGCAAATGCCAAAAAAATGAGAATATTGGTAGAAAATTTATCAAATTAAAAACCTAAAAAGTAATTATATAATATCGATTGGGCTAAGAACTTTTACCTCTATAGGTTTGATTAATAAATCGTTAATTTTAGATCTATAATCTTTATAATGCTCTGTATTCCTATGAAAATCTAACGCATCAGTATCTTTATATATTTCAAATAAATGAAAGGTTTCGATTTTTTTTTCTGAATTTTTTTCCACATAAAAATTATAAAGTTCATTACCTTGCTCTAATCTTGTTGGCTTTGTCATAGATAATAAAATTTCTCGTACATCATTAATTTTATCTTCTTTAGGATAAAAACTGGCAATAACAGTTATCTTTGACATTAATAATGTTTTACTAATTTTAGCTTTTCTCTTGTCTCAGCTGGTGTCATTGGTGAATAACCAATTTCATCTATTATTCTTATTGCTTTTTCTACTAATTGAGCATTAGTTGCCAACTTACCTTTTGATAGATACAAATTATCTTCTAATCCAACTCTTGGGTTTCCTCCCATAAGAACAGTTTGCGCAACAAATGGCATTTCATTTCTTGAAATTGCAAATCCTGACCACACACCTTCCTTGGGCATTATATCTTTCATCGCTTGCATAGCTGAAATTGTAGCAGGTGCTCCCCATGGAATTCCTAAACACATTTGAAAAAGAGGCGGATCACTTAAAAGTCCTTCTTTATATAACTGTGAACCAAACCACATATTACCTAAATCAAACGCTTCTATTTCTGGTTTCACTTTAATTTCTTGTAATTTTTTTGCAGCTTTTCTTAAATCATTTGGTGTGTTCACTGTAATAACTGAGCTATCACCAAAATTTAGTGTACCTGCATCCAATGTGCAAATCTCGGGAAGAAATTGTTCGGCGTTTTTAATTCTTTCCATTACATTTGCCATATCAGTCATTGGACCAAATTCTAAAGGATTTTTTCCTTGTCCAATATCAAGATCTCCCCCCATGCCAGTTGTTAAGTTCAAAATTACATCTGTGTCACTTGATCTGATTCTATCAATAACCTCTTTATATAATTCCAATCTTCTACTTGGAGTTCCATCATCCTCTCTAACATGAATATGAGCAATTGCAGCTCCAGCTTTTGCAGCCTCTATTGAAGCTTTGGCAATTTGTTCTGGTGTTTTTGGTAAATCGGGATGCTTGCTAGCAGTGTCACCTGATCCAGTTACTGCACACGATATAAAAACTTTATTGCTCATAAATTGTAAATTAAATATAGTTTAATTTAACAAAAATGGAAATAACCGAATTACAAAAAGATTTAGCTGCTACTTTTAGATGGACTGCAAGACTAAATATGCACGAGGGTGTTGCAAACCATTTTAGTGCGTGCCTCCCAGGCTCTTCAACTAATTTCTACGTCAATAAAGCTGGCATACATTTTAGTCAAATTAAAGCTAGTGATTTAATTTTAGTGACTAAAGAAAATATTAATGAACTAAAGAATAAGCCTAATTTAATTGACCCTACAGCAATTAGCATTCATGGTGCAATACATCAAAAAATTCCACATGCAAAATGTATTTTTCATTGTCATTCAAAGTATGCAACAGCTTTATCAACATTAAAAGATCCTATAATGAAACCTATAGATCAAAATACTATGATATTTTATAATAGAGTCTCAGTTTATAATGAATTTGGAGGATTAGGATTTGAGGATGAGGCTATGAAGATGGCTAGTGCTTTAGGAAATAAACAACATATGTTACTTGCTAACCATGGAATTATTACAACAGGACAGACAGTTGCAGAAGGTTTTAATTATTTATATTATTTTGAAAAAGCAGCAGAAACTTATTTAACTGCTTTGGCCTCAAATCAAGAATTGAATGTAGTTAGCGAAGATGTTGCTGAAAAAACAGCTCAAGAAACTGCAAACTATCCAATTGATTTAGCAAAATTACATCTTGATCAAATAAAATTAATTTTAGATAAAGAAGAACCAGATTATAAAAATTAAATGTCTATACATATATCAAATCAAATTATCAAAAAAGAGTGGACAGACTATAATAATCATATGAACATGGCTTACTATGTTCTTATTTTTGATCAAATTTGGGAAATAATGTTACAAAAATTTAAGATGGGTGAGGACTCAGCAAAAACTAACAAAATGAGCACCATGGTTGTTGAAACACACACAACTTATAATAATGAGGTAAAGGAGGGTGAAGAGGTAGAAATTAATCTTACCTTTTTTGATCATGACAAAAAAAGATTACACTTCAAAATGGAAATGCTTGAAACAACTACAAAAAAATTATCAGCAACTTTAGAAATGTTATCTTTGTATATTGACTTAAATAAGAGAAAAGTGGCAGAATTTGAACAAGACAAAATTAAGTTAATGGATGATTTTATTAAATTAAACAAATCAAATTTTAGGGATAATGATCTTGTGATAACTGGAAAATTGAAAAAATAATGGAAATTAAGTTACTTTCTGGTGCATTAGGAGCTGAAATTAAAGGTATAGATTTAACCGATGTTTCAGATTTAAATTTTAAGAAAATAAATGATCTTCTTTTAGAACATAAAGTTATTTTCTTTAGAGATCAGCCTATTACTAAAAAACAACAAATTGCACTTGCTGAAAAGTTTGGACCTTTAGAAACTCATGCATATGTAAAAGGATTAAACGATTACCCTGAAATTGTTAGAATAATAAAAGGTAAAGAGGAAAAAAACCAATGGGGTGAGAATTGGCATAGTGACGTTAGTTATAACGCAAAACCAACAAAAGCAGTAATATTAAAATCTTTAAAAATCCCTCCTGTTGGTGGTGATACTTGTTTTTCCAATATGGAGTTAGCTTGGGAAACATTAGATAATAAAATTAAAGAGAAAATAAAAGATAAAAAAGCAATTCACAGCTCTCTTGGTGCAGAATTTTTCATAGATAATTATAAGTATATGGAAGGAAATGAAAAAAGAAATTATGACTCTTATTCAAATGAACATCCAATTGTTAGAACACATCCAGAAACAGGTAAAAAAATTTTATTTGTTAATTGGACTTATACGAAACAAATTATTGGATTAGAAAAAGAGGAAAGTGATCAAATATTGAAAGAAATATTTGAGCATCAAGCAAGATTAGATTTAACTTGTAGATTTAATTGGACGGAAAATACTGTTGCAATTTGGGACAATAGAAGTGTCATTCATTATGCAATAGCTGACTTTTTTCCTGGTAGAGGTTTGGGATATGAGAGAATAATGGATAGAATTGCAATTGAAGGAGATAGACCTCAATAGTCAAAATGCAAGTAGTTGAAAAAATAATATCAAATTTTACCAATAACCAATCACTTTATATAGGTGAAAATGTAACGATGTCTCAACACATGATACAAGCCGCAATGTTAGCTGAAAAAGCTAAATGTAAAAAAGAGATCATATGCTCATGTTTATTACATGATTATGGGCATTTCATTATTGAAAATCCAGACGAATTAGTTGAATCTAATTTGGATGGCGAGCATGAAAGTATAGGATATGAATATTTAAAAAGTTTTTTTAAAGAAGAGATTGTAGAACCAATTAAATATCATGTTCTCGCTAAGCGTTATTTAGCTAGAAATAAAAATTATTATAATAAACTCTCAGAGGCTTCACGAGTAAGCCTTAATTTACAAGGTGGAGTTTTAAATGATGACGAATCCAGTGATTTTGAGAAAAAAAAATATTTCAAATCATCAATTCTTGTTAGAAAATTTGATGAAGCGGCAAAAAGGACAGGCATCAAAATGAAGTCAATTCATCAATATAAAAAATTACTAACATCAAGTCTTATATGAAGTTTGATTATTTAATAATTGGTGCTGGTTCAGCTGGCTGTGTGCTTGCAAATCGATTAACTGAAAATGGCAAAAATACTGTAGCGATATTTGAAGCTGGTAAACCTAGTGATATTTGGAAAGTGAATATGCCACTTGCAATTTTATATACAATGCATGATCCCAAATATAATTACAAATATTATTCAGAGCCAGAGCCTTATTTAAATAATAGAAAATTATTTTGCCCTAGAGGAAAGATGATTGGTGGTTGCTCTGCACATAATGGAATGGTTTTTGTAAGAGGAAATCCAAACGATTATCAAAGATGGGCTTCTTTTGGATTAACAGATTGGTCATATGAAAAGGTATTGCCTTATTTTAAAAAAATTGAGACTTGGTCTGAAGGAAAGAATGAATATAGAGGTGGAGATGGTTTATTGCCAGTTAATCAATCTAAAAATAAAAATCCTCTATTTAAAGCATTTATCGATTCAGCTGGAGAAGCTGGTTATAAAATAAATAATGATATGAATGGTAAAGAACAAGAAGGCTTTGGTATGTATGATGTAACTATCCATAATGGAGAAAGAGCCAGTGTTTCAAAATATTATTTAAATCCAGCAAGAAAAAGAAAGAATTTAAACATTTTTACCGACTCATTTGTTGAAAAAATTATTTTTGATGGAAAAAAAGCAATAGGTATTGAAGTAAAAATAAAAAATAAAGTTGAAAAAATTTATGCAAATAGAGAAGTTATACTAAGCGGTGGTGCAATTAATTCTCCTCAGTTATTAATGCTATCAGGAGTTGGACCTAGTCAACATTTGAAAGACAAAGGAATTGATGTTGTTCATCATCTTGAAGGTGTTGGTAAAAATTTGCAGGATCATTTAGAAACCTACGTTCAACAAGAGTGTAAAACATCTGACACTCTGTATTCTTATATTAATAAATTGAATATGTTGAGAATTGGTATTCAATGGTTTTTATCAAAAACAGGACCATGCTCAACTTCATTTTTAGAGGCTGGTGGATTTTGCAAATCATCGCCTGAACGAGAATATCCTAATATTCAATTTCATTTTTTTCCTGCATTTGTGATTGATCATGGATTAGTAGACCCTGACAGGCATGGATATCAATTGCACGCAAGTCCAAATCATCCTAAAAGTAGAGGTCATGTAACCTTAAATAGTTCAAATCCATACGACTATCCAAAAATTCAATTTAATTATTTAGAGAATGAAGATGATTTAAAACAAACTATTGAGTGTATTCATGTTGCAAGGAAAATTTTAGGACAAAATTCTTTAAAACCATTTGCGGGAAAAGAAATTGGACCTGGAGAACATGCTGACACTAATGAAGTATTTGAGGAATATATTCGATCTAAGGCTGAAACTGCTTATCATCCATCTTGTACTTTAAAAATGGGAGAAGATAATATGGCTGTTGTCGATCAAAAACTAAAAGTGCATGGTTTAGAAAATCTGAGAGTTGTTGATGCATCTGTAATGCCAGAAATAACAAGTGGAAATTTAAATGCCCCAACTTTAATGATAGCCGAAAAAGCTGCTAGCACAATATTAAATTAATTATTATAAATTAAAAGTATTACTAATCCAATAACTGACACAACCAACCAAAATTTTCTATTTGATTTGTTCATCTCATCAATCTTTTTTTTCCACTCTTTTTCAGTGGGTTCTCTATTTACAAATTTAAACTTTCCTTCATATGATTTTTCCTCATATGGATCTTTCCAAGTATGAATTATTGTTTTTTTTTCAATTAATCTAACCATGTCTGCTCTAGAGATTTTCCATTTTCCTCTAGCCTCCCACCAAGTGCATATACCAGTAAAATGCATCCCTGGATGATCAGTTCCTCTAGTTTCTGGAGTAATTACAAGTTTATAGTCAAAATTATGACCTCTATAAAATTTTTTTTTGTAATAATCATATTTGGGATAGGAAATTACTAAGTCAGAAACCTCCTCTCTTTGTTTTTTTGTTAATTTCTGACTCATTATTAAACTTATTTGTTTCGATAAATTGATATTAAAGAGATAATTTCAAACATTATTGAGGCTGCTACCATAGCTGTTATTTGATTTGGGCTATCTTTAGTTGGCATTAAACACACTACATCACCACCAATAATATTTTTTCCTTTTAAGGACTGAAGAAGTTTTCTGACCTCGTCCATATTAAATCCTTTATAAGCTGGTTCAATGTTTGCAACACCTGGTGCAACTGATGGATCTAAACAATCTAAATCAAAAGTTATATAAATTGGATTGTCCCCTAACCTATCCAAAATCATTTTTGAACATTTTTCATGGCCCCACTTTCTATACTCATCCATAGTTATTACTTGATAACCAATATCATAACTAGCTTGAAGCCAATCTAATGTTCTTGGATTTCCTCTTATACCTATTTGAGTACTTGTATGTGGATCAACGTTTCCTTGTTTAACTAAGTAAGAAGCCCAATGAGCTGCTGATTTTTTTGCTCCAAGAAAATGATCTAATTTTTCAAAACAATCAGTGTGAGCATCAAAATGAACGAAAGTTATTTTTTTACCTTTTGTAAGTTTTGAATTTTTCTTTGCTAAGCTTTGTACGATTCCACCTGTTATTGAGTGATCTCCACCGATTGATACAACTGGTTTTTCTGCTTGCTCAATTTGATCATAAAAAGCTGAAATTCTCTCAATACATTTTTCATTGTTATTTGCTTCTGGAAAAGGAACATCTCCTAAATCATGAATTTTATTTTCTTTCCAAGGATCAATTTTATAATCAAAATGCGAACGTTTTAGCATTGCAGAAATATTTCTAACTGCTCTTGGACCTAGATGTTGATCTCTTTCTGTGGTCCCATTTCCTGTACTATGTGGAACACCAACTAATGCTATATCGCAGTTCTTTGGTTCAGGATCATTTTTACATCTAAATAAGGTTGGAATACCCCACCAATATAGAGTTTCCATCATTATCTTATCTTCATCTGAACTCATAGAATGAATATGGCATAAATTTAATAAATTTAAAAACATATTCTTTTTTGATATAGGTCATCAATGAGTACTCCAAATAATAATCCTAAAGGAATAGCTTACATATTAATTGCCATGATGGTTTTTTCTGTACAGGACGGAATTATGAAGCATATTTATAATTTTGTTTCACTTTATGAAGTTTACTTAGTAAGGACAGTAGTAAGTTTTGTGCTTATTTTATTATTTTTAATAATTACAAAAAAACCAATAGTATTTAAAAGCCAATATCCTCTTTTAACTTTTACCCGTGTAATACTTTTTTTCTTTGGTTTTAGTTCTTTTTATGTTTCTTTGACTGTGTTACCACTTGGGACTGCTACAGCTTTATTTTTTGTTACTCCATTTTTAATTACAATATTTGCTCATTTTTTTTTAAAGGAAGAAATAGGATTAAGAAGATGGTCTGCTGTGGTTGTGGGATTTATTGGTGTTTATGTGACTTTAAATCCTGATTTCAGTAATTTTAACTATTTAAGTTTATTACCTATTTTATGTGCCTTTTGTTACTCATTATCTATGATCATTATAAAAAAAACATCTGATAAGGATAGCGTTTATACCCAAACTTTTACATTTTATATTGGTGCAATTATTCTAAGTATAATTTTCTATTTTGTTATTGGTGACGGTCAATACAACACTTTAAATCATCCAGCTTCTCAATTTATATTTAGAGAATGGTTTGTTAATTTTAATTCTAATATCCTATTAATGACTGCAACTGGTGTTACAGCTACTATCGCTTTCTTTTTTTTATTTACAGCTTACAGCATAGCTTCACCTTCTGTAGTTTCACCTTTTGAATATTCAATATTATTTTGGTCCCCACTAGTAGGATGGCTATATTTCGATGAAATACCTTCGTTAAACACTATAATTGGAATTTTAATAATTGTATCAAGTGGAATTTATATTTTTATGCGTGAAAAAGCACAAAATCAATCAATTGCTACAGAAAAACCTCTAAGATAAATGACAAGAGATAATAATTCAAAAGGTATATTTTTAATTATCATTGCGATGACTTTATTTGCGATGCAAGACTCTTTAATTAAATATATTTTTGAAAAATCCTCTCTTTATGAGATTTTTTTTGGAAGATATTTTGTTGCAGCAGTTTTGCTTTTTAGTTACATAAAATTTAGAAAACAAAAAGTTTCATTAAAAACTTATTATCCTATTTTAACAATTGTTAGAGTGGTTCTTCACTTTTTGGCATTTTCAGCTTTCTTTATTTCTCTTACTTATATGCCCTTAGCAACAGCAAATGCCCTATTTTTCTCTTGCCCTTTTTTTGTATCTATTTTTGCTAAATTTTTTTTGAAAGAGTTTATTGGAATAAGAAGATGGTCAGCAATTGTATTTGGTTTTGCGGGAGTTTTTATTGTGCTTGATCCAAACTTTTCTGACTTTGAATATAAAAGTTTGCTTCCAGTGTTATGTGCATTTTTTTATGCTGCATCCATGACAATAACAAAATACACATCTGATAAAGACGATGTAAATACTCAACTATTTTATTTTTATTTAATAGCCCTAATTTTATGTGGTCTTATATATTTGTTTATGGGAAATGGACAATTGAATAACCCAGACTTTGATCCAACTACACAGTTTATTTTTAGAGAGTGGTTTTCAAACATTGAATATACATGGAAATTTATTTTATTTTTTGGTTTTGTCGCCTCTATAGCTTTTCTCTGCATATTTTCAGCTTACATTGTGGCTTCACCTTCTGTAGTTTCTCTATTTGAATACTCATTAATTATTATGTCAATGATACCTGGATATTTTTTATTCAATGAAATTCCTTCAGGCAGAACATTTTTTGGAGTTGCATGTATAATAGCAGCTGGAATTTATATTTACTTTAGAGAAAAAGCTAGAGACCAATACATTGCAACAGAAACTCCAGTAAGAAGATGACAAAAAGCTATATACCAACAATTGATATTACCTCGCTGATTGGAAATAATTTTGAAACCCAAAGTGCATATAAAACAATTAAAGAAATTGAAAAAGCTTGTGTTAATATAGGATTTTTTCAAATTACAGGTCATGGAATTAATTTAAAAGAAATTTACAAAACCTGTGAGGTTGGAAATAAATTCTTTAATTTGTCAGATAATAATAAAAAAAAATTATCTCCAAAAAAATGGAATAAAAAGAATAAAAATTTATACAGGGGATATTTTCCTAACGATGTAAATGGAAAAGAAGGTTTGGACATAGGTGATTTAAAAGTATCGAAAAAATATTCTGCAAATCTAAATAATCAATATATAGAGTATCTTAATCTGCATAGATGTTTTAATAAAAAATCAATTAAGATTTTAAATAAATATTTTGATAATATTTATAGGTTGAGTGAAACTTTGTTTAAAAGTGTAATCAAAGTTAGTAATAAAAATCCAAATATTTCGAGTAAAGCTTTTTCAAGATTAAAAACACTTAGTACTCTTAGATTTAATTATTATCCTAATCAATCAAAACCTGTAGAAATATCAAAACAAGATGGGGTTGCTCTTGGATGTGAAACACATGTTGATAGTGGAATATTTACAGTTCTTTATCAAGATAGAAAAGGTGGATTGCAAGTACAAAACAGAAAAAATAAACAATGGTATGATGTACCATTTAACAAAAAAGCTTTAGTTGTAAATACTGGTAGAGCTCTAGAATTTTTAAGCAAAGGAAAGTTTAAAGCAACAAATCACAGAGTGTTATGGAACAAAAGTAAAAGACTATCAGTTCCTTTTTTCTTTGAGCCTTCCTATGATTTTAAAATGAATAAATTCTTTTTAAACTCTAAAAAACATTCAAGCTCTGGTCAAATTTACGAAAAATTCTTAAACAAATCTCTAAGAAAATTTATAGAATATCAAAGATAATAAAAAAAAAATTTATATGAACGATAACAATAATCTTAATATTGAGTCGATTTTTGATCTTGCTGTAAAAAATCACATAGAAAATAAGTTTGATATTGCTCAAGATCTCTATCAAAGAGTTTTAAAAATTAATCCTAATCATTCTAGGGCTTTAAATAATTTAGGAATTTTATCATATAATTTAAATAATAATGACCAAGCAATAGAATGTTTTCAAAGAGCAATAGAAATTAATCCTTTGGAAGCAGATGCATATAATAATCTAGGAACAATTTTTAAAAATTTAAATAAGATCGAAAAAGCAATTGAGTGTTTTCAAAAAGCGATTGAAATTAATCCAAAACAACCAGATGCACACAATAATCTTGGTATTTTATTTAAAGAGTTAAGTGAATATAAGAAAGCATTAAAATACATCGAAAATTCCATTGAAATAGATCCTAACAATGAAAAATTTATTAATCCTTTGTCTTCTGTATTAACTAATTATGTATTTAAAGATGAGCATATAGATGAAATTAAAAAACTTAGAAAGCTATTTTTAATTTTATATAAAAATAATAATAATGATCATAATAATATTTTTAATAATTCAAAAATTTTATTATTTTGCTTTCATAAAAAAGAAAATTTAACATCTAATATTAATAATGATAAAATATTAGAAATCAAAGTTATAAGAAAATTATTAAAAGACGAACTTTTACATCTAATACTTCAAAAATCATTGATAACAGATACATTTTTAGAAAATTTATTAACTAAAATCAGATATAAAATACTTAATTATTTAAATAGTGCTCATCAAATTAATTTGAATGAATATTTGGAGTTTTTTATTTCTTTAGCTGAACAATCCTGGCTTAATGAATACATTTATTATCAATCATCTGAAGAAATTGAAAAAATAAATAATCTTAAAAAAAAAATAGAAAAAAGTGATCATGTAGATGAAAATGAGATTGCTATACTGGGTAGCTACATTCCACTGAATAGTTCTGAAATTATTGAACAAAAATTATTAAATTATAAATCATCAAATATTTTATTTAATGATTTAATAAATGTTCAAATTAAAGAACCATTAAGAGAGAAAGATATAATAAAGTCAATTAAATCGCTTGGCAAAATTGAAGATGATGTATCAAATAAAGTTCGAAAACAATATGAAGAAAATCCATATCCCAGGTGGAGACACACATATAAAATTTTACCAGATAATTTTATAAGTTGGCTTAATCAAGAAATAAAACCGAACGAAATAAAGACCGACAGTAAATCAAACAAATTCGATGTTTTGGTTGCGGGGTGTGGAACTGGTGCTCATATTTTAGGTACATCAAGATATAAAAATTCCAAAATACTTGGTATTGATTTAAGCTTGGCAAGTTTAGCTTATGCTAAAAGAAAAGTGGAAGAACTAGGAATTAAAAATATTGAATTCTTACATGCAGATATTTTACAGCTAAACAAACTTGATAAAAAATTTGATATCATTGAATCTGCTGGAACTTTACATCACATGAATAATCCCATTGAAGGTTTTAAAATTTTATATGATTTATTAAAGCCTAATGGTTTTTTAAGAATTGGACTATATAGTGAAATTGCAAGAATGCATGTAGTTGAAGCAAGAGAAATTATAAAAAAAAGAAATATAGTAAGCTCAAATGAAAACATTATAAACTTTAGACAAGAAATTATTAATGAAAAACTTGGTCTAAATTTACAAAAAGCAATAAATGCAAGCGATTTTTACTCATTGTCTATGGTAAGGGATTTATTTTTTCATGAGCAAGAACTCCGTTTTACAATTCCTCAAATATCAAAAATAATAAATGATTTCAATTTAGAGTTTCTAGGTTTTTATATTAAAGATATTGAAAAAAGAAAATATTCTCGAATGTTTCCTGAGGATATAAAAAATCTATCTTTAGACAATTGGGACAAATTTGAAAAGAATAATCCAGATAGTTTCTTTAATATGTATCAATTTTGGATGAGAAAAAAATAATTATAATTAATTTATTTTTTTATAAAAATGTGATATTATTTATCATAAGCGATACATAACTCGTCGTAAGTTATCAAAATACATACGAAAGTGGGATCGGTCGTCTTTAAATTGACTTTTAAAGGAGGCTTTATGAAATTTGGATATTTTTGCAACACTACTAATTGGACACAAAAACCATATCATCAATTATTAGATGAAACAAAAGAGATCACTGAATATTGTGATCAAAACAAATGGAATTCTATTTGGTTTACAGAGCATCATTTTAATCATGAAGGAATGGAATCTTGCACTAACCCTTTAATGATGGGTGCTGATGCAGCTGCAAGAACAAAAAATATTCGAATTGGTCAAGCTGCAAATGTTATTACTTTTCATAACCCAATTAGATTAGCTGAAGATATTGCTACATTAGACCAACTTTCAAAAGGAAGAGTTGAAGTAGGAGTTGCTAGAGGTGTGTATGGAAGAGAAGCAATTAATTTAAACAAAGAGGCAGATCTAAAAGATCAGGCAAAGAACTTTAGATTGTTTGCTGAAACATTAGAGGTATTAAAAAAATCCTGGACAGAAAAATTTTTTAAACACGAAGGAGAGTTCTATACCTACCCATCACCGAATTATGTTTGGCAGCATGATATGAGTCCTCCAAGTGAAGAATTTATGAATATGGAAGATAATACAATGAAAAAAATATGTGTATTACCTAAACCCTATCAAAATCCACACCCACCAATTCATCAAGTTGTGGATGGAATTAGGTCAATAGAATGGGCTGCTGAGCAAAATATAAATATCATAATGTGGATACCAACTGTAAAAGCTTTAAAGGTAAGATTTGAAGCTTATAAAAATAAAAGATCAGAGGTCACAAAAAAAAATGTTCCTCTAGGTGAGGGTGTTTCCCTTGTGAGAGACATGTTTGTTGCTGACACGATGGAAGAAGCTAAAGAAAAAGCTGGAGAACATATGGTTAATTACATGAAATGGGTATGTCATTGGAGAGGTTTAGGAAATCATATGGATCCAGGTGAAGAATTACCAGAAACAAAAGGTAAATTAGATCTGCTAAATTATGAATTTTTACACAAAAGAAATATGTTATTTGGAACGCCGGAGTATGTAATCGATAAAATTCATGAATTAAAATCTGAACTTAACTTACAAAATTTACAAGTTTGGTCTAATTTCCCTGGTGTAAAGCATAAAGATTGCATGAAAAGTATTAAACTTTTTACTGAGAAAGTTATGCCTCATTTTCAAGATGATTTTGATACTGAAGTAAAAAAAGTTTCGTGAAAACAAAGCGAAAAAGAATTAGCGGTGGTCAAGCCGCTGTTCAATCATTAAAAAAAGAGAGAGTAAACCATGTTTTTGGACTCATTGGTTCAGCAACAATGGAAATGTTTGATGCTCTTTATCATGAAAAGAGTATAAAATTTATTGGAGTAAGAGATGAACGAACAGGCACTCATATGGCTGACGGGTACGCAAGAGCCTCAAATAAACATGGCGTAATTATTGCAGGTCAGAACGGACCTGGTGCTACAAATTTAGTTACAGGAGTTGCTCAAGCAAATGCAGCTTTTTCACCAGTGGTTGCAATTGCAGGCTCTTATTCAACAAAAGATAAAATGGAAGATGCATTTCAGGGTTTAGATCAACAGTCTTTATTTTCACCAATTACAAAAAAAACGTGGACTATAAAAAATTCAAAAAATATTCCAAATATCATTAGTGATGCATTTAATTTGTCTATGAAACCTAGGAGAGGACCTGTTTGTATAAATTTACCAAGAAATATATTAGCTGAATCAAATTCTTATAATATAAATACTAAAAAACCATCATTCACAAATGAGAATAAACAAAAAAGTAATCAAGATAATATCAAAAAGGCTGCGAAATTAATTGAAGCTTCAAAATGTTCAGTAATTATTGTTGGTGCAGGGATTAAATACAATTCTAAATACAAAGACGTATTAAAATTAGCTGAAATATGCAACATGCCTATTGTTACAGCAGCAGGGCATGGAGATGCAATTCCATTTGGACATAAATTAAATGCAGGACAAATGGGTCCTAGGGGAAATCCTGTTGCCTCAAGATTAGTTAAGAATGCGGACGTTATTTTAGCAATTGGAACGCGTTTAGGATTTAACTCAACTTTTTATTCTTATGAAAACATAAATAAAAAAGCAAAAATCATACAAATAGAACTTGAAAAAAAAATGCTTGGAAAGTATTTTTCTGCAATCATAAAAATTCATGCCGATGCTGCTACAGCAACTAAACAACTTTATGATCAAATTAAAAAAGATAAGATTAAACTAAATATAAAAAATTGGACAAACTTATATTTAAAAGAAAGAAAAGAGTATTTACAAAAAAGAGATAAAGAAAATTTAGGTTCAAATTTTCCTATACAGCCCAAAGGTCTATTTAAACAATTAAGAAGAGTACTTCCAAAAAACTCTGCAATTACATTAGATGCTGGAACATTATGCCTGCAAGCAACCGATGCTCTAGAATATTACGATCCTCCCTCTTTATTTACTCCATTAGATTTTGGCCTTGTTGGTTTTTCATTTGCATGCGGTCTTGGAGTGAAAGTTGCAAAACCAAAAAAAACAGTTGTAAGTTTAATGGGTGATGGAGGTTTTGGAATGACAATATCAGAATTAAGCACAGCTGTTGAATATGGAATTAATACAACAACAATTGTAATGAATAATCAAAGTTGGGGAGCAGAAAAAGCTTATCAAAAGGACTTCTTTGGACAAAGATATTTGGGTGCAGATATAACTAGTCCTTCCTTTGATAAAGTTGCTGAATTGTATGGTGCTAAAGGTTTTAAAGTAAAAAAAATTTCTGAGATTAATGAAGCTGTAAAAGCTGCAATTAAAACAAATAAACCATCCGTAGTAGATATTGATGTAGACCCAAAAGCCTTATACAGTTTTAGGAGAGATAGTTTCAAACATAGAGAAAAAAAATGAAAATTATAAGTAAATTAATTTTAATATTGTTTACTTTAACTTCTTTAAATTTACATGCTAATGCAAAAGATGTTCTTGGAAAAAAGAACTTAGGATTAAAAGGACGTGATACTACAGTAAAAGGTTTTAAAAGGGATCCTGGTTGGAAAGCAACATCGGTAAAAGAAATTAAAGCATACCAAAAGAAATATAATCTTACTCTTTTTGAATTACAAGACAAGGTAACAAGGTTTGGTAATACCGCTTTTTTCATACAAGCACCTGGGGATGAGTGCTACAATAGGAGACAAGACTGTGATAGACCTAATGGTGAAATACAGAAGAGAGTTGAGGTTAGTACTGATTATGGTTTCAGGGGAAATGTTTGGGTTTCCTATTCATTCATGCTTACTAATGAATTCGAACACACTAAGAGAATAAAATCTATTTTACAGTTCCATAGCACTGAAAGTTTCTTTGGGCCAATGTTCATGCTGCAAATTGATAAAAAAAAAGGTCTTGTTTGGAGACATGAATCTGGAGGAGGTATGATTGTCATACCAGGCGGTAATGATGATTGTTCCCCAGGAGCAGGTACAAAGAGTGATACAAGCAAGCGAACTTTTTGTGAAGCAAGACATGATTGGTATTCTTTGGTACCAGGCAAAGATTTAAAAAGAAATATTTGGTACGATTTAGTATTAAATATTAACTTTGATAAGAAAGACATATCAAAAGCGTTTCATAAAGTTTGGGTGAACGGAATACTGGTGCATGAAAAGCACAATCAAACATTATGGAAAAATCAGAAAGGTGTTAAAAATAACAGGGCAAATTTTCATTTTGGCATTTATGGACACGGTGCAGATAAATCGTACCAGTCATTATACGTTGATGAAGTTCACTTTGCTAGGAAATGTAAAAAATTATTAATAGAAAATCTAGGTTACGATTGTGCTAAACTAGAGAAACAAAAGATTGCAGAGTCTGTGCCTTATATGTCAGAAGATAGAGCTACATATTACACAACTGGTGAAATTTTAATGACTTATAATTAATCGGTTGACAGATCCTGATATATGAAAGAAGAGAATAATAATGAAATTAGAATTAAGAAAATTTTCAAAATTTGTAGACAAAACTTTTATTGAAGGTGGTAAAGAAGCAAAAGAACCAGTTTTAATGGTATCAGTAGCAGCAGTCTTTAAAAATCCATGGCATGGAAAAGGTTTTGTAGAGGACCTAAGACCAACTATTTTAGATCTTGCACCAAAGCTAGGTGATTTACTTGTTCCAGAATTGATAAAAGAAATAGGATCACCTGAAAAAATATTAGCTTATGGTAAGGCGGGTATAGTAGGATTGAACGGTGAAATAGAGCATGCTTCAGCTTTTATTCATACTTTAAGGTTTGGAAATAAATTTAGAGATGCGGTAGGTGGAACTTCCTATTTAAGTTTTACTAATACAAGAGGACCTGCTGGATCAAAGATTGCGATTCCTATGATGCATAAAACAGATTCTGGATTGAGGCCATATTACCTAACTCATGAATTTACTATTCATGATGCACCCTTCGATGATGAGGTGGTTATTGCAATTGGTGGGGCATCAAGTGGTAGAGCGCACGCAAGAACTGGGGATAGATATCAAGATATGAAAGAAATGGGTATTGAGCCAAAATAATTCTTGATGACAACGGGAACTACTGCTTCAGGAACTTATTACTTATACAACAAAAAGGATCAAGATGTGCCAATAGTATTTGTGCATGGTGTAGGTCTTACTCACGAAATATGGCAGCCACAGCTTAAATTTTTTAATTATCATTCAACTCTTGCTTATGACATTTTAGGCCATGGAAAATCTTCATTAGAAAATAGGGAAATAAGTTTTGATGATTTTTCTGACCAACTAATTGGGTTAATGGACCATCTTAATATAAAAAAAATACATCTTGTGGGTTTCTCTATAGGGTCTTTAATTGCACGAAATTTTGCAACTAAACATAATGAGCGTTTACAGACATTAACTCTTTTGTGTTCTGTTTATAAAAGAACTGAGGAACAACAAAAAATTGTTAATAAAAGGTTTGAACAAGCAAAACAAGAATTAAAACTTTCAAAGCAAGCTTTAAAAAGATGGTTTACTGATAAATATTTAGAAAATAATCCAGAAATATATGAAAAAATAAGTTCAATTTTGTCTGCAAATAACATGAATAATTTTCTAAAGGTTTATGAGTTATTTGTTAATCATAAAAATGATGAAGATTTTAAAAAAATTAAAGCTAATACTTTAGTTATGACAGGAGAACATGATATTGGCTCAACTGTAAAAATGTCTCAAGAATTGAATGCTTTAATCTCTAAAAGTCAGTTAAAGATCATAAAAGATGGAAAACATCTTTGTGGTATTGAGTGTGCTGATGATGTAAATTTAACAATCAAAAATTTTATTGGATCAGATGAGTAAACTTAAACAATATAAAATGTTTATTAATGGTGAGTGGGTTGACTCTGAAAGTAAAAAAACATTTGAAACCCTAAATCCAGAACATAATGAGCCATGGGCAGTTGTTCCTGAAGCAAGTGCTAAAGATGTTGATAATGCAGTTAAGGCCGCCCAAAAAGCATTCGAGGGTAAATGGCCAAAGTTACTTCCTAGAGAAAGAGCTAAATTTTTAAGAGCTATTGGAAATCAATTGAGAGAGAATGCAGAGATGCTTGGTGAAATAGAAACTATTGATACCGGAAAACTTTTTAGGGAAACAAAAAAACAAGCAGTATATATAGCAGAATACTACGACTATTATGCGGGTTTAGCAGATAAAGTTGAAGGTACAGTTTTACCAATAGATAAACCAAATGTTCAAGCAATAACAACTAGAATACCTATAGGCGTTATAGCTGCAATAATTCCCTGGAATTCACAAATGTTTTTAACTGCTACTAAAGTAGCACCAGCACTTGCAATGGGTAATACCGTTGTAATTAAATCTTCAGAACTTGCTCCAGCAGTATTGTTTGAGTTTGCAAAATTAATTGAAAAAACTGGTATTCCGAAAGGTGTGGTAAATGTAATTACAGGATTTGGAGATCCTTGCGGTAAAAGTTTAACTACTCATAACTTGGTTGAAAAAGTTGCTTTTACTGGTGGTCCTGAAACAGCGAGACATATAATTAGGAACTCAGCAGAAAATTTATCAGAAGTAAGTTTAGAGCTAGGTGGAAAAAGTCCAGTTGCAGTCTTTGACGATGCAGAGCAAGAAAATGCAATAAATGGGATCACAGCTGGAATATTTGGTGCAAGTGGGCAAAGTTGCATAGCAGGGTCAAGACTTTATTTACAAAAAGGAATTTACGATCAATTTTTGGATAAACTTTCAAAACGTGCATCAAAAATAAAAATTGGAGCACCAATGGATCCTGAAACAGAGATGGGTCCTTTAAGTAATTTTAAACAATTAGAGGTAATTGAAAAAAATATAAAAGAAACAATTGACCAGGGTGGGAAAATTAAATGCGGGGGTAAAAGACATTCTTTTTCAAATAAAGGATATTACTTTCCTCCAACAATTATAGAATGTGATAATCATAATCTACCTGTTGCAGAGAATGAATTATTTGGGCCTATTTTATCAGTTATGAAATTTGAAACTGAAGAAGAAGTAGTCTCAAAAATGAATGATAATCAATATGGATTATCATCTGGGGTTTATACAAGTAATTTATCCAGAGGGATGAGAGTCTCTAAAGAAATTAGAGCAGGAATTACTTTTGTTAATACTTATAGATTAATTTCACCTTCCGCACCATTTGGAGGGATTAAAGACAGTGGATATGGAAAAGAAGCAGGTTTAGACTCTATCAAAGATTACACAAGAGTAAAAACAACTTGGTTTTACACTTCAGACGAACCTACGCTTGATCCATTTTCAATAAGATAACTTTGTTTTTATTTTAATTAATAAGAGTATTTTTTGGATGGGAATTGAACTTTTCTTACTTCTTTTGAGTAATTTGACACAGCTTTTTTAATTTGTTTACGAATATTTGCATATTTTTTTATAAATCTAGCATTAATTGGATTTAGTCCAATAAGATCATCAAATACTAAGATTTGTCCATCACAGTTATTTGAAGCTCCTATTCCGATAGTTGGAATATTTATTTTACTACTTACAAGTTTTGCTAATGATGTTTCAACACATTCTAATACAATAGAAAATACTCCTGCTTTTTCTAATAATTTTGCATCTTTTAGGATACTTTCTCTCTCTAATTTTTTCTTACCTTTAAATTTAAATGATTTATCTGACTGAGGAAGCAAGCCCAAATGGCCCATCACTGGAATTTTATTTTTTATTAAAGTTTGAATAGATTTATAAATTTTTTTCCCACCTTCTAATTTAACTGCATCACATTTTGTCTTTAATATTATTTTTTTTGCATTTCTCAGTGCTTCTTTTGGATTTCTATAAGTGTTGTAGGGCATATCAACAACCATTAAAGAATTTTTAATTCCCTTTCTTACACTTTTCGAATGTTCAATCATCATGTTCAAAGATACCTCTCGAGTTGATTTGTAGTCATACAAAACGGAACCTAAAGAATCTCCAACAAGAATTATATCGCAATGTTGATCTAAAATTGATGCAACATTTTTTGAATAAGCAGTTAAACTAACAATTTTAGTTTTATTTTTTTTTGCAATTAGTTTTTTTATTTTATCCATTTTTTTAAATGGATATTACCAAATACCAGTATTCTCCATAGAAGCCCAGGGTTCTTGGGGATCTAAATATCCGTCTTGAAGTAATTCAATTGAAATTTTATCAGGCGATCTTACAAAGGCCATATGCCCATCTCTTGGAGGTCGGTTAATTGTGTAACCCATATCTTTTAACTTTTGACAAGCTTCATAAATATTATCTACTCTATAAGCAAGGTGGCCAAAGTTTCTTGATCCTTCTCCTAATTCATCACCATCCCAATTATATGTTAATTCTATTTCTGTATTTTTATCGTTTGGTGGAGCAAGGAAAATTAGAGTATATCTTCCCTTTTCACTATCTTTTCTTCTTGTCTCTCTCAAACCAAGACCATCACAAAAAAATCTTAACGACTCATCAACGTTTTTGATTCTAATCATTGTGTGTAAATATTTCATAATGATACTTATAGTTAAAAAATTATTCTAATTCAATAGTACTTGGCGGCTTTGATGTAACATCATATACAACTCGATTTATTCCTCTAATATTATTTACAATTTTATTGGATATATTTTGCATAAAAGTCTTATTAAATTCAAAAAAATCCGCTGTCATTCCATCCTCAGAAGTAATTGCTCTTAAAAGACACAAATACTCATAAGTACGATTATCTCCCATTACCCCAACAGTTTTAACGGGTAACAAAGCTGCATATGCTTGCCAAATCTTATGATAAAGACCATGATTTTTTAAAGCTTGAATAAAATAATAATCAGCTTCCTTTAAAATTTTTATTTTTTCATTTGTAATTATTCCTGGCATTCGAATAGCTAGCCCAGGTCCAGGAAATGGATGTCTTGAAATAATTTCTCTATTTAAATTTAGTTCTAAACCTAATTTTCTCACCTCATCTTTAAATAAGAATTTAAGTGGCTCCACTAATTTTAAATTCATTTTTTTTGGTAGACCACCTACATTATGATGAGATTTTATTTTCGAAGTTTGACTACCAGTAACAGATTTACTTTCGATTAAATCAGGATAGAGAGTTCCCTGAGCTAAAAATTTAACATTTTTGATTTTTTTAGCATAACGCTCAAATATTTTAATAAATAAATTACCTATTATTTTCCTTTTTTTCTCAGGATCAGTAACGTTTTTTAATTTTTTTAAAAACTCTTTTTCAGCATTAACAGAAATTAAGTTCATTTTTAATTGCTTCTTAAAAGTTTGAACTACTTGCACTTCCTCATTTTTTCTTAAAAGACCAGTATTCACGAAAATACAGTAAAGTTTTTTTCCAATAGCTTTGTTTAATAATTGTGCAACTACACTACTATCTACACCTCCAGATAACGCACAAATAACTTTATTTGCCCCAACCTGTACCCTTACATCTTGAATAAGCTGTTTCTTTTGATCTTTTGACGACCAATTTCTTTTAATTTTACAAATCAGAAAAATAAAATTACTTATTAATTTTTTTCCATTTTCAGTGTGAGTCACTTCGGGATGAAATTGTACACCATAATATTTTTTTATATTATCCTCAACAATTGCAAATTTTGAATTAATACTAGATGCAATAACTGAAAAATTTTTTGGTAATTTTGAAACCTGATCAGCATGACTCATCCAAACTTGTTTAAATTTTTTATTTTCAAAAAAATTATTTGTTAGAAGACTGTTTTTTTTTCTATAAACATTAGCAAAACCAAATTCTCTGTATTTTGATTGTTTTACTTTTCCACCATTAAGTTTTGATAAAATTTGATGACCAAAACAAATTCCAAGAACTGGTATATTTAATTGTAATATTTTTTTATCAAACGAATATTTATTCATTTGATAAACATTTAGTGGTCCACCAGATAACACAATTCCTTTAATACTGCTTCTTATATCTTTAAGTTTAATTTTTTTATGACTAACTATTTCTGAAAAAACTCCTAATTCTCTAATTCTTCGTGCAATTAATTGTGTAAATTGTGAGCCAAAATCTATAATTAGGATTTTATTCAGATTATAATCAAGACTCATTATTTTTTGGTTCTATATTTTTTAAAGATTTTTCAATATTTTTATTTTCTTTACACAAATTTTTACAAACTTTTGTAAACTTATCTGAGAGATCTTTCACTTTTTCATAATTAGATTTTTCTAATGCAATTTTCATTAACATTAGTAAAGCTTCCTCATTACTAGGATCAATTAAAAGTGTTGTCTCCAAATTATATTCTTCTTTTCTTTGATTTTCTTCATGATTATAAATTTTTGCTAAATATAAATATGAATTAGCATCTTTTGGATTAAAAACGATGTTTCGCTCAAATAAAAATCGTGCATCCTCGTATTTTTCTTTTTTAAATAAATCTAAAGCTTCATTAAAAAAATTCTCTTTGCTATAACATGCACTTTTTAGAGAAAACATTACAAGTATAATACCAATTAATTTAAAAAATTTTTTCATTAATATTTACTGTCATTTTTAACCATATCTACATTATGAACCATACTTTCATAAAATCCAGCTTTTGTAATTTTCACAAACTGTGGTTTATTTCTCAATTTAATAATAGTTTTTGATCCAAGGTAACCCATAGAAGATTTCAAACCACCAATTAATTTATAAAGAATACTTCCAACATCTCCTTTATATTTTACAAATCCTTCAACTCCCTCTGGAACATATTTTGAAGTATCTTTTTGTTTTTTTTGAAAATATCTGTCTGCAGAACCTTTGTTCATTGCACCCACTGAACCCATTCCACGAAAACTTTTAAATAATTTTCCGTTTTTTTTTATTAATTTTCCTGGAGTTTCGTCTGTTCCTGCAAATAGCGAACCTATCATTATTGCATCAGCTCCCGCTGCAAATGCTTTTGCTAAATCTCCAGAGTATTTTATTCCACCGTCTGAGATTATTTTAACTTTTTTATTCTTTAAACTACTTCTTACAGATAAAATTGCACTTAGTTGAGGGACACCTATTCCAGCAACTAACCTAGTTGTACAAATAGAGCCAGGCCCTATTCCAATTTTTATAATATCAACTCCTAATTTTATTAGGAATTTTGCTGCTTCTGGTGTTGCAATATTTCCCGCACATAATGCAACTTTTTTTGTTTTGTATTTTTTTATAAATTTTATTATTTCAGCTACTTTTTTTGTATGACCATGGGCTGTATCTACTACTATCAAATCTACACCCTCTTTTATTATTTCTCTAGCCCTAATAAACTCATTTGGTGCTGCACCCACAGCTGCTCCAACCATTAGTTTTTGTCTTTTGACTTTTTTAATTTCTGACAACTGTTTTCTAATATCTAGATTTCTATGAATAACCCCTATTCCACCAGCTTTTGCAATCGCAATTGCCATTCTGCTTTCTGTCACTGTATCCATTGCAGACGATAAAAGTGGAATTTTAAGCCTCAAATATTTTGTTAGTGACATACTAGTGTCTACTTGAGAAGGTAAAATTTCTGAGTACTTAGGTGCTAATGTTACATCGTCAAAGGTAAGTGCTTCTTTTATAGGAACCATAATCTTTTATATACTATTCCCTTTAAATTTAAAGTCTCTATCGTATTTTTCTACAAATAATAAAACTTTCTTTAGAATCTTTTCTGCTAGATTTTGGTTTAAAAACCTTAACTTCTTTAAAAAATTTTTTCCCTTCTGCGACGATTTCGTTAAACGTGCCACCCATAAAAATTTTTGAAATGAAATAAGCATTTTCTTTTATTATATCTTTTGCAAAATACATAGCCTCTTTACATAATTCTCCAGTTTGAATTGAATCTATATTTTTTATTCCTGTTGTATCTACTGCCATATCAGACATTACAACATCCACTTTTCCGTCTATGTTTTTTTTAATTTCTTCTTGGATCTTTTGATTAGTAAAATCCCCTTGGATTTGTGTGCTATTACCTATGGGTTCCATTTTTTTAAGATCTATAGATATTAACTTACCACTTTTAACAGTTTTCATAGCATATTGTGACCAAGAACCAGGTGCGGCTCCAATATCAACTACTGATAAGCCACCCTTAAAAATTTTAAATTTTTCGTCAATTTCAATTAATTTATAAGCAGATCTTGCTCTATAACCATCCACTCTAGATCGTCTTACGTAAATATCTCTACGTTGTTTATTTACCCAATTTTTAGAAATTTTATTTTTTTTCAATTAATTATTATATCTTAAACTTTTAAGTATCTTTGTATTTTTTAAAGTTTCAATTTCAATTTTAATACTTTTGTCAATCCTCATATCTTTACCATCTTTCCAAATTCCAGCTGCAAGGTGCATGATTCCAATTTTATAATTAGGAAGATATGGTTCAACGAAAGTTTTTTTATCTTCATCATATTTTGGAAGTAAGTTACTAGTAATCCAATTACAATTTAAAGGTAAAAATTCTGTTTCTAAATCATCAATATAAACAGAAATATTTATTGCAAGTCCTTCACTTCCAAAAATATTTCCAGCTTTTAATGTTTTAGATAAGTTCCTCTGCCAAGACGCCCACCCAAGAGAATTCTTTTCTAACGAAAATACACCTATATTAATATGAGGGGCGAAAGCTAGTTTCCTTGCTTTTTCATAACCTATATTAGATTTCACTGCATGTTTGAAATTTTGTGATTTAATTATTGCAAGTTTACCAAATAGCCAATTTACTCTTGAGGTAATTTTATATCCTGGTCCTATAGTTTGAGTAATGCCTAATTTCCCATTATCACAAGCTCTAAAATATAGCTCAATAGACTTCCAATCATTTACCCAAGCATCACAATCAATCCACAAATACTTTTCATAATTAGGAAAGTACTTAGGTAGAAATGCTCTAGATACTTGGCTTTTTAACCACTCTTTACCTTTAACTTTGTATGCAGAAACTTCTATATCCCACTCTGCAGATTTAATTTCATCAACTTTTTTTAGTAAAGTTTCTTTTTGGTCTTTTGTTAATCCCGCATCTAAAATACATATTGCAACATTCTTACTTTCATCAAAACTTTTTATTGAATCTACTAGTTCATTTAATAATGGAAAATAATTTGCGTCAGCTAAAGATACAATGACATTTTTTTTCATTAAAGTACGTCTTCAAGATCATCTTCGTCTTGAATTTTGTCATTTTCATGAATTTTTTTCATTTTTTGATAGTGAAAAAAACTAATTGGTATCAAGCTTAAATAAATAATACTGCTTATTGCAATAACATTAAATGTATAAATTAATAAAAGTCCAAAAAATAAGACAATTGCAAATAGTAAGAAAATTGTTACTTTTCTTTGTATTACAATTTTTTTAAAAGAGTAAGTTGGAAATTTACTTATTAATAAAAATGATGTTGCTATAAAAAAAATTGGAACCATTATGTCATAATTAATTTTTACATAATCAAATCCACTTAAACTTATAATTAAAGGTGTTAAAACTAGTATTCCACCAGCAGGTGATGGAACCCCTTCAAAGAAATTATCTCTCCAAGAAGGCTCTTGATTAGAGCTGATATTAAATCTAGCAAGTCTTAAAGCTACACAAATTACATAGACCAAACATAATAACCAACCGAACCTACCAAACGTATTAAGTTTCCAAAAATACATTATAAATGCTGGTGCAACACCAAAACTTATCATATCTGTAAGTGAATCTAATTCTTTACCAACTTTTGAGGTTCCCTTTATTAATCTTGCAATTCTCCCATCTAGCCCATCTATTAAAGCAGCAAAAATTATTGCAATTATTGCTAAATGAAACTCTCCACTTAATGCAAATCTAATTGAGGTTAAACCTATGCAAACTCCTATTAAAGTAAGAATGTTAGGAAGAAGCATTCTTGCATTCTTTTTGTCTGCAACTAATTTAAAATTATTCTTTGGTTGTTCCATTTCTTAATTTTTTGCTAGCAAAGTTTCTCCAGAAATTGCTGTTTGACCTACTTTAACAAGTGGTTCATAATTTTCATAATAGACATCTGCTCTACTACCAAATCTAATCATCCCAATTCTATCACCTTGATTTAATTCCTGATTTTTATTTGTTTCGCAAACTATTCTTCTTGCAACTAATCCAGCAATCTGAACAATTACAATATCATTCCCATGCTTATCTTTAATTTTATAATAATTTCTTTCGTTATCTTCACTTGCTTTATCTAAAGATGCATTTAAAAATTTACCTGGTTTATATAAAATATCTTCAACAACTCCTGAGCATGGTGTTCTGTTTACATGGCAGTCAAAGACGTTCATAAAAATACTTATTTTTTTAAATTTTTTATTTTCTAGTCCAAGTTCTTTTGGACCATCCACCTCCTCAACTTTAATTACCTCTCCATCAGCTGGGCTAACAAGGTAACTATCATCTCCTATAATTATTCTCTCAGGATCTCTAAAAAAATAATAAACCCACACAGTTAATAAAATTCCTATTAATCCTAAAAAATTATTAATAATTAAAAAAATGACAGTTATGAATACAGCTATAACTATAAACTTGTATCCTTCTGTGTGAATTTTAGGAAATATCTTACTAAACATATTCTTCCATTTGCTAATTTTCGATTAATATGTATATAAAATGATCAAATTCAATTAATAAGATAATTTTTATTTAATGAGCAAAATCAAGGTAAATAACCCAATAGTAGAGCTGGATGGTGATGAAATGACACGTATTATATGGGAGTTCATTAAAAATAAACTAATTCTTCCATATTTAGATCTTGGTATTGAATATTACGATTTAGGAATGAAAAGCAGGGATAATACTGATGATCAAATCACAATAGACTCTGCAAATGCGATCAAAAAAATTGGTGTTGGAATAAAATGCGCAACTATTACACCAGACGAAACAAGAGTTGAAGAATTTGATTTAAAAAAAATGTGGAGATCGCCTAACGGTACTATAAGAAATATAATTGGAGGAACAGTTTTTAGAGAACCAATAATTTGTAAAAATATTCCAAAACTTGTCCCTTCTTGGACAGATCCAGTGATAATCGGAAGACATGCATTTGGAGACCAATATAGAGCTACAGATTTTAAAGTTCCTGGAAAAGGAAAAATGGAAGTTAAATGGACATCGGAAGATGGAAAAGATGAAATTAAATATGAAGTTTTTAATTTCACTGGCCCTGGTGTTGCGCTTTCAATGTATAATTTAGATAAGTCAATAGAGGATTTTGCTAGATCTTGTTTTAGCTATGGGTTAATTAAAAAATGGCCTGTCTATATGTCTACAAAAAACACAATTTTAAAAAAGTATGATGGAAGATTTAAAGATATTTTTGAAGAAATTTTTAACAAAGAATATAAACAAGAATTTGAAAAAAATAATTTAACTTATGAGCATAGGTTAATTGATGATATGGTAGCATGTGCAATGAAATGGAGTGGCAAATATATTTGGGCATGTAAAAATTATGATGGTGATGTGCAATCAGATACTATGGCTCAAGGTTATGGATCTTTAGGTTTAATGACAAGTACATTATTAACGCCAGACGGTAAAGTAATGGAAGCTGAGGCTGCGCATGGAACAGTAACCAGACATTATAGAATGCACCAACAGGGAAAAGAGACTTCAACTAACCCTATTGCATCTATTTTTGCATGGACCAGGGGGTTAGCTCACAGAGGTAAGCTTGATAGTAATGAAGAACTAATTAAATTTGCACAAACGCTTGAGAAAGTTTGTATTAAATGCGTAGAGAATGGATCAATGACTAAAGATTTAGCAATTCTTGTTGGTCCAAGTAGTAAATTTTTAACTACCAATCAATTTTTAGATGAAATTGATGGTAATTTAAAAAAAATATTAAATTAAACTTTCAAGCTTTTCAAAAGCTTCTTCAATTTTTGATTGATCTTGTCCACCTGCTTGGGCGAAGTCTTTTCTTCCACCACCACCTTTACCTCCAATTATTTCAGATCCAACTTTAACAAACTGGACTGCATCAAATTTACTTGTTAAATTATCAGTTACTCCAACCGCTAATCCAACTTTGTCATCCTTGCTTGCAAAAACAATTACTATTCCTTCCATAAGTTCTTTTTTTCCATTGTCTACTAATTTTCTTAAATCTTTAGGAGGTAAATCTTTAACTTTTTGAAGTCTGACTTTTGTATTATTAATAACTTTGTCATTGATAATATTTTTTGTTTCATCTTCTAAAACATTTTTCACATTTAGTTGCTCTAATTGTCTGGAAAGATCTTTTATGGATCCTTTTAAATCTTTATTTTCAAGATTTGGCTTTCCACCTAATTTAATAATTTGAGAAGAAAGTTCTTTAATCATTTCCTCATCTTTTTGAACCGATAATGTGGAAAGTTTTTCCTTATTTTGAATGTAGTCTTCAAGTTGTTTATCTCTCAAAGCTTCTATTCTTCTAACGCCTGCAGCGATTGATGATTGGCTAATTGTTTTAAATATGCCGATATCTCCAGTATTTTTAACGTGGGTTCCACCACAAAGTTCTGTTGAAAAATAAGTATTTTCCTCTTTACCCATTGAAACTACTCGCACTTCATCACCATACTTCTCACCAAAGAAAGCTAGCGCTCCCTTTTCTATAGCTGCTTTTGGGGTCATAATTCTTGTAGTCACTTCAGTATTATTAGTAACGTAATCATTAACTATTTTGTCAATCTTTACCAATTCCTCATTTGTTATTGGCTTCATATGACTAAAATCAAACCTTAGACGATCTGGTGCAACAAGTGAACCTTTTTGCATAACATGTTTTCCCAAAGTTCTTCTTAAAGACTCGTGTAATAGATGCGTAGCTGAATGATATGCCTTTAGGTTACCTCTTCTTTCTTCATCAATCTTCATCTCAACAACATCATTGATCTTAATTTCTCCATTTTTCAAAGTTCCATAATGAACAAATAAATCACCAAGTTGTTTTTGTGTATCTCGTACTTCAAATATAAAATCTCCTACTGTTATTTTTCCTGTATCACCTAGTTGACCTCCCGACTCTCCATAAAAAGGTGTTTGATTGGTTACAATTGCTCCCTCCTCTTTAGCTGATAATTTTTCTGTTTCTTTATTGTCTTTTACAATTGATAAAACAACTCCTTCTGATCTATTAAACTCATAACCTAAAAATTCTGTTGGACCAACTTTATCTTTTATACCAAACCAAATTTGTTCTTGTGAGCTATCACCAGAACCTTTCCAATTCTTTTTAGCAAGTTCTTTACTTTTTTTCATTAGTTCGTCAAATTTGTTATGATCAACTGTTAAAGATTTATTTTTTAAAATATCCTCTGTTAAATCTAATGGGAAACCATAGGTATCGTATAATTTAAATGCCACTTCTCCTGGTAAAACTTTTTCAATCTTATCTATTTCTTCATTTAAAATTTTAATTCCTCTATCAAGTAAAACTAAAAATTTCTCCTCTTCCATTTTTAAAGTTTCTTTAATTAAAGTTTCTGATCTTTCTAACTCAGGATAGTTACCTTTCATTTCTTCTTTAAGAGAATCAAAAATTTTATTAAAAACTGGTTCTTTAGAACCAAGTAAATGTGAGTGTCTCATTCCTCTTCTCATAATTCTTCTAAGCACATACCCTCTTCCTTCATTGGATGGGAGAACACCTTCTGCTAAAAGAAAAGAGCTCGCTCTTAAATGATCTGCAATGACTCTAAAGCTTGAAATATTATTTTCATTCAATTTAACTTTTGTAAATTCTGAAATGGAGCCTATTAACTTTTTAAAATGATCTGTTTCATAATTATCATGTGTGCCTTGTAACAAAGCTGCAATTCTCTCTAATCCCATTCCAGTATCAACTGATGGTTTTGGAAGATCAATTCTTTTGTCTTTTGTTACTTGTTCAAATTGCATAAAGACTAAGTTCCAAATTTCTATAAACCTATCTCCATCTTCATCTTTAGTGCCAGGTAATCCTCCTGGTAAATGATCACCATGATCGAAAAAGATCTCAGAGCATGGACCGCATGGACCTGTCTCACCCATCGACCAAAAATTATCTGAGGTCGCTATCCTAATAATTCTATCATCGCTAAAACCCGCTATTTTCTTCCAAAAATTGAAGGCCTCATCATCCTCATGAAATACTGTTACATAAAGCCTGTTTTTATCTATTCCAAAATCTTTAGTTATCAAATCCCAGGCATAGTGAATTGCTTGCTCTTTAAAATAATCACCAAAAGAAAAATTTCCTAACATTTCAAAGAATGTATGGTGTCTTGGAGTGTAACCAACATTTTCTAAATCATTATGTTTACCACCTGCCCTTACACATTTTTGTGAAGTTGTGGCTCTTACATAATCTCTTTTTTCTAATCCTGTAAAAACATTTTTAAACTGGACCATTCCAGAGTTAGCAAACATTAAAGTAGGATCATTGTTTGGAACCAAATTACTAGACTCCACAATCTTATGATCGTTCTTTTCAAAATACTTTAAGAAAGTATTTCTTATTTCATTGAGTGTTTTCTCTGCCATATTTTTAAAATACAGCTTTTTTATTCTATGTCTAGATACCGAAGGGAAAAAAGGCGCTTAAATTAAGCGCCTTTTATTAATAAAGATGACCTATTAATTCTTTTTAGATGGAGGAGTAGCCCCTGCTTTATCAGCCTCTTCTTTTTCAGCTACTTTCTTTTCTTTTTCCAATTTTTCAGGATCGATCGGATTTCCTTCTATTTTTTTAGAAATCACACCAGCTTTTTCTCTAATTGCCATTTCGATTTCTGCAGCAACTTTAGGATTTTGAGCTAAATAAGTCTTGGCATTTTCTCTACCTTGACCGATCTTCTCACCTTTGTAAGCATACCAGGCACCTGATTTTTCAATTATATCTGCTTTCGAACCAAGATCGACTAGTTCACCCATTTTGCTAATTCCTCTTCCATACATCAAGTCAAATTCAACAACTTTAAATGGTGGTGCAACTTTATTCTTAACTACTTTCACTCTTGTAGAGTTACCAATAATTTCATCTTTATCTTTGATTGCACCAATTCTTCTAATATCCATTCTTACAGATGAGTAAAATTTAAGTGCATTACCACCCGATGTTGTTTCTGGACTTCCAAACATAACTCCAATTTTCATTCTAATTTGATTGATGAAAATCATCATTGTATTTGTGTTTGATATTGAACCAGTTAATTTTCTTAATGCCTGACTCATTAATCTTGATTGAAGACCAACGTGATGATCTCCCATCTCACCTTCAATTTCAGCTTTTGGAGTTAAAGCTGCAACAGAGTCGATAACGATTACTGAAATAGAGCCTGATTTTACTAGTGTATCGGCAATTTCTAATGCTTGTTCACCAGTGTCTGGTTGTGAAATTAAAAGTTCTTCTGTATTTACACCTAATTTTTTTGCATAAACTGGATCTAATGCATGTTCTGCATCAACAAATGCACAAATGCCTCCAGCTTTTTGAGCTTCAGCAACAACTTGTAATGCTAAAGTTGTTTTTCCAGATGACTCTGGTCCATAAACTTCAATAATTCTACCTTTTGGTAATCCACCTATACCTAAAGCTAAATCAAGACTTAAAGAACCTGTTGAAACAGATTCAATATCCATCGCTCTTTTTTCTCCAAGCTTCATTACAGAGCCTTTTCCAAAATTATCTGTAATTTGAGCTATTGCAGCATCTAGTGCTTTGTTCTTTTCTTTAACATCCATTTCTTGATCTTTAGTAGATTTAACTACTTTTAGGTTATTTTTCGTCATTTTTTGCCTCTTTTTTTAAATTTTTTAACACTCGAATCATGAAACAAATGTACACATTTTGTTCTCATTAGCAATATATTTATTTTTTACCTAAAAAAATCAAATATTTACTTAAGTTTTAGATATTGGCTATTAAGAAGTCCTACTGCCTTCAATAAGCTGTATTGGGCCATGAGATAATTTTTCTCAGAATTTGCTAAAGAAATTTGAGCAGAAAGTAATAATGAATTTGATTGAATAACATCAAGAGTTGTTCTTGACCCTCTTTCGTACTCTGCCGCAATTCCCTCATTAGCTATTTCAGCAGCACTTACCTGAACTTTAACTGAGTTTAGAAAACTTTCTGAAGATTGCAAACTTGACCATGCACTTGCAACATTGGTTTCATTAGTTCTTACAGCATCATCTAAAAGTAATCTTTTTCGATTTGTAAGATTTGAATTTTTATTAATTGTTGATCGTTTTTTTCCACCTGAATAAAAAGGCCAGCTAAGAGTGGCTTTTAATACATCTTGTTCTTTTTCATCTACGGTAGCACTTAAATCATCTGTATAAGTTCTTTGTAAAGATAATGATGCAGTAGGTTTTAAATCAGATTCAGAAATTTCTAATTCTTTTTCAGATTTTTCTAAGTCCAATTTTGCAATTAAAATATCTGGATTATTTTGTTTTGAAAGATTTAATGCTTCATCTAAAGTTGATGGTAAAGAAACAATTGCATTTGTGTTCTTTTGTAGTTGATTTGGATTACTTATTTTTCCAATTATATTCTCATAATTAAGCTTACTAATTAATAAGTCACTTTTAGCTTTTGCAAATTGAGCTTGTGCTTCTGCTAGTGAGGATTCTGATTGCGCTAGGTCAGTATTTGTAATTTGACCTCTGTCTCTTCTGATTTTATCATTTTCAACTTGTCTAATTAATAAATTTAAATTTTTAGAATTAATTTCAAGTGTTTCTCTTGCAAAAATTAAGTTTGTATATGCGTAGATGGCATTGTGAAGAATATCCTGTTCTTTTTTAACAAGTTGTGCTTTTGCTAAATCTAAAGCTGTAATATTTTTTTTAAGAGTTAAATCTCTACCAAAATCTAAAAGTTTTTGCTCTAATTTAATTGAGGTTGAAAATGGATCTACATCATTGATAGTTGCATCACCTCCACTTTGGTTGGTAAGTTTATTAGTATTTTCAAAGCTTTGAGATCCACTTAAAGTTAATGAAGGTTTATAATCACTTTTAGCAATATTTACATCTTCCTCCGATGCTTTAATATTTTCTCTTTCAGCATTTAATTGAATATTATTTTGATAAGTCTGATTTAATGCATCGAGAAGGGTAACTGCAATAGCGTTACTAAAATAGAATATTGATGCGATAACTATGATAAATATTTTTTTCATTTCGATTTATATACAGTAGTTTTAATTTGATGGTTACTGTTTAAATTTACAATTATAGATGCATATTTCGGTGTATTTTTAAACATGTTTTGAGTAATTCTTTGGTAAGTTTGCATAAAATTTATTACGTCCCTTTTACTCATTATTTTATGAACATCTTTTTTCTTTGTTTTTAACCACAGTTTACGTTCCTGCTTTAATCTCCACTTCTGTAATAAACTAAAGTTTTTTGCTTTTAAGTAAATCATACAATTTAACTGAGAATATAAC
This sequence comes from uncultured Pelagibacteraceae bacterium, assembly GCA_902629935.1. Classification (GTDB taxonomy): domain Bacteria; phylum Pseudomonadota; class Alphaproteobacteria; order Pelagibacterales; family Pelagibacteraceae; genus Pelagibacter. The sequence goes on along the minus strand of CACOSU010000001.1, from coordinate 21,348 downwards.
TTTTTATATTTAGTTTGTAATTGTTGATTTACATACTTTCTCCAAATGTGTTTTTGGTCTTTGGATTTTTCCATAGAATTAATTGATTTTTTTAATGTATTGTTAGTTTCTGCTCTGGCTCCAACACACCATCCCTCAAAAATAACAATATCTGGTCTTCTATTGATTTTATTCCATTTATTTTTAGGAAATCTGTCATCAATTGCCTTATTAAAATTTGGTAGTTTCAATTTTTTGAATTTTTTTGCTTTAGATTTTTTAAAGAAATCCAACATCATATTAATATCATGAGTTCCAGGAACACCTCTGGTAAGTAACATTGGATGTACTTTTTTTGATAAAGCTATTCTTTCTTTTCTAGTTTTATAAAAATCATCAATTGAAATTTTAAATACTTTTAATTTAAAATTCTTTTCTAATATAATTTTAATTATTGAACTTGTAGTTGTCTTGCCAGTACCCTGTCCCCCTGCTAATCCAACAAAGTAAGGTTTTTTATTAATTGCTTTTTTTGCTATCCAAAAACTTATTGGGATTAAAAAGTTCTTAATCATTCCTTCTTTGTTGCCAAACTTTTCATTTGATGTTTCTTGTGATTTAATAAACTTAAAACAATCTTTTTTAACTTTCTTAAAACACTCTTCCACTAATTTCATTGAACTTTTATTTTTCTTGATCCATTGGATGGTTTAAACCATCAAAGTTAGCTACTTCCTTTAAATCCTCTACTTTAACTTCATCGACACATCCTAAATTAAAACCAGTCATAGCGGGTGCACTTCTTGGATTATGATGGGTGTAAATTCCACATTCAGTACAAAAATAATGGTTAGCAACTTTAGTGTGGTACTGATAAAGTTTTAATTTATCTTCTCCCTTAGTAACTTTAAAATCTTCATTTTTAACCATGCCCATAGTTGCATTTTTTCTTTTACAAATTGAACAGTTACATCTTACAATTTTTGCTAATTCGTTTATTGAAGATTTAATTTCTGCTTCAACAGCTCCGCAATGGCAATTTAATTTCATATATCTCCTTTTTTATTTTAAAATACTTTTAGCTGCAATCTTATTTCCATCTAAGTCGCGGATATACCCATAATAATTTCCGTCTTTTCTAACACCTGGTGCCCCCTCATCTGTTGCTCCTTTCGAAATTGCAATCTCATAAAACTTTTCTACAGCCTCTTTTGAGTCTGCCAACAAAGTTACTTGTGATCCATTACCTTTGGTTGCTGGTTTGCCATTAACTGGATTGGTTATATAAAATATTACTTTCTCTGAGTCACTTGAATGAGCATAACCAATATATTTTTCTGTTGTTAAAATTTTTTTTAAATTTAAAGGTTCAAAAGCAGCATCATATAGCTCGCTTGATTTTTTATAATCATTAGAACCAACCATTACAAAATCTAAAATACTCATAATCAAATTAAAATTTATATAACTTAATAACCAACTTAAACTACTAGTGGTTGAAGTTATCCACAAGCATACAAAATATAGTTTGGATGTTCACCTTTTGATTCACTTTTGATTCAGTTACAGACTCAAAATACAACCTCTTGAGTGTATTCAATAAATAGGCTATAAATTAGAACAAAACAAGAACATGAAACTAACAATCCCTTATTATTTGCATAAAGCAGGCGCTGGCTTTCCTTCCCCTGCCACTGATTATATCGAAGAAGACATTGATCTAAACATGCACTTGATAAGAAATGTTCCAGCAACTTTTATCATCAGAGTTCAAGGTAAATCAATGGTCGATGTTGGAATTAATGATGGTGACTTATTAGTTGTTGATAAAAGTTTAAAGCCAAAAAACTTTTCAACGGTGATTGCAAATGTTCATGATGAACTTGTAGTTAAAACTTTAGTTCAAGAGAGAGACAAAAAATTTTTAACTTCTGGATCTAAAGAATTTTCTGACAGAATTTTAATTAACGAAGAACAAGATATTTTTATTTGGGGAGTTGTTACTTATGTCATCCATTCTACGTACTAAAAAAATAGCATTAATTGATTGTAACTCTTTTTATGTTTCTTGTGAAAGATTATTCAATCCAAAAATAAGAAGAAAGCCTGTTGTTGTCTTATCCAATAATGATGGCTGTATTATTTCAAGATCAAATGAAGCAAAAGCTTTAGGTATTAAAATGGGTGAGCCCTACTTTAAAGCAAAAGATATTATTCTTAAAAATAAAGTTGAGGTATTTTCTTCAAACTATTCTTTATATGGAGATTTATCTAGAAGAGTAATGCGAACTCTTAAAAGATTTAATTCAGAAATAGAAGTTTATTCTATTGATGAGGCATTTTTAGATTTATCAAATTTTCCAGATCAAGATGTAGAAAAGGTTGGAAAAGAAATTAGAGAAACAGTTTTACAATGGACTGGTATTCCAACAAGTATAGGAATAGCAAAAACTAAAACTTTAAGTAAAGTTGCAAATCATATTGCTAAGAAAAAACAATCAGGGGTGACAAGCTTAATTGGAATAGAAAACTTAGATCCTATTTTAGAAAAAGTTGAAATCAATGATGTCTGGGGTGTTGGAAGACAATTAACGAAGTTTTATAAAAAACATGGAATTTATAATGCCAAACAGTTAAAAAATAAATCTAATACCTGGATAAAAAAATCTTCTAATGTTTTAAGTTCGAGAACTGCAATGGAACTTAGAGGAGTTTCTTGTATAGGTTTAGAGACAACTACCACTAAAAGAAAGAGCTGTGTAGTTTCAAGATCATTTGGCAAAAGAATTGAAACTTTCCAGGAATTAAAAGAAGCAGTTGCAAATTATTGTTTGAATGCTTCTGAAAAAATTAGATCAGAGTCTTTAGTTGCAAAAGCAATTACAGTATTTGTTAGAACAAGTCCTTTCCAAAGAAACTTTGGATATTACTCAAATGCAAAGACAGTTGATTTTCCTATTGCAACGAACAATAGTATTGAAACAGTTAAGACAGCAGTTTCAATACTTGAGAGTATTTTTAAAAATGGTTATCGTTATCAAAAGGCAGGCGTGATGCTTACAGGATTATCAAATGCAAGTGACAAAACAAATTTATTTACATCTGAAAAAGACGAAAAAATAAATAGCTTGATGCGATCAATTGATAATACCAATCATCGATACGGAAGATCTACTTTAAGTGTTGCTAGTGCGGGTGTTCATAAAAAATGGAATATGCGAAGGCAGTATTCTTCTAAAATTGATACCGCTGACTTTTATTGTTTGCCCACTATTAGGGCTTGATTTATCAAGCTTTTTTAATAAAAAGAAGGCATGCAAAACCAAGAAATAGTTAAAATAATTGAAAACCTTAAAGGTCGAAGAAACTATGAGGAAAAAAAAGCCTCTAAATTAGGTTTTGCATCTCTATATGAGTACTTTGAAGATAAGATTTCAAAAAGACAAAAAACTCTCGAAGACGAACAAAAAGAATTAGAAGCTACAAAAACAGAAGATCAACCAAAAGCTGCTAAAAAAAGCTGCGGTTGTTGCTAAACTAAACCTATTTGAAAGGGTTTTTAGTATTATTTTTTTTATATCCTAAATTATTACATTGTGCTGGCTTATTAGGAAATTGTTTACATAGGGAAACACTTACAGCTTCATGAACTTGAGGTATTTTTTTAAGTTGGCCTACAATTTCATCACAACCACTCCATAATGCATCACAACTGTCAGCTTTACCTACATTTGAATAACGAATGACAGCATCATTAATTTTTAAACCTGCATCCGTAGCATCATCCATATGATTTCTGTAAGGTCCAAATTTAAATCTTACACTAGAAGCGCCCGCCATCATATCACCAAAGTAACTTGACCTAAGTTTACCATCAATCCATAAATGAAGAAATCCATCTTTAGCCCATTTTGCATTAACAAGTATATTTACCCACTTGCCTCTCAAATCAGTATAGTGATGATCTAAATGAACTACATAAGCGTCAAAATAATAAAGGTCGTCTACATCATTTTTTTCTATATAATTTGGTGTATTAAATATCCAGATAAAATTATTATTGCTAATATTAAAAGATGGACCTACTGTTTTTTCTCCTTTGCCATAGAGCATTTTAAAATCAAATAATGATAAATTGTGTTTTGGAGTATAAACATCTTTTGACAAATAATATCCTACTCTATACCACTTTGTTTTACCGTTCTTTGTGGTCTCTTTGTAAGGTTCCATAATCTGAAATCTTTGGGCATGTCCTGGCTTACCCCATCTATTCCAATCACCTTTGTGACCGATGTCTGAATAACTTAAATTGAATTCAATTCCTTTTTCGGCGACACCCATATGATCCTCAAGATTATCAAAAAATTTATAAAGACCAGGTCTATTAGGAACATTTCGTAAATTAAAAACCATTTTATTATCTGATTGTGCTTTAAGTACATAATGAGCAAAATCTTTTTTTTCTTTTTTTTTCATTTTTGTATGCCACTTATTTGCATATGAAATTGATGAAATTAATAATAATGTTATTAATATTGATAAAAATTTTTTCATTTAATACAATTTGCGTTAAAACCAATAAGATCGTCAATGCCTTTAGGGGATCTTTTTTGAAGGTATATAAGATCTGTTTCGTGCTTTACCCCGGTGATCATTTCCATCAAAGTATCAATAGCTAAAGCATCTTGATGGGTATGCATCCTTGCATTTTTCTTTTTATAATTATTATTTAACTGATCACCATCATATTTTCTTGAAGAAAATTTTTCATAATCTATAATGCCTAAATTCAATACTTCAGCTGCTTTGGTAACTTTTTTCATTACTGTTTCTGGAATTTCTGCTCCCAATAATTTAGCCAAATAAAGATATCCTAGAGCTGAATTTAATCCATAAGAGTGATACCATAAACCCCTGTAACCCCTAAAAGAGTTATTATTGATATAACCATCCTCGTAAAATACTTTTTCAATATTTTTAAACCGAAAATTAAGCTCTTTTGCAGCAAATTTTTTATCGTTAGTCCAATTAGAATAAACCAAATTTGGAATTCCTCCATTCCCCATTGCGTAAAAACCTTTATCATCGACTGAAAATTGATCTGGTTTGATAAATTTTTTGTACATTTTGTTTATATATTTATCGATAGATTTAAATTCTTCTTTAGTAAGTTGTTCTTTTAAATAAATTGCAATTATTAAATAATTTGTGAAAGCATCTCTTGCAAATTCATAAGCATGATACCAACACGGTGCTTCTGGATTTCCATCCTTCCAGCATCTGGGTTTTTTCTTTAGCTCTTTTCTACTTATTGTATCAAACAAAATATCTGCTTTTGCCATTTTTACTAAAATTTCTTTTGCTAAATTAATTTCATTACGATCATTATTTCCTACTGCTACGTGTGTAGTAACAGCAAATAATGTCATTGGACCAGTCAAATTTTCATGATTTACACTTCTCGAATTTCCTTTTGCCCATTCACTCATCCAATCTAATTCTACTAAGCTTTCTATTCTATTTCTTGTATATTCTGATTTGAAAGACTCACTTCCTACAAAAGAGCAAGTTTTAATTTGATTTGTATAAAAATGTTTTGGAAAATTAATATCTTTAGATTTTACTTTTGCATGGGAGGATAAAATTACAAAGAAACTTAAAAAAACTAATAAGATTTTTTTCATTACTATTTTTTTACTGAGTGACAATTAGGTTGAACTACTGACCATGTTGCCGATCTAAAAGGAACTTTGCCTATATTTTTGTAGTGACGTACAATTTTATATTGATAAGGATTTAGTTCAGACTCATTTTCTGACCATTTTTTTATTCTTTTAATATTTTCATGATCTGGAAATCTTGTGGCATATGCATAAAACCAACCCCAGTTACTACTTTTTTTAAATTTTAGATCTTGTTTTTTATAATCTTTAGCTGGACCAGGAAATATAGATTCTTTAGCATACTGATAAATAAGTTCTTGATTCTCCAATGCATCTATAAAAAATTTAACAACATTGTGAAAATCCTTACCTTTGTGATTGTATTCCCAAATATCATAGCCTTGATTTTCAGAAATCATTGCTATGACGGTCAATACATTCATTGCCCTTGCTGAATAAAACATCGCTCGACCACCTCTTCTAGTTTCTATTGGTAAGCTTCCATCTTTTCTTGAATATTTTATTGCAGCTTCAAAATTTTTAAATGCTTTTCTAAAAGTCTTATCGTCAGCAGTAAGAACACCTAATTCCATATGTGCTACAGCTGAAGACAACGCATGATTATGTGCTCTTTTAGGTGTTCCTCTGGCACCACTTTTTTTATATATTTCGTCATACATTAAATGACTATTTTTTTTTACAATTTTTTTAAACCAGTTCTTTATGATTTTATCTTCTTCCTCAGGAACAGTTACTACTTGTTTTGCAAAAGAATAGGCAGCCATCATCGGTGAAGCGACAAATAAATTTACAGTTAATGTATCATTCCAATATTTGCTTTCCCCGTCTTTAGGGCCAGTACGTTTTGCTGCATTTGCATTTGCCCATTCTAATAAAATTTTAACTACACTCTCGCAGGCAGTCTTATTACCTGTGCCACAAGGAAAACCATAATTTTGAAAAACTGACAGTCTATCAGGATATCTTTCATCCACACCGTAGCCATCAGGTGCATCTAATTTCAATATTGGTTTTACTGGAGTATATTTCAAACTTACCATGAATTTTGTATTACAACCTGCCAAATCTTTTGCTATTGGGAAAATTATTTCAGGATTGGTTACTGTCGCTTTTTTTTTAATTGTTTTAAAATCTGCCTTTGAGACCTCAAGGTTTAAAAATATAAAAATAAAAGTAAGTATAATTTTTTTCAAAGAAGTCATTTTATGTTGTCAATATCATTAATATTTTCAAGTGATTTGTCAAATTCATCAATATTTTCTCTCAAAGCTAATGATGAAATAGAATATATCATAATTAAAAGTAAAATTAATGGAATAGATGTAATAATTGATGCGTAGCTTTTGATTAACAAAATATAAAAAACTATAAATAAAGCTGAACGAATTAAAACTGTTTTTCTAAAAACACTTATTATTGAAAGAGAGTGTTTTAGTAAATTAAAAAAACTCATTTTAGAAGGACCAGTGTATCGTTTGCCTCTAATTGAAGGAATGGACAATAAATTTACCTCTAATTTTTTTAAAGAGCCAGAAAAACTATTCCAAGTGGCTTTTTCGTCTAACATTTTCTTAACTGTTGATTTTGATAAACAAGTGAAGTTACCAAATTTAATGGAATGACCTGTAAATACATAAGTCAAAAATTTGTGGAATTGATAACATATTTTAAATATCAAGCCCTCAGATCTTTTTACCCTTTCACCAACAATTGATTGATCTTTAGATTTTTCAGCTAAGTCTATAAAATTTTGTATTTCTTCAGGTCTATCTTCGCCATCTCCATCCATTGGAATTATATAATCAAAATCTTTTTTTTCATAAATATATTTTAAACCAGATGCAATACATCTTGCATGACCTCTATTTTCTTTCATATTTATTATTTCTAAAGAATTGATATTTTCTATGTTTGGGTAATTATCAATTATTTGTTGTGATGATCCATCATTTATAACAATTATTGATATTTCATGATTTAAATCTTTAATTTCAGAATTAATATTTTCTAACAATAACTTTAAAGATTCTCTATCGTTATAAATTGGAATTAAAATTATGTATTTCATCTATCTTGATCCTACACAAATATTATCAAGACACATATAATCCTGCAATTGATCTAACTTTTCTCTTGTAACAAAACCTTGCCAAACTGGTCTAGATTTTAAATGATATGATAAATTTCCAGCACTCCATTCATCACCTAAAACAACATTTATTGTTGAATTAAATTGTTTATCCCAAGCATATTGGGTTTTTATTGCAATTTCTTTACCTAGATAATCTGTTCTCTTATCATCTTTTGAAATTGATACATAAGCATAAAGTGCTGGAGATAAAAAGAAAAAGAAAACAAATCCAATCATAAATGGTTTTAGTTTTTTTAGATTAATTTGAGCTTGAAACAAATAAACAATTAAGCTTCCAAAAAATAAGTAAAAAGGTGTCATCCACATTGTTCTAATTTTTGATCCAGTAATCAATGAAGTCAAAAACATTAAAAAAATAGGTAAAACATTTATCGCTAATAAAAAAAGTAATTTTTTGTCTCTAAAATTAATATTTAAAATAATTTTTTTAATTAATAACCAAGATAATATAAAAAAAGGAATTAAAATTCCTATTTGTTTTAATATAAAGATTACTGGAAATTTAATATGATCTACAAAGCTAGATTGTTCTAAGCCTGTTCTGGCTAATCCGTAAGTGATTGTGATAAACTCATTATTATTTAACCAAATTAAATGTGGAACTAAAGCTACAAAGAAAACTTCTAAAGTAATTAAATATTTAAAATCAAAACTTCTCTCTTGTTTATAAAAAATTAAATATATAAATAAAATATCAATTGAAACTAATAGATAAATAAATAGATATTTAGATAAAAAACCCAAAGCTGCAAACAAACCTACTAAAAAACAATCTAAAAATTTTACTTCTCTTCCAGAATAAATTTTCCATGAGTAATAAACTGTTAAAGACCAAAAAGGTAATTGGCAAACATTTACATTAAATTCTGGTGTTGTGAAATTATAAAAATAAATAGTTTCTATTAATAATAGAGAAATTAAACCTAATAATTTATTTTTAAATATTTCGTTTGAAAATTTAAAAACATAATAAAAAGAAATAATAACAAAAATTTGACTTAATAAATAATAAGCCCAGTCGCGAGAGCCAAAAATTTGATAAAAGATTTCTGGAAAAAAAGCACTCATAGGTGGATGTTTATTAAAACCCCAATCTAAATTACTGCCCCAGGCTAAAGCTTCAATTGTATCAAGTGGTAAATTATGATTTGTAAGTGATGGAATCAAAGTCCAGAAAATTAGATGAGCTGTAACAAAAATATAAAAAACATTATCAATATTTTTGTTATTAATGGTCATTTACAAATATTTATATCAATTAAGCTTGCTTGACACCCCTAATTTGCTGAATATACTGCGGGCGATTAAAATAAAGCTATGCCAAAGACTGCTAAAGCAAAGAAAAAAGTATCAAAACCAAAAACTAAAGTTGTAAAAAAGTCAAAACTAACTGCAACTAAAGTTGTTACAAAGACACCTATAAAAATTTCAAAAACTTATATTCCAAAAGATACTGAAAAATATATGTGTGAAAAACATAAAGTATTTTTCAGAATGAGACTAACTGAGTGGAAAAAAGAATTAATTAAAGCTAATAATGAAGCGCTTTATAATGGTAGCATGGATGATAATAATATTTCTGCTGACATTGTAGACCAAGCAAACTCCTACATTGATAGCAATGTAGAAATGAAAGCAATTAATAGACAGATTAAATTAATATCAGAGATTGATAAAGCATTAAGAAGAATCAGGGAAGATACTTATGGTTATTGTTTAGATACGGCAGAACCAATTGGATTAAAAAGATTAATGGCAAGACCTGTTGCCAAATACACAATAGCAGCGCAAGAAAAACACGAAAAAGATGAAAAAGTTCATGCTGACGACTAAATGAGAAAAAAAACATCTAAAAAAAATTCAATTTCTTTTCTTTTTGCTAAGAAATATATTTATTTTTACTATCCCTTTTTCTGGATAATTTTATTACTATATTTGTTCTTAAAATGAATAAAAAATTAATTTTAATAATAATTGTTATTGTTGCTATTGAGTTCTCAGGTTATGGAATTCTAAGCACACTTTACAGATTTTTTGGATAAAAATTTAAATTTTTGGTATTTTAGCATTCATTTCCATAAAATTATAACCTTTAACAACAGCTTCACGTTCTGCTATTTCTAAATACCATCTAGACAAGTTTTTATAATTCTTTAATCCTATGTCGTGCCACTCATGTCTTGCCATCCAAGGCCATGTTGCAATATCAGCAATTGTATAATCAGGACCAGCAAGAAATTGCGATTTATTTAATCTAGCATCTAATTCTCCGTAAATCCTTTTAGTAATCTTAAAATATCTTTCCTCACCAAATTCACTTTTGCCAGGATTATAATGATGAAACTGGTGATGTTGACCTATCATTGGGCCAACAGTACCCATCTGTGCCATCAACCATTGATTAATAATAGTTCTATCTTTTTTGTTATAAAATTTGTTACTTTTATCGCCAAGATATATAAGTATTGCACCTGACTCGAAAATACTCTCATTATTATCATGATCAATGATTACTGGTATTTTTCCAAAAGGGCTTATCTTTAAAAAATCTGGTTTGAACTGTTCATCATTACCAATATCAACTTTGGTAACTTTGTATTTATAGCCTATCTCCTCTAGCATAATACTAATTTTCCACCCATTAGGCGTATTGGCCGAGAATAGCTCAATCACTTTTTACACCGAGTCTGTCTTTAATTGTTTTAGAAGATGTTGTAAATTCAAATCTATATTTTTCATTGGGTCTTGCTAATTTAAAACAAGCCCTAGCTGCCAAAGCACCTTCGTGGAATCCTGATAAAATTAATTTTAATTTTCCAGGGTAAGAACATATATCTCCAACAGCATAAATTCCTTTTTGATTGGTCTCAAATTTTTCTGTGTCAACAGTTACTGTTTTTTTATCAATGCTAAGTCCCCAATCTGCAATTGGACCAAGTTGCATAATTAAACCAAAAAACCCAAGAATAAAATCTGTCTTAATAGTTTTAACTTCTTCACTGTCATGTTTTATCTCTATACTTTCTAAATTATCTCCTCCATGTACATTTGTAAGTTGATATTTTGTATATAGATTAATTTTTCCAGATTTAGCAAGCTCATGAACTTTATCAACAGTTGCTTGTGCACCTCTAAAATCGTCACGCCTGTGTATTAAATTTACTTTAGATGACTTTGATAGCTCTACTGCCCAATCTAAAGCACTATCCCCTCCTCCAAATATTGAAACTGTTTTTCCTTCAAATATTGTTTTATCTTTTACAGAGTAAAATATTGATTTATTCTCATATTTTTCACATTCTTTTGGAGAAAATTTTCGAGGTTCAAAAGAACCTACTCCTCCAGCAATTATAACATTTGGAGTTAAAAAAGTTTTACCTAAATTTGTTTTTACAAACCAATGCTCACCATCTTTTTTAACTTCATCGACTCTTTCTCCTAAGTGAGTTTTAATATTAAAGGGTTTAATTTGATTAATTAAATTATTTGTAAGCTCTTCTCCTGTGCATTCGGGCACAGCTGGTATGTCATAAATTGGTTTATCTGGATATAGCTCAATGCACTGTCCACCAATTTTATCCAAATTATCTACTATCTCACAGTCCAAGCCAATTAGTTTAAGTTGATGTGCAGTAAACAAACCTGTTGGTCCTGCTCCAATTATTAATGCATCTGTTTTTATCATAATTTAACTTTGCTTTGACGGAATATTTACAACTAAACCATCTAATTCATCCGAAACAATTATCTGGCAACTTAATCTACTATTTTTTTTTGGTTCAAATGCCATATCTAACATGTCTTCCTCGCCATCATCTTTTTGTGGAAGTTTCTCAACCCAATTTTCATCCACATACACATGACATGTAGCACAAGCCATTCCTCCACCACAGTCCGCATCAATGCCTGGTATATCATTTTGAACTGCACCTTCCATGACAGTTAATCCATTTTGTACATCAATGGTATGGGTTTTATTGTCGTGGGTGTTGTATATGATTTTAGTCATTAAACATATATAAACACTTAATAATTTAGAACAAGTATCTAAAAACTTGCTGAAATGTTAATTTAAGCTTTTTATCTTTTAAAATTTACAAAAAAAAAGGGCAAGTATTAAAAAAAATACCTGCCCTTAATTTATTTTTTTAAAAGCTTATTACTTAGCTCTTCTTCCGCTTGAACTAGTTGCAGCAGCCCAAATTACTAGACCGAATGCAATTTTGTTAATGAAGTCAGCTAAGTTGTAAACGACGTTTAGTGAGTCAGCGTCTACACCACCAGTTAGGTAACCAAATACATAACCTAATGGATAAATCGCCCAACCTACTGTAACAATCATTCTCATTGCTCCGAATGCAGTTACAAGAGCCTTATTACCACTCTTCGATGCAGCTTTACCAGCTTCACCTGAGAATACTTCATAAAGAATGTATACCCAACCTGCCATTCCGATGATGAAACCTAATGTAGCATTAATATATCCTGCTTCACCTAAGTATCCACCGATTAGCATTACTAATGAACCAATTAACAATCTCCAGAACATTCCAGAGTTTGCTTTACCAATAGCTGCTAGAATTAAATAGAATTCTACCATCTGTAATGGCACAGTGATTAACCAGTCAATGTATCTGTAAACAGTTGGTGAGTCTCCAGTACTAACCCATACTTCTCTCATGTACATGTAGTGTATGAATGCAATACCAGTTACTAGACCAGCAACAATAACTGATGTTCTCCAGCCTGATGCGACATTGCCCGCTTCCATGAAAAAGAAAGCAGTAGCTGCTAACATCCCCATAGAGATAACCCAGAATGAAATTCCTACGAAGTCATCTTGGCTCAACATCGTTGCGTCTGCTGCAATAGCTATACCCGAAAAACCTATCAAGGCCATAGCTGCTAAAGCAAACAATTTAAGTTTTTTCATAAAAAACTCCCTCTTCGTTAGTTTTTATTTTTAGTTTATATAAACTAGACTTAAGTTTCCCTAAGCCAAAGTTCGTGTTAAATAGCAAATTAAATTAGATAAATGAAGACTTAATTGCGACTAATTCTCATTGATTTTACTTAATTTTTAAAATTAAATACAATTTATAAGTTAAAAATCAAAAAAAATAGGGAATTCGAATCAAATCTATATGTCTAAGAAACTACAAGAAATTTATGACTATTCATTAAAAAATCCAGAAAAATTTTGGCAAGAAGCCTCGGAAGATATCTTTTGGTTTAAAAAACCAACAAAAATTTTGAACAAATCTAACCCTCCCTTCTACAAATGGTACGAAGATGGAGTGACTAACACTTGTTATAATGCTTTAGACATTCATATTGACCAAGGTAGGGGACAAAAAACTGCATTAATATATGACAGTCCTATAACAGGCAACAAAAGTCAATTCACTTATGAGGAACTAAGGTTAAAGGTTTCAAAATTTGCTGGTGTTTTGAGAGCTCAAGGTGTCAATAAGGGCGATCGAGTAATTATTTATATGCCAATGATACCAGAAGCAGTGGTTGCGATGCTTGCTTGTGCTAGAATAGGAGCAATACACTCGGTAGTCTTTGGTGGATTTGCATCAAATGAGCTTGCAAGCAGAATAGATGACAGTAAAGCAAAATTATTAGTGACTGCATCATGTGGATTTGAACCTGGGAGAACAGTAGAATACAAACCTCTTGTAGATGAAGCAATAAAAATAGCTGGCCATAAAATTTCAAAGACGATTTTATTTCAAAGGCCTGGTCATGAAGTTGAGCTAAATACTCCAAATGAGATTAGTTGGGATGAGGCTGTATCAAATGCTAAAAATGCAGATTGTGTTGAGATGAACTCAAATGAGTTTGCGTATATTTTATATACGTCAGGAACAACTGGAACACCTAAAGGAATAGTCAGGGACATTGGCGGTCATGTTGTTGCTCTTAAATGGACTATGAAAAATATTTATAACATTGATATTGATGATATTTGGTGGTCTGCAAGTGATATTGGATGGATTGTTGGACACTCTTATATTGTTTATGCTCCATTATTCAAAGGATGTACTACAGTTTTGTTTGAAGGCAAGCCTGTAGGTACACCTGATGCTGGTGCCTTTTGGAAAATAATTTCTGACTATAAAGTAAAGTCTCTTTTTACAGCTCCAACAGCTTTTAGAGCGATTAAGAAAGAAGACCCTGAAGGTAAATTTTTCTCAAAATATGATTTGAGCAGTTTCGAAAGTTTGTTTCTTGCAGGGGAAAGAGCAGATCCAGATACAATTAAATGGGCTGAGAATTTACTAAAAGTTCCTGTTATAGATCATTGGTGGCAAACAGAAACTAGCTGGGCAATAAGCTCAAATTGTACTGGTATTGAAATGATGAAAACTAAATATGGTTCAGCATGTAAAGCTGTACCTGGATACGATGTAAAAATTATTAAACCAGATCAATCATTAGCAAAACCAAACGAAATGGGAGACATCGTTGTAAAACTTCCTTTGCCTCCGGGTACATTTCCAACATTATGGAATGCAGATCAAAGATATAAAGAAAACTATATGTCTAATTATGAGGGTTACTATCAAACATATGATGCAGGTCATATAGATGATGATGGTTATATATGGATCATGTCTAGAACAGATGATATTATTAATGTAGCAGGTCATAGATTGTCCACTGGTGCTATCGAAGAAGTATTATCAGAACATCAATCTGTTGCTGAGTGCGCGGTGCTTGGAATTGCAGATAAATTAAAAGGTCAGCTGCCTATTGGATTGGTAGTTTTAAAGTCTGGAGTTGATAAAGATCATGACACTATTTGTAAAGAATGTGTACAAATGGTTAGAGATAAAATTGGCCCTGTTGCTGCGTTTAAAGTTGTAATTGTTATTAAAAGATTACCCAAAACAAGATCGGGTAAAATTTTAAGAGGAACAATAAGAAAAATTGCGGATAAAGAGGTCTATAAAGTGCCGCCTACAATAGATGATCCAGCAATATTAACTGAAATAAAAGAGGATTTAATTAAACATAAAATTTTAAACAATGATTAAAACATATTTTTTTCTTGCAGGAGCAGTATTTTTTGAAGTTGCTGGTACAATGTTATTGCCTCTAACTCAAAATTTTACAAAACTAATCCCAACAGCTGCTCTTGCATTCTTTTATCTTTGTGCATTCTATTTGTTAACTTTTGTAGCAGATAAAATTCCCATCGCCATTATGTATGCAACATGGAGTGGTCTTGGAATTTTTACAATTGCAATTCTTGGATATATATTTTTTAAACAAACCTTAACTTGGCAAGTAATTTTGGGATTATTCTTAATTGTAATTGGTGTGATACTTGTAAATAGTTTTACTGCAAAGCTTAACTAAACTGTAATGGTGTTCCATCAGGATCACCTAAAATTTTCCCTTCCTGCATTTTTATTTTTCCAGCAATTATTGTATGTGTGGGTGTTCCTTTAAATTTAAAACCGTTGAATGGTGACCATTTGCATTTACTTTCTATATTTTCATTTTTAATTTCAATTGTTTTATTCATATCAACAATTGTAAAGTCTGCATCATAACCTTCTTTAATAAATCCTTTATTTTTTATTCCAAAAATCTTTACTGGATTTTCACAAACAAAGTTCATCAATTGGTTGAGAGATAATTTTCCATCATTAATATGATTTAACATCACTGGCATTAATGTTTGAACTCCTGGCATACCAGAAGGAGTATTTGGATATAACTTATCTTTATTTTCTTTTAAATGAGGAGCGTGATCAGATCCAATGGTATCATTAAAATTATTTCTCACTCCATACCACAATCTGTCATAATGAGATTTATCTCTTAATGGTGGGTTCATCTGAGCATAAGTTCCAAGTTTGTCATAACAATCTGGAGCATATAGAGTTAAATGTTGTGGGGTGATCTCAAACGTAATATTTCCTTTATGTTGAGATAAGAAATCTATTTCTTCTTTTGTAGTAATATGAAGAACATGAGCTTTTTTATTATGCTTTTCTGCAATTCTAACAATTCTTCTAGTAGATGCTATAGCACATTCTGCACTTCTCCATACAGGATGAGTATGTACGTCACCATCTTTAATTAATTTTTTGTTAACTTTCAAAATTGCCTCATCTTCAGAATGAACTGCTACGACTTTTGATGCATTTTGAAAAACCTTATTTATGTCATCTTCTTCAGCAACTAACAGATTTCCAGTTGATGATCCTGCAAAAAGCTTAATTCCACAGCACCCTTCTAAACCTTGAAGGCTTGCCAAATCATCTGCATTATCTGCTGTTGCTCCAAAATAAAAAGCATAGTTGCAATACATTCTATTTTTAGCAAGATCTAACTTTCTTTGAAACTCTTTCATATTAGCTGTTGGCGGATTGGTATTTGGCATTTCAAATACACTGGTTATTCCTCCTGCAATAGCCGCTCTACTTCCTGAATGAAGATCCTCCGTATCAGTTGATCCAGGTTCTCTAAAATGTGTTTGGGTATCTATACAGCCAGGCAATACTATATGGCCTTCTGCATTTATTGTCTCTTTTGCTTGTTCTGAAATTTGACCAATCTGCTGAATTTTTCCATCTTTTATAGCAACATCAACATCTTTTAATTCACCATCGATGTAGCATTGTCCATTTTTAATTATAAGATCTAACATTTTAAAAAAATGTTATTATATTACATTCTATAATTAATCAATTATGAATAATAAAAACGTTTATATTTTAGATGACAGAGCAATTCTTTATATTAATGGAGAAGATTCAAAAGAGTTTCTTCAAAATCTTATCAGTAACGATATAAACAAAGTAAGCGATGTAAAAACTTGTTTTGGTTCATTGCTTACACCCCAAGGCAAATTTTTATATGAATTTATAATCGCAAAACATAAGTCTGGATATATTCTAGATTGTGAAAAACCTCAGGTAGAGGAGTTATTCAAACAATTATCTTTATATAAGCTAAGATCAAAAGTTGAAATTCTTAATTTAAGTAACGAATTTGTTGTAGCAGCCTTTTCTCATGAAAAATTCTTAACTTTTGATGAAGCAAAAGATCAACCTGGATACACAATTAAATATAGAGAAGATCCAATATTTTTAGATCCAAGAAATAAACGACTCGGTGCTAGATTAATAATTAATCTAGAAAAACTTTATTTATCCTTGAAAAAACTCGATCTTCATAATGCAAACTTGAATGACTATTATTCGTTAAGCCATAAACTAGGAATAGTCCCAAAAGATTTAAATAAATTACAAAATAAATTATTTGGAATTGAGTGCAATTTTGAGGAATTAAATGGAATAGATTTTAAAAAAGGCTGCTATGTAGGACAAGAAAACACAGCAAGGATAAAACTAAAAAATAAACTTTCAAAAAGACTTTTTCCAATAAGTGTAATTAATGGAAAACTTTATGAAGGGGAAAGTATTTATAATAACGAAATAGAGGTAGGAAAGGTATTAATTGATAATGACTACCCTTTCGCTTTAATCAAATTTTTAGATAAAAATTTTAATGAAAAAGTAAATTTTAAAACTAAGCAAGCCTCCATAAGCATTAGAAAACCTGACTGGATCAATTAAAATGAATTAATTTGGTGCGGTCGGAGAGACTCGAACTCTCATGGACAAAGTCCACACGGCCCTCAACCGTGCCTGTCTACCAATTTCAGCACGACCGCAATATGCCCCATAATAAATGAATGACAATCATCATTCAAATTGGTAAAAAACGTCATGGAATTTACACAAGAAATAAGAAAAGCAACAGATCCTATTTATCAAAAGATTTCAAAAATAATGCCAGAGATAGAGTGGTCTGTACATGCGCCATATATTCATCGGATTAATCAATTAAAAAAAGAAAAGAATGCAATCATTCTTGCACATAATTATCAAACTCCTGAAATTTATCATGGAATATCAGATGTTGCTGCTGACTCTTTAGCTCTTGCGATAGAAGCATCAAAAACGAGCGCAGATATAATTGTTATGGCAGGAGTTCATTTCATGGCAGAAACTTCAAAATTGATGAGTCCAGAAAAAAAAGTTTTACTTCCTGATATGGGCGCAGGTTGTTCACTATCATCTTCTGTAACAGGTAAAGACGTAAGACTTCTAAAAGAAAAATATCCAGGTGTCCCTGTTGTTTCATACGTAAACACCTCAGCTGATGTTAAAGCTGAAACAGACATTTGTTGTACATCTGCAAATGCAGTTAAAATAGTAGAGTCTTTAGGTGTTAAAAAAGTTATATTTTTACCAGACGACTACCTAGCAAAATATGTTGCTTCTCAAACAAATGTAGAAATTATTGCTTGGAAGGGGATATGCATGGTTCACGACCAATTTAATGAAAAAGAAATACATGATATTAGAAAAAATAACCCTGGCATTAAAATCATAGCACATCCAGAATGTCCTCCAGAAGTAATCAAGGCAAGTGACTTTGCCGGATCAACTGGTGGCATGATTGATTATGTTAAAAACAATCAACCTAAAAAAGTTATGATGGTTACTGAGTGCTCAATGAGTGACAACATTCAAGTTGAAAATCCAAATGTAGAATTCATTAGACCATGTAACCTTTGCCCACATATGAAAAAAATCACTCTTCCAAAAATATTAGATTGTTTAGAAAATGAAACTGGCGAAATAATAATGGATAAAGAAACAATCGAAAAAGCAAGAATCCCTGTTGAAAGAATGGCTGCAATTGGCAGATAACTAAGTGTCAAAAATTAAACTCAGTAAAGAATTTATACGAGGTACAGTCAAACTAGCTTTAAACGAAGATCTTTATCCCTCAGGAGATATAACATCAAGTCTAATTGATAATAATAAAACAGTAGTAGTTAAATTAATATCAAATCAAAGTGCAATTGTTGGAGGATTGTTATTCGTAAAACAAACTTTTTCACTAATTGATAATAAAATTAAATTTATTATTAAAAAAAAAGATGGTTCTAAAACTAAAAAAGGGAGCTTAGTGGCTCTCATTAAAGGTAAAGCAAAAAATATTTTAATTGCGGAAAGAGTTGCCTTAAATTTCTTATCTCATATTTCTGGAATAGCGACTAAAACAAACCAATTTGTAAAATTGGCTGGAAAAAAAACTAAAATTTGTTGTACTAGGAAAACAATTCCAAATTTAAGAGTTATACAAAAGTATGCGGTAAAATTAGGTGGTGGAACAAATCATAGGTTCAATTTAAGCGATGAATATTTAATAAAAGATAATCATATAGCAAGTTCAGATTTAAAAAGTTTAGTTATAAATGCAATTAAAAATAAAAAAGGAAAAAAAATAACAGTTGAAGTTGATACAATCCAACAGCTTAAATCTATTTTGGGTCTAAAATTTAATACACTTCTACTAGATAATATGAGTATTAAAAATTTAAGAAAAGGTGTCAAAATTGCAAAAAAACTTTATGAAACTGAAGCCTCTGGCAATGTTAACATAAAAAATGTAAAAGCCATTGCTTCTACTGGAGTAGATAGAATTTCTGTTGGAAGTATTACTCACAGCGTCCCTGCAGTTGACTTTAAATTAGAAATCTAATTTACGAATTTAGATAGGTCAGGTTTAAAATAGTTTGGACCTTTCATAACTTTTCCAGAATCGTTGTAAATTGGTTTTCCATTTTCACCTAACTTGCTCATATTAGAATTTTGAACCTCATCAAAACATTTATCTAAATCTATTCCAAATGCATGCCCTGCTCCATAAGTTACATATAATATATCAGTAAGCGCATCAGCTACTTCCAATAAATCCTTATTATTCATAGCTTCTGTTAGCTCCTCTAATTCCTCTTTAATGAGATCTATTCTTAATTTATTTATTTTTTCATTACTAAATGATGGTTTAGTTTTAACTTCCTGACCAAAAGTTTTCATGAAAGTGCCTACTTTACTAAAATTCGACATAATGCTCCTGTATGTTTTTAAAAATTTATTGTATGTTAATAATTATTTGTTACTTAAAATTTATCAATGAAATTAAGAAAAGAATTTGACAGTATTGGAAGCATAAATGTCCCGAATGATAAGTATTGGGGTGCATCTACTCAAAGATCTAATAAATTTTTTAATATAGGTAAAATTTTAGTTAATATTTCAATCATTAAATCAATTGCAATCATCAAAAGATCAGCTGCAATAGTTCATGCAAAAGACAAATTGATAGATGGTAGAATTTCTAAAGCAATAATCAAAGCATCAGATGAAATTATCAAGGGCAAACTAGATGAGAATTTCCCCCTAAAAGTTTGGCAAACAGGTTCGGGCACTCAAACAAATAT
Source organism: uncultured Pelagibacteraceae bacterium (assembly GCA_902629935.1). Lineage (GTDB taxonomy): Bacteria > Pseudomonadota > Alphaproteobacteria > Pelagibacterales > Pelagibacteraceae > Pelagibacter. The sequence continues at coordinate 1,208 of CACOSU010000001.1, read as the reverse complement.
GAATGTAAACGAGGTTATTGCTAATAGAGCAATAGAAATATTAGGGGGTAAGAAAGGAACTAAGAAGCCAGTTCATCCAAATGACCATGTAAATAAATCCCAATCTACAAATGATGTTTTTCCAACTGCAATGCATATCTCTGTTGCTAAAGAGACTATTTCTAAAATGCTACCAAGCTTAAAAATTTTAGAAAAAGAGTTAAAAAGAAAATCTAGTGAATTTAAAAATATAGTAAAAATTGGAAGAACTCATCTTCAAGATGCAACCCCATTATCTCTTGGACAAGAATTTTCAGGATACCATTTCCAAGTTAAAAAAAGTATTGAAAGAATAGAATATGCATTAAAAGAAATACTATTTCTTGCCCAAGGAGGTACAGCGGTTGGCACTGGAATAAATTCAAAGAAAAATTTTGATAAAAAAATTGTAAAAGAAATTGCTAAATTCACAAAAATTAAATTTAAACCAGCTCCAAATAAATTTGCTGAGCTTGCAGCTCATGATGCAATTGTAAATTTTTCTGGTGCTTTAAATACATGTGCAGTTGCGTTAATGAAAATATCGAATGATATTCGTTTTTTGGGTTCTGGACCAAGAGCTGGATATGGTGAATTAATTTTACCTGAAAACGAACCAGGCTCATCAATTATGCCTGGAAAAGTAAATCCAACCCAATGTGAAGCAGTAACAATGGTTTGTGTTAAAGTTATAGGAAATCATAATGGTATTACCATGGCAGGATCTCATGGTCATTTTGAACTAAATGTTTTTAAACCATTGATTGCTCATAATATTTTACAATCTATTGATTTAATTGCTGACAGTACAAAAAATTTTTCTATGTACTGTGTTAAAGGAATAAAGGCTAATAAAAAGAAAATTCAAGAACACTTGGACAATTCATTAATGTTAGTAACAGCTCTAGCTCCTCATATAGGATATGATAATGCAGCAGAAATAGCAAAAACTGCACTCAAAAATAATACAACTTTAAAAGAGGAAACCTTAAAAACAGGATTAATAAAAGAAAAAGACTATAATAAGATAGTTAATCCAAAAAAAATGATTTATCCAGCGTAACTTTTGATTGCTTTATTTAATAAATTTTTAAAATAAATTTTATTTTGCAAATTATCTTTTTTTAAAATTACATTACTCAAAATCTTATTAACATTTTGATTAATAACATTGTCAATTTTAATATCTT